>JAABTD010000464.1 GCA_011390065.1 Desulfobacteraceae bacterium
GGTCGCTTTGGACGGCGGATCCCGTTTGACGCCGATGAAGATCAGGTAGCGCCAGAGTCCGACGTATCCGCAGCGGATGGTGAAGGTTTCCGTTTGAAACGTCGACCGAAGTCCCGGCAGCAGGTGGCCCTCCATGCGCACATGGTTCATGCCCATCCAGGACCGGAACCCGGAGAGGGGGGAATCGTGGAAATCGACCACCGCGATCCGGCCGCCCGGCCGCAGGTCTTGCCGGGCCGCATGGATGGCCGTTTCCCACCCGGGGTTGATCATGGAGAGGGAATAGGAGAAGAGCACGACATCGAAGGTTCCGGGCGCTATCGGTCCGTTGTAAGCTTGGTGGACGAGTTCGATCCGGTGGGCTATGGCGTGGGTCTTGTTCTGGGCGCGCCGGAGCATATCCGCCGACAGATCCAGCCCGGTGACGCGGGCCTCCGGAAAGGTCCCGGCCAGTTTCATCAGGTTCCTGCCGGTGCCGCACCCGACCTCGAGGATCCGGCGGGGCGACGTCAGGCTTGAGAGCAGGTCGATGGCGCCGGACCGTCCAAAAAGAAAAGACCAGCGGGTCAGATCGTAGATGCCGGCGTGAAACCGGTAGTAGGCCTCAAGGGTTTCGCTCATACCACCTCCGCGAAATGAAGACTGCCATAGGTGCCCACCCGGTCGCTGGGATGGAGCCGCTCCGTCAGATCGGGCCGGAACCGCAGGGCCGCCGCAATGGACCGGGGGATGAAGTCGAGCCGGAAGCCGGCGGAGCGCATCAGGATCCGGGCGCCGGGCCGGCTGTTTGAAAGGATCAGACGCCACTCCTCCTCCAGGGCCTCCGGCGCGTGCCAGGCCAGCCAGTCCTGATGGTCCAGCAACACGAAATGGGTGTAGGCGCCGCCGTGTTCCTTCAGAAAGGCGCTGAGGGTCCCGGTATAAGTTCTCACCCGGTCGACGCGGACCCGCAAATGGCCGAAGTGTTCCCGGCGGAGGTAGTTGGGGCAGCAATCGGCGGTGTATTCGCCGGTGATGTAGACCCGCCAGAAATAGTTGTCGGCCATCAGCACCTCGGTGAAGACGTGGCGCATCTTGTCCCGCACGAACTGGCTCAACCCACCCGGGTATTCATTCTGGATCAACCGGATTTGGGGCCGCGGGACTCCCAGCAGGGTCATCAGGACCGGCTGGCGCACCAGCCACCGGCTGACGCCGCCCCAGAGCCGGCCTTCGATCTCATCGTAAATCCGGCGCTGCTGGTCGAGGGATCGGGCGTCCACCAGATCGAAGATCAGCGACCGCAAACGCGGACGGGTCAGGTACAGGTATTTCAGGAACAGCCAGGCGGCCATGCCGGTGGTTCCGTAATAATAGAAGGATTTTTTCAGGCCCCGCTGATTGAAATACCGGGCTTTGTCGCCCCAGAAATCCCGGGCTTCCGGGGGCAGGCGATGCGCGATCCCGTCGAAAAGGGCCTGGAAATCCGTGCGCCGTCCCCGGCCGAAGATCCCGAAAAAATCGTCGTAATCCCCCGCCCCGATCAGGGCCAGCTTGAGCTGAAGCAGGGCGTTCTGCCGGGGATTGACGTCCACCGCATGGATTTCGGCCGGGCCGTCCAGCAGGTAGTCCAGCACGTTGCACCCGGCGCTGGTGATCACCACCACCCGGCTGTCGCCGTCCAGTTCCAGCAACTCACGGTCGATGCGGGGATCTTCCCAGCAGGTGTTGTAAATGAGCCGGGAACCGTGAACCGTGTTGAAAAACCGGTCGTGACCCGCATGTTTGATTTTGGCGAGAAGATGCTTCAAGATATGCCATTCCTTTCCCGGGGGTTTCCGCAGGGGCGGCAAGGCCGCCTTCGGGTTGTCAAATGGCATCCATAATGGAAATGGGTTAGTTTTCGGTTAGGATGGGGTTAGAAATTTGTTAGCGGCCGCCGAAATTTCCAACGAGATGGATTTGGTCGTTGCCTTGAAGACGACAATTGTTTAGACTGCGGGTGCATGGAAAGTGAGAAAAGCCGCGGCGACATCGAATGTCAGGCATTGGAGGAGAAAATGGATTTTTACACATTCGTTCTAAGAAAAAGTTCGGACTATTGGGTCGCTCTCTGCCTGGAGAATGGGTTGGCGGGACAGGGGGAGAATAAAGAAGAAGCGATTGGAAAGCTTAAAGAAGCGATTGAATCTCTAAAGCCCATTTGGGAATCGGAACCGGATGTGTTGACCGCCCCGGTTTCGATAAAAGAACTCCATGAGTTTCTCACAATAGAAGAGCCGGAGCCCTTGACGGAAGCATACGAACTCAGGGCCATGTATGCCTAAAAACATCCCCTCCCTCAAGATGAAGCAGTTGTTGCGGATATTGAACCGAAACGACTGCCGGTTCTACAGACAGGGCAAAGGGGATCATGAACTCTACATACGCCTTGTTGACGATTCAAAACGGGTGGTTCCCATCGATACCGGCTGTCGTGAATTTTTTCCGGCCTATGTTCTTCGCATCCTTCGGCAATTCGGATTTACAGACGATGAGATCGACAGCATGTTCTAACCCTATCTCATCAAACATACCCGTTTCAGCCGGCTTTAGCCGGGTTACGCATGTAGCCGGGGGATTCATTCCCCGGCGGGGCCGGGCGTCAGACTGACGTTAGACAAACCGAACCTCCACCGTCTCCGACCTCCTTTTCAACCCCTCGCATTTTTCCCCAATCACCTCCATCCCTTCGTCTCCGGCCGCCGCCGTTTCGATGCCGGCCGCCATGGCCCCCATATCGTCGAATCCGTAACAAAGACAGGCGCCCTTGATCCGGTGGCCCAGACGGCGGGCGGCTTCCCGGTCCGCCGACGCAACGGCGGCTTCCAGTTCCGCGACCTCCTGCCGGGTGTTGTCTATGAAACCGGGGATCAGCGGCGCCAGTTGGCCGTCGATTTCCACGTGGAGGTGCTGGATGCCGACGGCGAGGTCTACCGGTCGTCGGAACCCACCGACGAGCGGGGATGGTATTCGGTCCGGGTGTCCCGAAGCGCCCGGGGGCCTTTGCGGGTCCGGACGGCCGGCGCCGCCGGCAATTTCAATGCCGTCTATCATTCGATCCTGAACCTCGATTTCGACCCCCTGTCCACGCCGCCCGTGGCGACAGAAGACATGGACGACGACGCCCTGACGGCGGTGATCTCCTATCGGACGGCGATCTCAGCGCTGTTGGGCGTGCTGGACGACGATGAGGATGACAAAGACGATGTAGATTTCGGCCTTTCCGAGGCGTTCCCGGCAGCGGCGGCGGCCCTGGCCCAAAAACTCCATGACGGCGGGGACGATGTCTCGGTTTTCAAAACCCGACTACGACACCGGGTTCATGACCTTTCCCGAATACGCCGAGAACTACCTGCTGGAAGGGCTCAACAGCCTGGTATACGCCAGTTTGACAATGCCGACCGATCAGGGCGGATACGGGCTGCCGGCCGAACAGGCCAACGCCCTGACGCCCATGATCGTCGCCGCCTTTGCGGCCCACTACGCGGGCAACGAATCGCCGGACGCCGAAACCCTGGCGGCCATCGAGGGCATGCTGGCCAGCGACGATCGGGTTACGAAGTCCCTGGGGCAGTCGCTGTACGCGCTATGGACCGATTCTACGCCCGACATCCATGTCGTCCTGAATCCGGTCACCGGGGCGCTTGACCCCATTGCCCGTATCGCGTGCATCGACGATGCGGCGCGATTTCCGGCCTCGCCGGCCTGCTGGCCTGCATTCGGTAACCATCGCGCGTTGCTGATCCTTTTGTTCGGAACCCGGATGGCCGTAATATGAAAGATAGCCAGGATGGTTCACCCGCCATCCTGGCTATCCTTCTTTCGCATCCTGGCCATCCTGATTTCCTATCCCTCGGAAGTGGCGGCGCCGGCCGGGAATGAATCCCCGGCCTACAGGCCAAACCGCCCTGAAGGGCGCTAATGCATCATCGGCGATAATCGTCGTTTCGGCCAAAGCTCAAGACAAAACGGACGCCTTCGCTTCGCGTCAATCCAACGAGGGCCGAAACGATGATCAAGGCCAAAATCTTCGACATCGTCCAGCCCTACAGCCCCCGCAGCGGGGGCGTCAAATTCTACCTGACCGCCAAAATGCGATGCCTGGCGGAGCGAGGCGAGGTCCGGCGCTGGCCGATGCGGTGGAGCGGGTCAGGGCGCTGGATCAGGGGGAAGCGGAGCGGGTGGAGCGGAGTCGGCGGGTTCGGGAGAAGTTTTCGTGGGTTCGGACGTTTCGGCGGATGGTGGCGATGTACGAAACATTGGTGTATTGACGAGTTTCCTGTTGCTGACTCCGACATCCCAACACAAAAAATTTCAAAAAATTGTCTTTTTAGCAGAGTCCGCCTCACTGGAAGGATTGTTATGTATTTAATAAAAACAGGTTTTCGATCCGGTTTACATAATTTCGGCTGCGGTAGGCGATTCTGATCTATTTTCGTTGTTTTTCGAGTCGGGCGCAGAGGGGATGTCCTCCTCTATTTGCGCACAGTTGAAGGATCGTATTTTTTTCTTGAGCTATGCCCTATATCTAAGGTATAGAGAACTATCGCTTAATCGTTTTCTATCGGGATCTTCGCCGTATGAACGCACGATCAACGCAGAAGGAGGCAAAGGTTAAGCCCAAAAAATCATCTGCGCAGTGCTGGCGGCGTTTGGAATCGTAAAGGTCGTTTCTGGGAATTTGTTTTAAAAAATGTCAAGCGGTGATGAGGATTATACAAAATTCAGGCGTATCCTGGCATGTATAAGCATCTATATGGATATGCTTGTATCTATAAACAGATGCTGTCAAGACCGTCGCCCGAGAAATTGACAGATATCTATATATAGATGCATAGGTAAGGATATAGATATATATGAAAGCAACTGGATATATATGCTTTTCATGGCTTTTTGCATAGCATATATACTTAGATGCTTTTTCACTATCTACAGGTAGATACTTATCTTTGTATATAGATGCTTTTAAATACATATAGATGAGTGATATGCGGAAAATTTTCCGTATAATAATATCGTTAAGCGTCTACAAAACTATATAAGTAGTCCAAGCTATGACTAGAAAAAAGATTCTCCAAGATCACAAACGCTACGGCAAGACTTTTATCCCGCCTTTCCAGCATATGTTAGGCCCGTTGAGTGAAATTTCCTGGGTAAAAACTATCCTGCCAGAACTCTTATGGATAGCACTTATCCAAGATTATCATGGTCATCGTGAAGGTGTGGCACTAATTACGAGGTTCACACGAATTGCCCGTAAGTGCTCTTCTTCAGAAAAAAAGAATATCTTTGCAACTGCCAGCGCTCTGGTGGAGCTTACAAAAGATGAAAAGTCATGTTTACAAGGTGAACTTGCAGCTTCTGGGGACTTATTTGATATTCAGAAGCCACTCCTGCCATTGATTACGCTATATCCTGAATGTCCTTTAAGATTCTTGTATTCAGTTAAGCCCAATTCGTCTGGGATGGAGAAGCAGGATATTGAACGCCTGAAAAATTTAGTTGGAGGAATGTACAACAAGATTTCCCGAGATACTATGATGGTACAAGCCACAGCTATTTGGCTTGCTTTCGATTCAGGGGTTTTGAAAGTTTCTGAAGGGTTAGCCCTTGCCAAGTTTCCTGAGATAGAGAAATACCCTCATACAGAACTCTCAGAAAAAGTAGCCGCGAGCATTCGTTCCTCCATTTTTATGTTTTTTATTGAACCCCACTATCCGAAATCGTCTAACTGGCCAAAATACTATTGGAATCGCGGTCTTGAGATTGACAAATGCTATTTCGAGGAATCAGCAAGTGAGTGAACAGGAAGATTTCAGCAAAATCGAGGAACTGATAAGGCCTTTTATTAGAAATGCCCGCCTTGAGTTAAAGGAAAGATGGGAAAAGTGGACTATTGACCTATCGCAGAATGAAATTCATGAAGTGGTTGGGGCTATGCTTGCCCGGCAAGTTACACTTTCAAGATAAATGGCGGAAAATCCTCTAGTCTGGAATGGTCATATTGCACCTCTAATCCTCCGGGCTATGGCAGATGTTTATATCTCTCTTGCATGGGTCCTAAAAGATCCGTTAGAACGCTCTCGGAATTTTGTTCTGTACGGTTTGGGGCAAGCTAAACTCCAGCTCGAGCATCGCAAAGCTCAAATTGGTGATAGAGATCCTACATCTGAAGAAAAAATGATGATAGAAGCATCTGAATCGTGGATCAACTCACAGCGATTTGCATTCTTGACAGAAGTCAACGTTGGTGGCTGGTCTGGAATTCCAACCCGTCGAATGGCGGAAGAAGCTGATTGTATTGATTTCTACAATTACGTCTATACCCCGTTTAGCGCATGTACTCACTCAATGTGGCACCATATCGCGCGGTACAACCTTAGGCAATGCGCAAATCCTTTACACCAATATCATCAAGTGCCTGAAGATCCTGAATTCCCAATAGATCCTTATAACCTTTATCTATCAGCAAAGTATTTGGAAAAAACTTTCTCTGCCTTCGACAAAAAATTCGGAATAAAGCTCGATATGCCATCGGCCTTTGATCATTTGAATAAGGGATTAGACAGGCTGTCTGAAATTGAAGGTGATGAGATAGACCGCATGGATGAAAGCTCAAACATGACAGAGGACGCTTAACATCGGCGTGCAAGGGACGGCGCAAAAAACGCGCCGCCCCTGACGCCGGGCGTTCACCATCACAGGTCTAGGTTACGAAGTTGCGTATTGTAGGCTATACTTAAATAGAACCAAAACAAAGACGAGGTGGACTATATGACAGCTACAACGGAGAGAGTTCTCAATGATGCGCTTGCCCTGTCGCCCATTGAGAGGGCTGAGTTGATTCAACGCCTCTTCCAGAGTTTCGATGTCTCTGAGGACAGCCATATCGATACTGCATGGACGGAAGAGATTGAATATAGGATCGAAGCATACGACAAAGGGTTGCTCACAGCTTCCCCAGCAGAGGACGTCCTGGCCAGGATCAACCAGCGATGAGAATACTCGTCCTCTCGTGTGCGGAAGACGAATTCGCCGAAGCCGTCGACTACTACAATGAACAGCGCCCTGGCTTGGGCTTTGAATTTGCCGCAGAGGTACAACGCACATTCGAGCGGATCCGACACCATCCAGAAGCCTGGCCGGTGTTTTCATGTCGAGCCCGGAGATGCCTCACCGACCGATACCCCTTCGGTGTGCTATACCAAGTTCGCAGCGATTCCATCTTGGTAGGCGCCATCATGCATCTCAATCGTGATCCGACGCGCTGGCAGCATCGAGTAGCCGAAGCCTTCGGCGAACCAAATGCTTGAGAGGGACCGGGCTTACAATGCGGCTTTTTGAAAGTGTGTGGTTTAACAAAATGAAGACATTTACCATAGGTTCCGGGTTCAAGTCGCCCGGCCCCTCAGCTTACCGTTACACGTCTAAGGAGAGTTAGGTGCAAAATCCAGGTGAAGAAGTTGTAGGTGAGTATCTTAAATACTTCCTTGGGTGTGATTTTGTTGAGTACAACCTCTACACTCCCGATATTCAAGGTGAAATAGACGTTGTCGGCATAAATCCAAAAGACAATATTGTGTATATCTGCGAGGTTGCAACACATCTTGTCACAGGGCTTCAATACGTAAAAAATCGCCAACCTGACAATGTCGATAGATTCACTAAAAAATTTCGGAAGAATATCCAATACGCAAATAAGTACTTTGGCGGTTACGAGAAGCATTTTATGCTTTGGTCTCCTATCGTGAAGAATCAGGGCGAAGGAGCGAAAAATAACCAAACTCGCGATATTGAGCAGATTAGTGAAAACTTACGTTCAGAATTTGGGGTTGAGCTTGAGCCTGTAGTCAATGATAGGTACTTGCGCTGTCTTATACAGCTTCGAGAATATGCAGCAAAAGAAACTAAAGAGCTTAGGTCTCCTATTCTGCGGCTTATGCAAATTGAAGAGAAGCTAAAAACGCATGTGGCCAAGCTCAGTGTGTAACAAGCGCAATCACTTGGATCAATTTTCAGTTGCGCTCCAAATTGCCAGGTGTTGCGGGCGTTATGCCGCAGAATCATTTGAAATGAAAAAAACCCATCTCTTCATTGCCGTCATTTCGTGTGCTCACCCCGCCCTTATTATTAAAGGTGGGTGTTGCGACACAACAATTCGCCGCCGGCTTGGCTGACTCGTTATGAGGAAAGCTAATCAAGGAGTATAAATATTTTGTTTAAAATTACAATACAATATATCATAATTGGATTAGCGATAACATGGGTTGGCATATGGCTAATGATTGCTCCTCGTGAATCAAAAATTGGGGTTTTTTTAGGTCCAATGATTTGTTTTCGATTTTTGGGCTTTTTATTCTTACTATTTGGAATTTTTACATTTGCGGTTGGTTTTGGATTACGACAAATTGGTCCTGTTCCTATAATAATCCATTAAATATCACAGACGTATTTTCCTGCCCTGTAAAAGTATATATTATTGGAAATTGACCAGATTCCCGACCAGATTCGTAAAGAAGATGCCATGGATATGTTTTCTGAAAGGACAACGCATGAAAACGATGCCTTTCCAGCATCAAACCTGGTTCCTGGCCATCGGCTTTATTTTATTGTGGAACTCTGGTTTTATCGGCTCTGTCGATGGCCATGGGTTTTACGGCGGAGCTTCCACCGTTATCACCGCGCCCCAGAGCGGGGAATAGAAGCCGCATGTAATCGCGGATTTCATCCATTAGTTTTTGGCCTTTTTTGCTTGACACGGTTTTTATTTTCGTAAAGTTTCAGAAGGTTACAATTTTTTTCCATTTTTGCAAAGAAGGTAAAGGGGTCTGTCAAGAGCAAACTTTCCCTGATAACAAGCGAACCAAGATTTATCAGAGAAAATTTGCATGATAATAAATGGTTGGCAGGAGAAGCATGAGATTCATCAAGAGCATCTGTGTGTCAGTATTGGGTATCGTAATCGTTATTATGGGTTTTGTTTACGATGTCTTGTTTGCCGGAATTCCATATCAGGATCCAACACCAGAACTTCAGGCCAGATACGACTTCCACAGTTCTGTAGCCGGCATGTTTTATAAAACAGGAGGAATTGTCTTCTTGGTTGGACTGGTGGCGATCCCGTTCATATGGAAAAGGGCGAAAAAGAAGAAATGCCATGGGGGATAGGGAGAAGCCTCACGGCTCCCCCCTCCCACACCACCGCTCATACGGGTCCGTAAGCGGCGGTTCGGCTGGTTAAAGCAGGTAAGAAAACCTGCCGGGTCTTCAAGAACTCAACGATGACGACATTTCAACGACTGTTGCAATATGTCGGCAAGTATACGCTCTTTTACAACCACAACCATTTACCCGCGTCCATTCGGGCGGGGACCGTTCGGGCCTTCGCCGGGGTGAGACCTCCGCGCCTGTTTCATCGCGGCTCGTTGCCCGTCGGCTACTATGCCCTCTGCTGACTTCCGCATGGC
>JAABTD010000325.1 GCA_011390065.1 Desulfobacteraceae bacterium
TTCGTCCCCGTGAGTGACGTGGGGGATCTGCTCCCACGACTGGGCCATCCGGCGGGCCGTGGCCCGGCGGATCGACCGGAGGGGACGCCGTTCCACCGGTCCCCACTGGGTAAAGTCGGGGAGTTCCGGCGCTTCGGCCGGGGCCTTCCGTTCGGGGGCCGGCTTTTCGGGCCGCTTTTTCTCCCCGGCCGCCTCTTTCTCTTTCTTTTCCGGCGCTTTTTTCTCCCCTTCGGCATAGGCTTTCACATCTTCCGCCAGCACCCGTCCGCCGGGACCCGACGCCGGGACATCGTGGAGGTCCACCCCCAGCTCCCTGGCCAGTCGGCGGGTGGAGGGGGCGGCGGGCACGGGACGGTCTTTCCTTTTGCCCGTCTCCTCTTTTTCATCGGTCTCCGGTTTTTCATCGGTCTCCGGCTTTTCCTCAGTCTTTTTCTTCTTTTTCTCCGGTTCCGGCTTTTCCTCTTTTTTCGCCTCCGCCGGTTCCTCCTCGCGTTCTGCTTCCTCCCCTTCCTCCCCTTCTTCCGACGGCGCCTCCTCCTCCGTCTTTTCAGCCTCTTCCTCCGCCACATCGAAAACCATCAGTACGTCGCCGACGTTGACCGTATCGTCCGCGGCGACGTTGATTTTTTTCACCGTGCCGGTGACAGGGGAGGGAATCTCATTGGTGGCCTTGTCGGTTTCGATGACCAGGACCGAGTCCTCTTCCTCCACGTCATCGCCCTCGGACACCAGCACGTCGACGATCTCCGCCTCGTGGATGCCTTCGCCCGGGTCCGGCATCTTGAATTCGTAGTCCATTGCGTCTCCTATTCCGTTAGGCTTTGAAATCGAGGGTTTCCCTGGCCGCGCTGACGATCCGGTCGACCCCCGGCAGGTAGTCGAACTCCCGCTGGTACAGGGGGATCACCACGTCGTATCCCGTGACCCGGCGGACCGGCGCTTCCAGGTAGACGAAGGATTTTTCCACCAGCCGGGTGATGATTTCGGCCCCGGGTCCGAAGCTTCGCGGCGCTTCATGGACCACCAGAATCCGGCCGGTCTTTTGGGCCGATTTGGTGAATTTCGCGTCGTCCAGGGGGGAGATGGTCAACAGGTCGATCACCTCGCAGTCGATCCCGTCGTCTTCCTTCAGCTTGTCGGCCGCCTCCAGGGTGGGCCGCATCATGGCGCCGTAGGCGATGACCGTCAGGTCGTCGCCCTCCCGGACGATTTGGGATTCGCCGATGGGAAACGTTTCTTCCTCGTCGGGGACCTCCTCCTTGAAGGCCCGGTAGGAGGCCTTGGGTTCGTAGAAGATCACCGGGTCGGGGTCCCGGATGGCGCTGACCAGCAGGCCCCGGGCGTTTCGGGGCGTGGACGGGATGACGGTCTTGAGCCCCGGCGTGTGGGCCCAGTAGGCTTCGCGGCTCTCGGAATGGTGTTCCAGTGCCCGGACCCCGCCGCCGTAGGGCATCCGCAGCACCATGGGTACGGTGAACCGGCCCCCGGAGCGGCCCCGGAGCCGGGCCGCGTGAGCCTCCATCTGATGAAACGCGATATAAGCGAACCCGGAAAACTGAATTTCCGCCACCGGCTTGAGGCCGTAAAGCGCCATGCCGATGGCGAATCCGGCGATGCCCGATTCCGCCAGGGGCGTGTCCATCACCCGTTCTTCGCCGAATTCGTCGATGAGCCCGTCGGTGACCCGGAACACGCCGCCGTCCACGCCCACGTCCTCGCCGAGAACCACCACGTCCTCGTCTTTTTTCATCTCCTGGTGCAGCGCCAGATTGATCGCCTGAACCATCGTCAACTTCGCCATGACATCCCCCTTTCCGGTATCCCCTCAGCTCGAAAGCGTCTTTTCGAAGGCTTCTTTCTGCTCGACCAGATAGGGCGGCAGTTCCGCGTACAGGTCGTCGAACATACAGGACGGATCGGTCAGCTCCGCCATCCGCTTCTCCCAGCCTTTCACCGCCGCTTTGATCTCGTCCTTGATCTCGGATTCGATCTTTTCGATATCGTCGTCCGACAGGAGGTCCTTGCCCTTCAAATACTTCTGGAACCGGTCGATGGGGTCCCGCTCCTTCCATTTCTCGACCTCCTCGTCGGACCGGTACCGCTTGGGATCGTCGGCGGTGGTGTGGACCGACATCCGGTAGGTGACGCACTCGATGAACGTCGGGCCGTCGCCGGACCGGGCCCGGTCCACGGCCTCTTTGGCCGCCGCGTAGACAGCCAGGACGTCGTTGCCGTCGGCCTGGATGCCGGGCATGCCGTAGGCCAGGGCCTTCTGGGCGATGGTTTCGGACCGGGTCTGGTGAGACCGCTTGATGGAGATGGCCCAGTGGTTGTTCTGGCAGATGAAGATGGTGGGCGTCTGGAACACGCCCGCGAAGTTCATGGCCTCGTGGAAGTCGCCCTCTGAGGTGGCGCCGTCGCCGAAAAAGACCATGGCGACCTCTTTTGTTCCCTTGAGCTTCATGGCGTAACCGAGGCCGACGGCGTGGAGGGTCTGGGTGCCCACCGGCACGGAGACCGGCAGGTTGTTGACCCCTTTGGGCACATGGGCCCCCTCGTTGAACCCGGCGTAGGCCAGCAGGACGTTTTCCAGGGATTTGCCCCGCCAGATCTCGGCCGCGGTCTCCCGGAAGGAGGGGACGAGCCAGTCTTCCTCCTCCAGGCACGCGACCGCGCCGAGCTGGGAGGCCTCCTGACCGTGGATGGGCGCGAAGGTGCCGATTTTCCCCGACCGCTGGAGCTTCAGCATCCGCTCGTCGAAGCGGCGGCCCAGCAGCATGGCCCGGTGCAGATCCAGGAGCCGGTCGTCGTCGATGTCGGGTTCCAGATCCGAATCCACCTGACCGTCTGTTTCGAGGATAGAGAGATAGTCGATGTCGTACTTGAGATCGATTTTTTTTCTGGGCATGGATGATCTCCTCTGTTAGCGCGTTCGGTAACGGATGTTCGGCATGGAGAATGAACATCTTCAAGAAAATATTCTGATAGACTATTGCCGGAAGGGGTGAAAATGGAATGGGGTATAGACCGGAAATCGACCGGGTTCGGACCCTATTTTGGATATTGGAAAAGAAAAACAGGTCGTTTCGGCCGGGATTTTCTGATAGGATCGTTCATAACAAAGCCGACGGAACGGACCGGCAAGCGGTCAAAACATGAACGGCGCAGCGAAAGGGGGCAAACCGATGGGATACAAGCGGATCGGCGACTACGGCATCGTGGGGGACGGCCTGACCCTGGCCCTCATCGGGACGGATGGGTCCGTGGACTGGATGTGTCTGCCCTACATGGATTCCCCGTCGGTGTTCGCGGCCAACCTGGACGACGAAAAAGGGGGCCGGTTCCGGATCCGGCCGGCCGGCGCCTGGGATTCGGTTCAGTCCTATTTTCCCCGGACCCATATCCTCAAGACCCTGTTCCGGACCCAAACGGGCGAGGCGGAGGTGGTCGATTTCATGCCCACCGGGTCGTCCGCGGAAGGCGATCCGGCGGGAAACAGCCTGCTGCTGCGCCGCATCACCGGCGTTTCCGGAGCGTTGTCCCTGGAAATCCAATGCACCCCCCGGTTCCAATACGGCAAAAAGACGCCCCGATGGGCCGAGGCGGGGGCGACCCGATGGATCGCCCGGTCCGGCGAAGAGACGCTCACCCTGTTCGCCTCGGAACCGATGCGGTGGGACGCGGAAAACGTCCATATCGATTTTTCCAAGGGGGATGCGCTCTGGCTCGGGCTGGCCTGGGGCGACATGGCGGACCCGCCCGACGCGCCGGCCATGGCAAAGATGCTGCGGGAAACCGAAACCTACTGGAAAGACTGGGTGCGGGCCCGGGAAACCGGCAAATATCCGAGCCGCGGGTTCTGGCAGGAGATCCTGGACCGGAGCGCCCTGGTGATGAAGCTGCTCCAGTTCCGGGAGACGGGCGCCATCGCCGCCGCCGGGACCTGTTCGTTTCCCACCATCGTTTATGGGCAACGCAACTGGGACTACCGGTTCTCCTGGATCCGGGACACCAGCATGACCCTGACCGCCCTTTTCGAACTGGGCCATACCGAAGAAGTCTCCCGTTACATGACCTGGATCGAAGGGATCCTCCGAAAAACCGGACCGGCGGATCTGGACATCCTTTACCAATTGCGGACGCCGGAACCGCCTACCGGCGAACGGCGGCTGGACCATCTGTCCGGCTACAAAGGGTCCCGCCCCGTCAACATCGGCCAGTTCAATGTCGGTCGGCGCCAGCACGACATCTACGGCGAACTGCTGGAGATGTTTTTCGCCATGTCCCGATTCGCCGGCAAGATCGACCCCGATTACTGGGGATGGATCCGATCCCTGGTGGATCATGTGGTGGAGATCTGGCGGGAGAAGGATTACGGCATCTGGGAGCTGCGGACCGGCCCCCATCACGTGGTCCATTCCAAGCTCATGTGCTGGGTGGCCATGGATCGGGGAATCGACATCGCCCGCCATTACGGCTTTCCGGCGGACCTGGAACGATGGGAAGCCGAACGGGAGGCGGTGCGGACCGATCTCCTGGAAAACGGCTA
>JAABTD010000112.1 GCA_011390065.1 Desulfobacteraceae bacterium
AACCGGCGCGGCCTGGGAAACGATCTTGCGGGAGAACCCTTTTCCGGCGGTCTGCGGCCGGGTCTGTTTCCACCCCTGCCAGGGCGCCTGCAACCGGGGGGCGTTCGATGAAACGGTCTCCATCCGCCAGGTGGAACGGTTTCTGGGAGACGCCGCCATCCGTGAAGGCCGATCGGCCGAGCCGGTCCGTCCGCCGACCGGCAAGCGGGTCGCCATCGCCGGCGCGGGCCCTGCGGGATTGTCCGCCGCCTATTTTCTGGCCATCCTGGGATATGAGTGCGACGTGTTTGAAGCCGCCGATCAGGCGGGCGGACTGCTGCGGTGGGGCATCCCCCGGTACCGGCTGCCCGAAGCGGTCCTCGACGCCGAGATCGGCCGCATCGTCGATCTGGGGGTCAAGATCTATACCGGCAAGCCGGCGACAGAGGCGTTTCTCGACGAAGCCGCACAGACCTACGACGCGCTCTTTCTGGGCTGCGGTCTGGGACGCCCCATCGCCCTGAAAATTCCCGGAGAGGAACTGGCCAGAGATGGCCTCGGGTTTTTACGGGACCTTCAGGGGCCGGACCCCTGTGTCCGGGCGCAAAAAGCGGCCATCATCGGCGGCGGCAACACCGCCGTGGACTTGGCCCGATCCCTTCGACGATTGGGGGCGGAACCGGTGATCGTCTACCGCCGCCGACGGGAGGACATGCCCGCCTTCGGTCAGGAGGCGGAAATGGCCCTGGAAGAGGGCGTCCGCCTCATGGAACTGAAAGCCCCGGTCCGGATCGATGAAACCGAGCAGGGTTGCCGCCTGACCCTCCAGTCCATGAAGATGGCGGGAACCGGTCCGGACGGCCGGGCCCGGGTGGTCCCCGACGGCGACGCGACCGAAACCCTGGATGTGGAAGCGGTCTACACCGCCATCGGCGCATCGCCGGCGGCGGAATGGCTGATGCCGTCGGAAAACGAACCGGGGACGATCCGACTGGCCCATTGCACCCTGGTCCAGCGGCGACTGCCCACGGTCTTTGGCGGGGACCTGACCAACCCCGTCCAGAGCGTGGCCGACGCCATCGCTTCGGGCAAAGCCGGGGCCATGGCCCTGGATTCGCTGTTCCGCGAGGGGGCGGAAACGGCGCCCCATCGGCTGGCCGGCTGCCGGGTGGGTTCCGGATCGTCGCTCTCCATGGAGATCTATCTGGAGGGCGCGCGGGGGTGGCGGGCGTCCCACGAAGTGGCCTTCGAGGAGATCAACACCGCCTATTTTACCCATTCTTCCCGAAAACGGCCGGCGATTTCGCCCCCCGCGGAACGGGTCCGCTCCTTTGACGAGGTGGAACGGGGCCTGTGCGGGGCCGACGTCCCGGGAGAGGCGGCCCGGTGCTTCAACTGCGGCCTCTGCAACGACTGCGACAACTGCCGGCTTTTCTGTCCGGAGGTGGCCGTGATGAAAAACGAAAGCGGCGGGGGGTCCGAATCCCGCCGGATCCTTTACGATTACTGCAAAGGATGCGGCATCTGCGTGGTGGAATGCCCCAGAAACGCCATGATCCTGGAAACAGAGGAGGGGATATGAAGGCGGTCCTGGAAGGCAGCCACGCCGTGTCGGAAGCGGTCCGAATGGCCCGGGTGGAAGTCGTGTCGGCCTATCCCATCACCCCCCAGACCCATATCGTGGAGGCTCTCAGCGAATACTGCGCCGACGGGAGCATGGATGCCCGGTTCATCTGCGTGGAAAGCGAGCATTCGGCCATGGCCGCCGTCATCGGCGCGGCCAGCGGCGGCGTCCGGACCTTCACCGCCACCTCCTCCCACGGCCTGGCCCTGATGCATGAACTCCTCCACTGGGCCTCGGCGGCCCGGCTGCCCATCGTCATGGCGGAAGTGAATCGGGCTCTGGGGCCGGGATGGAACATCTGGATGGACCAGACCGACAGCCTGGCCCAGCGGGACACCGGCTGGATTCAACTCTATGTCGAAGACGGCCAGGAGGTCCTCGACACCACTCTCCAGGCCTTTCGCCTGGCTGAAGCCGTCAACCTGCCCGTGATGGTGGTGCTCGACGCCTTTTTCCTCTCCCATACCTACGAACCGGTGGACGTGCCCGACCAGGCCGATGTGGACCGGTTCCTGCCGTCGCTGGAACCGCGGATCAAATTAGATTGCGATGACCCCTGCGCCATGAGTCAGATGGCGCCGCCGGGGGTTTATATGGAGATGCGCCGGGACATTCAAAAGGGTTTCGAGCGCGTGCCCGAGGCTTTCGCGGCGGTAGAGGGCGCTTTTGCCGATATTTTCAACCGCCGGTACGGGGTCATGGAGGCGGTGGCCTGCGACGATGCGGAGACGATCCTGGTGCTGACCGGGACGGCGGCCGGCACCGGCCGCCAGGTGATCGACCGCCTCCGGTCCAGGGGGGAGAAGGTCGGCATGGTCAAACTCAAGATGTTTCGCCCCTTTCCGGTGCGGGAGATCCGATCGGTCCTGGGCGCTGCCGGAAAAGTGGCCGTGCTGGACCGGAACTTCTCCTTCGGGGCCTCGGGCATCTTCGCCCAGGAGATTCGAGCGGCCTTGTACAACGGAAAGGCCCACCCCCCGGTCTTCGGCTACATCGCCGGCCTGGGCGGCCGGGACGTGACCGTCGATACCCTGGAGACCATCTACCGGATGACCTGCGAACAGGCGGTTCCCGAGGCGGAGAGCGTCTGGGTGGGTCTCAATCCGCCCAACTGATCGGGAGACCCTATGACCGTGACCCCGCCAATTCGCCAGACAGGCGACCTCATGTACCCCGGCCACGTCGGCTGCCCCGGTTGCGGGGCCGTCATTGCCATGAAATTCGCCCTTCAGGCCCTGGGAGAAAAAACCATGCTGGTGATTCCGGCCTGCTGCTGGGCCATCATCGCCGGCCCCCATCCCCAGACCGCGTTGAAGATCCCGGTGCTTCATACGGCGTTCGCCACGGCGGGGGCCGCCGCCAGCGGGCTACGGGCCGCCCTGGACAGACGGGGGGATGTCGAAACGGTGGTGACCGCCTGGGCCGGCGACGGGGGAACCTTCGACATCGGGTTCCAGTCCCTTTCCGGCGCGGTGGAGCGCAACGAAGATTTTCTCTACGTTTGCTACGACAATGAGGCGTATATGAACACCGGGGTCCAGCGGAGTTCCGCCACGCCTTTCGGAACCCGGACCACCACCACTCCGGGGAAGGGCTGGAAGGCGACCCGCAAGAAGAATATCGTGGAGGTCCTGGCGGCCCATCGCATTCCCTATGCGGCCACGGCCAGCATCGCCTATCCGGACGACATGATGCGCAAGTTCAGAACCGCCAGGAATCTGAAGGGCGGCAGTCGTTTCATCCACGTCTACGCCACCTGCCCCACCGGGTGGCGGGTTCCGTCCGACATGACCATCGCCGTGGCCCGGTTGGCGGTCCAGACCAACATCTTCCCCCTTTACGAGGTGGCGGACGGCGTCCGCTACACCCTCAACGAAAGCGGCGATCGCCCGGTGACGGATTATCTCGAAGCCCAGGGACGGTTCAAACATTTGGGAGAGGCGGATTGCAGCGCCATCCAGGCAATGGTCGATGAAGATTGGCATCTGCTGATGCGGAAAATCGATGGTTGAAAAAAAGGAAAAAGTCCATGCTCAATACCCAGCAGTTGATCATCGAGCCCTTTGTCAGGGAGATCAAGACGACTTACCAGAAAACCTATGGTCAGGTGAAGCCGGACCTGTCCAATATCCTGGAATGGGCTGGGTATCTGGCGCTGGAAAACATCGCCAACTGCGATACGCTTTACCACAATGTGGAGCACACCATCATGGTGGCGCTGGCCGGACAGGAGATCCTGCGGGGGAAGCACCTGAGCGAGGGCGGGGTCAAACCCCGGGACTGGCTCCACTACATCATGGCCCTGCTGTGCCACGACATCGGCTACGTCAAAGGGATCTGCCGAAACGACCGGGAAGGGAAATACGCCACAGGGGTCAACGGCGAAACCGCGACCCTTCCGCCCGGCGGCTCCAGCGCGGTCCTGGCCCCTTATCACGTTGACCGCGCCCAGCTCTTCATCCGGGAGCGGTTCAGCAAAAACCTGCTGGTGGACGTGGATGCCGAACGGATCAGCGCTTTCATTGAAATGACCCGGTTTCCCGTCCCCGACGACGAAGCCTACCGGGACACCCGGGATTACGGCGGCCTCATGCGGGCCGCCGATTTTATTGGCCAGTTGGGCGATCCCAACTATCTCCGGAAGATCCCGGCCCTTTACTTCGAGTTTGAAGAGATCGGCGCCAATCAGAACATCGGCTATAAAAATCCGGAAGATATGCGGAAAAATTACGCCAAATTCTACTGGAACGTGGTCAGCCCCTACATCCAGGACGGCCTTCGGTATCTTCGGGTGACGCAGGAGGGCAAGCAATGGATTTCCAACCTCTATGCCCACGTCTTTGCCGTGGAGCATGATCAGATTGAGTTGATCGGGATGCCCGATCCAAAGCTGGAGGCCTTCAGGGAATAGCGGTTGACGGCGTCCGGAAACGAGACGGCGCCCATCGCCTCCCTCTGCCGATCCCATCTTGAGGGGCTTTACCGCCGCTACAATCGACGGCGCTACGTCGATCCCGATCCCATCGCCTTCCTGTACGATTATCCGGACCCGGCGGATCGGGAGATCGCGGCCCTCATCGCCGCTTCCCTTGCCTACGGCCAGGTCCGCACCATTCTGAAAAGCGTGTCCGCGGTGCTGGAGATCCTCGGGCCCACGCCGGCCCGAAGCCTCATCGCCGTTTCCCCTGACGCCGTCCGGGAACGGATGGCCGGTTTCGTCCACCGATTCGCCACCGGCGATCATGTGGCGGGTCTGCTGGCGGCCGCCCGGTCCATTTTGTTGGAGTATGGCGCCCTTCAAAGCTGTTTCACGGCGGGTCTGCATCCGTCCGACGAAACCGTGCTGCCGGCGCTGACCCGGTTTGCAAACCGGCTGATCGAGCGGGCGCCGTCCGATCCGGGACACCTCATGCCGAGACCCGGCAAAGGCAGCGCCTGCAAGCGGCTGAACCTGATGCTCCGGTGGCTGGTGCGAAAGGACGCGGTGGACCCCGGCGGGTGGGAGGATGTCTCCCCTGAAAAGCTCATCGTGCCCCTGGATGTCCACATGCACCGCATGGCCCGGCGGCTGGGCCTGACGGACCGCCGGTGCGCCAACATGAAAACCGCCCTGGAGATCACCGCCGGTTTTTCCGCCATCTGCCCCGAGGACCCGGTCCGGTATGATTTCACCCTCACCCGGCCGGGCATCCGGGGGGATCTGGACTGGTCCGAATTCTGTGGCCGCCTTCGCCCGCATCGGTGGTGAGTAACTTTGTTACGCCCCGGGATTCAGCGAATGAAGGTCGTTTAAAAAAAACAAATAATCGTCAGTAGAAGCCATTATCAAGAAGGTGTTGACATGGAAAGGACGGTGTTCTATACGATAGAGAGGATGGGAGTAACAATGTTACACCGACTGACAGCGCCCCGCAACCAGCCGGAATAGAAAGAAAAAGAAAAGGAGAGACCGAAAAATGGTTGAATTTGCCTACCAGGAACTGCTTCCCATGGGCGCGGACAAGACCGAATACCGTCGATTGACCAAGGATTATGTCGATACGGCCGATTTCCAGGGCGACACCATCCTGAAGGTCGCCCCGGAGGGGCTGACCCTCCTGGCGGAACAGGCATTTACGGATGTGTCCCACCTTCTCCGGCCGGCCCATTTGACATCCCTGGCCCGTATCTTCGATGATCCCGAGGCCACTGAAAACGACCGTTATGTGGCCCTGGAGATGCTCAAAAACGCCGTCATCTCCGCCGAGATGATTTTCCCCATGTGCCAGGACACCGGCACGGCCGTCATCATGGGCAAAAAAGGACAGAAGGTCTGGACCGGGTTCTCCGACGAAGAGGCCCTCTCCCGGGGCGTGTTCAACGCCTACACAAAAGGCAATCTCCGGTACTCCCAGAACGCTCCCCTGACCCTGTACGAAGAGAAAAACACCGGCTGCAACCTGCCCGCCCAGATCGAGATTTACGCCACGGAGGGCGACGCCTACAAATTCCTTTGCATCGCCAAAGGCGGCGGATCGGCCAACAAGACCTATCTGTACCAGGAAACCAAGGCGGTTCTCAACCCGGGAACCCTGGTCGATTTTCTGACCGCCAAAATGAAGACCCTCGGCACGGCGGCCTGCCCGCCCTATCACCTGGCCTTTGTCATCGGCGGCACGTCGGCTGAATTCAACCTCAAGACGGTGAAGCTGGCCTCGGCCGGCTATCTGGACGGCCTGCCCACCACCGGAAGCGAGACCGGCCGCGGCTTCCGGGACCTGGATCTGGAAGCGAAACTGCTTTCGGCTTCCCGTGAATTGGGCCTCGGCGCCCAGTTCGGCGGCCGCTATTTCTGCCACGATGTCCGCGTCGTCCGGCTGCCCCGCCACGGCGCGTCCTGCCCCATCGGCATGGGGGTCTCGTGCAGCGCCGACCGGAACATCAAAGCCAAGATCACCCAAGAGGGCATCTTTCTGGAGAAACTGGAGACCGATCCGTCCAAATACCTGCCCGGCGTAACGGAAATCGGCGAGGGGGCCGTGGAGATCGACCTGAACAGGCCCATGAACGACATCCGGGCCAAGCTGAGCCGGTACCCGGTGGCCACCCGCCTGAAGCTCAACGGCAAGATCATCGTGGGCCGGGACATCGCCCACGCCAAGCTCAAGGAACGGCTGGACGCCGGCGAGGATCTGCCCCAATATTTCAAGGACCACATCGTCTATTACGCGGGCCCGGCCAAGACCCCGGAGGGCTACGCCTCCGGCGCCTTCGGCCCCACCACCGCCGGCCGCATGGATTCCTACGTCCCCATCTTCCAGGAACGCGGCGGTTCCATGGTGATGCTGGCCAAGGGGAACCGCTCCAAAATCGTCACCGACGCCTGCAAAAAATACGGCGGTTTCTACCTCGGCTCCATCGGCGGCCCCGCCGCCCGTCTGGGCCGCGACTGCATCACCGACATGAAGTTGCTGGAGTACCCCGAACTGGGGATGGAAGCCATCTACGAAATCACCGTCAAGGATTTCCCGGCGTTCATCATCGTGGACGACAAGGGCAATGATTTTTTCGAGGGGTTGTTATAAGCCATGCCGAATGTCCGCATAGAAATTTCCGAAGAGGAATTCGCCAGGGTGCTGGAAGCGTATAAAACATTGCAGACCTTCATGGAGAAAATCGTCTCTCCCAATGAACTGTACCAGGCTGAATTTCTTGAAGGTTTGGAAGATGCGCTGACCGAGGTCGAAATCGGCGACATGGACGAAGTCAGCAGTTACCAAGATTTTGTCCGGTAAGCGGAAAACCCTGAGAACGAAGCGGTTTGGCAGGGACATTAAAAAACTGCCCGATGCCGTCAAAAAAGAGGCTTTTGAGATTTCAAGCCTAATGGCGGAAGATCTGTTCGACCTCAAATTGAATATCCGCCGGATGTCGGGACTAAAAGGCATTTATCGCGTCGTGGTTCTGAAAAATTACAGGATGATTTTTTCTTTCGACGACGTTTCAATTTATCTTTTGCGAATAGGACATCGCAACAAAATATATCGGAATATCGAACTTTTAGGGTCATTGGATTTTCTGGTGTCCCATAAACATCACAGCGAGTAAAGGAGTCAGTCCATGGCAAAAAAAATGAAAACCATCGATGGCAACACCGCCGCCGCACATGTGGCCTACGCCATGAGCGATGTGGCCGCCATTTACCCCATCACCCCGTCCTCTCCCATCGGCGAGATCGCCGACGAATGGGCCGCCGGCGGGCGCAAGAACATCTTCGGCTATCCCATGACGGTCCGGCAACTACAGTCGGAAGCCGGGGCCGCCGCCGCGGTCCACGGGTCCCTGGCCTCGGGCGCCCTGACGTCCACCTTCACCGCCTCCCAGGGCCTGTTGCTGATGATTCCCAACATGTACAAAATGTCCGGCGAGCTGTTGCCGGGCGTGCTCCATGTGACGGCCCGGGCCATCGCCGCCCATGCGCTGTCCATCTTCGGCGATCATCAGGACGTCATGGCCGTTCGCCAGACCGGTTTCGCCCTGCTGGGTTCGGCTTCGGTGCAGGAAGCCCTGGATTTGGGGTTGGTGGCGCATCTGGCCGCCATCAAAGGAAGTCTGCCGTTTCTCCATTTCTTCGACGGGTTCCGGACTTCCCACGAAATCCAGAAAATCGAGATGATCGACTACGATGATATGGCCAAACTGGTGGACTGGGACGCCGTGGCCAAATTTCGGGCCCGGGGCGTCAACCCCGAGCGGCCCGAACTGCGGGGCACGGCCCAGAACCCGGATGTTTATTTCCAGAACCGCGAGGCCGTCACGCCGTATTACCAAAAGCTGGCCGCCATCGTCGAAGAGGCCATGAAGCAGGTGGGCGATCTGACCGGGCGGCCCTACAAGCTTTTCGACTATGTGGGCGCCCCGGACGCCGAAAACGTGATCATCGCCATGGGCTCCTCCTGCGAGACCATCGAGGAGGTGGTGAACCACCTGGCCGACAAGGGCGACAAGGTGGGGCTGGTCAAGGTCCGGCTGTATCGGCCCTGGTCCACGGAACATCTGTTTGCGGTTCTGCCCGATTCCGCCAAGGCGGTGACGGTCCTCGACCGCACCAAAGAGCCGGGCGCCCTGGGCGATCCGCTCTACCTGGACGTTTGTTCCGCCTACATGGAAGAGGGCAAGACCGCCAAACTCTACAACGGTCGCTACGGCCTGGGGTCCAAGGAGTTCAATCCCAGCATGGTCAAGGCGGTTTTTGACAACATGAAGGCCGCTTCGCCCAAACGGCATTTTACCGTGGGCATCACCGACGATGTCGCCGACACCTCCCTGCCCGTGGAAGAGGGCTTCGACGTGGCGCCCGAAGGCACCGTCCAGTGCAAGTTCTGGGGCCTGGGGGCCGACGGCACGGTGGGCGCCAACAAAAGCGCCATCAAGATCATCGGCGACAACACCGACATGTACGCCCAGGCCTATTTCGCCTACGACTCCAAGAAGTCCGGCGGCGTGACCATGTCCCATCTCCGGTTCGGCAAGACGCCCATCCAATCGACCTACCTCATCGATTCGGCCGACTACATCGCCTGCCACAAAGACAGCTACGTCGATACCTACGACGTCCTGGAAGGCATCAAGGAGGGCGGCGCCTTCCTGCTCAACTCCGCCTGGACCCTCGACGACATGGAAAAGAAGCTGCCGGCCGCCATGAAGCGGACCATCGCCCGGAAAAAGCTCAAGTTCTACAACATCGACGCCGTTTCCATCGCCGGCGAGGTGGGGCTGGGCGGCCGGATCAACATGATCATGCAGACGGCCTTTTTCAAACTGGCCAACGTGATCCCGGTGGACGACGCCATCGCCTATCTCAAGGACCAGATCAAGGAGATGTTCGGCAAGAAGGGCGACAAGATCGTCAATATGAACGTCGCGGCCGTGGACAAGACCCTGGATCACCTGGAGGAAGTCAAGTATCCCGCGTCCTGGGCGGACGCCTCGGACGCCGGCGAAACGGCCCGGAAGGAACCGGCCTTTGTATCCGACGTGATGCGGCCCATGCTGGCCCAGCAGGGCGACAAGCTGCCGGTGAGCAAGTTCCGGCCGGACGGCATCTTTCCCGTGGCCACCACCAAATATGAAAAGCGCGGCGTGGCCATCAACGCGCCCGAATGGATCATGGAAAACTGCATCCAGTGCAACCAGTGCGCCATGGTCTGCCCCCACGCCACCATTCGGCCCATTCTTCTGACCGATGAAGAAGTGGAAAAAGGCCCGGCCGGGATGGAAGCCAAAAAGGCCCTGGGCAAGGAACTGAAAGGATATCAGTTCCGCATCCAGGTGAGCCCGCTGGACTGCATGGGCTGCGGCAACTGCGCCGACATCTGCCCGTCCAAGAAAAAGGCCCTGGTGATGAAGCCCCTGGCGACCCAGATGGAACAGGCCCCGCTGTGGGAATACTGCGTCGAAGAAGTCCCGGTGAGAGACGACATCCTGAAGCGCAACAGTCTCAAAGGCAGCCAGTTCTGCCAGCCGCTCCTGGAGTTCTCGGGCGCCTGCGCCGGCTGTGGCGAGACCCCCTACGCCAAGCTCCTCACCCAGCTTTACGGCGAGCGGATGGTCATCGGCAACGCCACCGGCTGCACCTCCATCTGGGGCGGATCGGCGCCGTCGATCCCCTACTGCGTCAACAAGGACGGCTTTGGTCCCACCTGGGGCAACTCGCTGTTCGAAGACCCGGCCGAGTTCACCTACGGCATGTTCCTGGGAGCGGCCCATCAGCGGCGGATGCTGGCTGAAAAGGTCCGGGAGGCCATGAACAACGGCGCGTCGGGCGAGCTGAAAACCGCCATGCAAGGCTGGCTCGACAACATGCGCGACCCGGAACTGTCCAAGAAATACGGCGATGAGATGAAGGCGCTTCTGAAAGACGCCAAAGGCGACGCTAACGCTAAACTGATGGGCGAGATCGCCGCCATGTCCGGGCTTTTCACCAAGAAGTCCTACTGGGTCTTCTGCGGCGACGGCGCGGCCTACGACATCGCCTTCGGCGGCATCGACCACGTCCTGGCTTCCGGCGAGGACATCAACGTCATGGTCTACGACACCGAGGTCTACTCCAACACCGGCGGCCAGTCCTCCAAGGCGACCCCCACCGGATCGGTGGCCAAATTCGCCGCTTCGGGCAAGAAAACCGCCAAGAAGGACATGGGCGCCATGGCCATGAGCTACGGTTATGTTTACGTGGCCACCGTCGGCATGGGCGCCAACAAACAGCAGCTCCTGAAGGCCTTTTCCGAAGCCGAAACCTACGACGGCCCGTCTTTGATCATGGCCTATTCGCCGTGCATCAACCACGGCATCCGCAAGGGCATGGGCAAGGCCCAGGAAGAAACGGAACTGGCGGTCAAGAGCGGCTACTGGCCCCTGTACCGGTTCAATCCGGAGCTGAAGAAGGAGGGCAAGAATCCCTTTACCCTTGATTCCAAAGCGCCCGACGGCAGCCTCCAGGACTTCCTCTCCGGCGAGGTCCGGTACGCTTCTTTGCAGAAAACCTTCCCGGAAGAAGCGAAGCTGCTCCACGCACGGTTGGAAAAAGAGTTCAACGCCCGGTACAAGGCCCTCAAGCGTCTGTCCGAGCTGGAACCCATCGAGGTGGAATCGGGCGTCGTGGGCGACGGCGGCGAAACCGATGCCTGCACCATCGCCGACGACTCGGAGCATTCCCGGCCCGGGGACGACCAAGTGGGCGAGGCCTGCGACGATGGGAGGGCGGGGGAGTAGGTTTTTCGTCCTGATCACTTTGCAATAATGGAAAAGGCCCTCTGTCTTCAATTCCGGCAGGGGGCCTTTTTTTGTTTGCATGTGTCCGGCCCGTCCCGGCCGGGAATAAATCCCCGGCCTACAGGCGAAACCGCCCTGAAGGGCGCTATGTCATAGCGGGGCTATCGATTCACCAACATAAAAGGATATCAAAACATGCCCTATTGGCGTCTTCACTACCATCTGGTCTGGAGCGCAAAGAATGGTCTGCCCCTTATCACCCAGAGTATCGAAAAGGATCTTATGGGGTATATTGCCGGCAAATCGGATTTCCTGGGGTGTCAAATTCAAGCGATGGGTTGCGTGGAGAATCACATCCATCTTTTGGTTTCGATCCCGCCTACAATAGCCGTTGCCGATTACATCTCGAAGATAAAAGGCGCCAGTTCCCACCATGTCAACCATCAACTGCTTCCCGGACGCAATTCTTTCCGTTGGCAGGAGGGATACGGCGCGTTTTCGGTCAGCCAGAAACAACTCAAAAACGTTATTGAATATGTGGTCAATCAAAAAGAACACCATCGGCGGCGGACATTGATCCCTGATTTAGAGCGACAATGAGATTTGGATGGTTAAACATCCCTGATTTTAACGGATTTTGAGCGCCCTTCAGGGCGGTTGGGCTTGTAGGCCGGGGATTCATTCCCGGCCGGCGGTGGTTCAAACGCGTTTTAATTTTTTAATTCAAGCGCCGCCGGGGAATGAATCCCCCGGCTACATGCAAAACCCGGCTGAAGCCGGCTGAGACAGGCTTGCCTGGCGAATCGGCCTAAACAAACGACACCCTTTATAGTCGGAATTATCCTGATCCGGAGACTGGCCGATGGCCCAAAACCGAAAAGACAAATCCATCCGCATCACGAATTCCCAGGTGGGCGTCGTCGGCGACAATGTCCGGGTGGACGGCGGCATCCATTTTCATCATTTCGAGAATGAAAGCCGGCGTGAGAACCACCGGGAACAGCCCGAAGCCTCGATGGAAGAATCACCCTTTGACGCCTCCCAGGCGGCCGACATCCTCCATATCTCGGACCTCCATTTCGGCGCCGATGAAAATTCAGACCCCCTTGCCCACGCCGAGCGTTGGTTCGGGCAGTTGAGGGATGATCTGATCGGGGAACTTGGGTGCGAGCGGCTTCACGGCGTCGTCATTTCGGGCGATATCGGGAATAAGTCGGAGTCGGCGGAATACGAGGCGGGGGAAGCCTTTCTGGACAAACTCCGAGCGACATTCGGGGTGGGCGCCGACCGGCTGGTGATGGTCCCCGGCAACCATGATCTCAACTGGTCGCTCTCTAAAAAAGCCTACCGATTGATGGACGAGGACGAGTACGACGGGCCGTTGCCGGAAGGTCGCTTCATCCGGATCAGCGACGATGTGATCCGGCTGCGGGATGACCGAAAATATCCGGATCGTTTTGAAAATTTCAGCCACTTCCACGAAACCGTCGCCGGCGAACCGTACCCCCTCGACCCCAAAGCCCAGGCCACCCTCCACCACCTGCCCGATTTGAACCTGCTCATCGTCGGCTTCAATTCCGCCTGGGAGGCGGACCACCATTTCCGGAACCGGATTTCCATCAATCCAGACGCGGTGGAGCACGCGTTGAATCAAATCTGGGAGAACCCCGATTTCAAGGGATGCCGCAAATTCGCGGTCTGGCACCATCCGCTGTCCAGCCCGGAGGAAGACCGCATCAAGGACCTCGGGTTCATGCAGCGGCTGGCCATGGCCGGGTTTCAGGTCTGCCTTCACGGCCACATCCACAAGGCCGACGCCGGCCTGTTCCGATACGACATGAGCGCCGATGGGCGGCGCATTCATGTGGCGGGGGCCGGAACCTTCGGCGCGCCGACCAGGGAATGGACGAGCGGGTATCCGCTCCAGTACAATCTGCTGCGGCTGTCGGGAGACGTCCTTCGCGTTGAAACCCGCCGCCGCATTGAAATTTATGGCGCGTGGGAACCGGATCATCTCTGGCGGCAGGGCAGGGGGAAACATAGTCTGCCGTATTACGACATCCCCCTTCATGGACGCGAATCGACGCCGGCGGCGTCGGAGCGGAAAGCGCCCGACGCGCCCGTTACGGCCTCTGATTTCAAAACCGACGCCGATTTCGAAAAAGAGATCGCCGCCTACCGCCAAAAAGCCGAAGCCCTGCACGAAAAGCTGCCGCTTTTCGGCTTCAAAACCAACCTCAAGGTGCCCATCGACATCGCCGACATTTACGTGCCCCTTCGCGCCATGATGGATTTGCGGGCCGTGGGGCATTCCTGTTTCGCCGACGCCGAGGACGCCGAAAATTGCCTGCGCGGGCAGGGCGTGGACCAGGAAATATCCGTTCCCGATGCTTTCCGAAAGGCTGAGGAAATGGCGACGCCGCGGCGGGGTCTCGTGATTCTGGGCGATCCGGGGTCGGGCAAAACCACGCACCTGAAGCGGGTGCTGCTCTGGTGTCTGCGCGGCGGTCCGGCCCAACTCGGGCTTCCGAAAGAAATGGTGCCCGTGTTCCTGCCGCTGCGGGACCTGGAACCCACCGCCGCCACGCTGGACGCCTTCATCCAGGAGCAGTTGAGCGACCCGCTTCTGGAAACGCCGGCGGGCTTTGGAAAACGGTTGATGGAACGCGGCAGCCTGCTGTTTCTTCTGGACGGCCTTGATGAAGTGGCCGATCCGGACCAGCGCGGCCGGGTATCCCGATGGATCGAAAAGGCGTTGACCCTGAACCGGAACCGGGATTGCCGTTTCATGGTCACCTGCCGGTTTGCCGGCTACACCGAGGACGCCCGGCTGAGCGCCGATTTCCTGGAAATGCACGTCCGGCCCCTGGATGCAACCCAGGCCGCCGGTTTTGTCAACAACTGGTATCGGATCGTGGAAACAGGTCTTGCCGCGGACAAGGCTCAGGCGGCGAAGTTGGCGAAAACCAAGGCCGATGATTTGCTCGAACGGCTGAAGCAGCCCGAATTCCGCGCCCGGCGCGTGTTCGAACTGACCCGGAATCCGCTGCTGCTCACCAACATCTGTTTAATCCATCAGAGCCAGGGCGGTCTGCCGGATACCCGATCCCAGCTCTACGAGGAATGCGTGGAGGTGCTGCTGGAAAAATGGCGGAAGGCCATCGGCTTTAAAAGCCGGGTAACGGCCCGGACCGGCCGGCGGGTGCTTCAGCCGACGGCCTATTGGATGCACCGCAAGGAGCGCCGCCGCGCGTCGGCGACCGAACTGGCGCCCGCTATTGAACCGTCGTTGAAGGCCGTGAGTTGGGTCGCCGGATCGGCCGCCGATTTCCTTCGCATCGTCCGGGACGAAAGCGGGTTGCTGACCGGTTGGAGTCAGGACCAATACGGATTTATGCACCTTGGGTTCCAGGAATACCTGGCGGCCCGCGAGATTCAGCGGCTGTTTCTCGCCGATCTCGGCAAATCCGACGTGTTGCGGCAACTTGCTGAAAAGTTTGGTCTGGGCTGGTGGCAGGAGGTGATCCTGCTGCTTTTGGCCCAGTCCGATCATTGCCTGTTCGAGCCGTTCATGCGCGAGGTCGTGAAGCGGCCCGGCTTTGCTCAACATACCGATCTGGTGGAAATGTGCCTGAACGAAGCCGCCGAAAGAACGCCCGAGCCGTTTGCGGACTTGCTGAATTTGGATGCCGCCGGCAATCCAGGGAGATTGTGGGAACGGCAGTTCGCGGCCCTGCGAATTCTGGAACGCCTGGACGACGGCGCCCTCGAAACCATCATGGAGCGGCTCAAAAATCATCCCTACGACAAAATCCGGCAATGGGTCGATGAACGCTTCAAGGAAGCGCTTCAGGATGTCATCCATCCCGAACCGTCCAGTTATGAGCTGGTGTTCATCGGGGGTGGCGCGTTCATGATGGGGTCGGAGGAAATGGATCGTGAACAACCCGTCCATGAAGTGACCGTGCCCGATTTCTACATGGGCCGCTACCCGGTCACCAACGAGGAATACGGTCGGTTCATAGCGGCGACGGGCCATCCGGAACCGAGATACTGGGCCAACCGCGAATTCAATCAGTCCAAGCAGCCGGTGGTCGGCGTGAGCTGGCATGACGCCAAAAAATTCGCGGAATGGGCCGGTCAGCCGATTTGAATGAACACGAATTTGATCCGCCGCCCCCGGCCGGGAATAAATCCCCGGCCTACATGCGAAACCGCCCTGAAGGGCGCTGCGATGTTCCAG
>JAABTD010000113.1 GCA_011390065.1 Desulfobacteraceae bacterium
GCGTGGAGGTCCGCACCATGGTGTAATAGCTGAGGCTGAAAAGAGGAAATCCCAGAATCAGGCCGAGGGCGACGAGCACCCCCGCGATCACGATCTTCTTTTTCTTCTTGTCGTCCATTCTGCTTCCTCCTTTCAGGTTGGGGTTGGGGTCTTTTTCCCTGAAGGGGGGCCGGGATGGGGCACTTGTCTTTAATAAGTGTAACTGTGGAACTTATTGTAAGTCAATCTGAAAATTGAATTAAATTTTTTAGAATTATGCCGTATTAGAAACTGAGGGGGATTTGGTGGCTGCGGCGTTTGGCGGCCTCCGAGCGAAGCGCCGGCGATGTGACCCGCTCCCTCAATTCAACGTTGCCCTCGGGAATCACATGCAGGTGAATCCATTCATCGCAGTTATATTCCCGATGTTGAACCATTTTCCAGCCGAGCAGGGTCTGGCGCATGAGCTGGTAGAAAGGCTCGTAGTATAATGCGTTGAAATCCTCCACGGAGATAGGAGATTGTTCGTCCGCCAGGAGCGGGTCGTAGATCTCGTATCGCGCGGGGATGTATTTATCCTGCTCGCCGTATGCTTCGGTGTATTTCCATTCGATGAGAACGAGGACGTTCGATCCGGACGGTTTCCGGCCGATCATCGCCGCATCGACGGCCGTCGCGTTCGCTCCGCGGGTTTGCGATCTTTCGTTCCGGATGCCGGCCCATAGATTGAGCGTCGCGTCTTTGAGGACGAATTCCCTTTTCAGATTGGCGTATAGCCCGCCGCCGGGATCGCGGAAAAACGCATCCCGCATGGTCGTTGCTTTTTGACGTTGATTTTCGCGATACGTCATGGTGTTGCTCCTGTTGGTAGATTGCGCCGTCGATAAAGCCGCAGGTGGAAATCCACGAAAACTTTCCGTATGCTGTCGGCCCGCCGAATTCCAACCCTTGAACAGCCAGAGAAGAACATGTTATGCTTGTTCATGGAATTGCCCGTCCTATGGGCAATTTTTGTTTTTTCGGAGAAAAAACAAATAACCTGGAACATAAACCCCAGATTGGAGGAAAACTATATGCCCTTATTTACCATAGATTTAGAAAAATGCCAGCGAGACGGCGCCTGCGTCGCGGAATGCCCGGCTCGCATTATTGAATTGACGGGGAAAGACGGCGCGCCCGAGCCGGTGGAAGGCGCCGGCGCTTTGTGCATCAACTGCGGCCACTGCATGGCGGTCTGTCCCCACGGCGCGTTGTCCCTTGCAACCATGCCGGTGGCGGAATCCCAGCCCGTCCGCCGGGAACTGCTGCCGTCCGGAGATGCCATGGAACACGCCCTCCGGGCGCGGCGATCCATCCGCACCTATGAGGACAAGCCCATAGACCGGGACACCCTGGGAAATCTCATCGAAACCGCCCGGTACGCGCCGTCCGGCCACAATTGTCAACCGGTATCCTGGCTGGTGATCCACGATTCAAAGGAGGCCCGTCGGCTGGCCGGCATAGTGGTCGACTGGATGCGCCATACCATCGAGACAAATCCGCACACGGCCACCGCCTTCCACATGGACCGGGTGGTGGCCGGGTGGGACGGGGGTGAAGACCCGATCCTGCGGGGCGCGCCCCATGTGGTCGTGACCCATGCCTCCAAAAGTCTGCTGCCGGCGCCCCAGGCCTGCACCATCGCTTTGACCTACCTGGATCTGGCGGCCTTCTCCCACGGCTTCGGCGCCTGCTGGGCCGGGTATTTCAACGCCGCCGCCAACCAGTGGAGCCCCATGCAAAAGGCGTTGGGGCTCCCCGACAACCACGCTCCCTTCGGGTCGATGATGATCGGTCATCCCCGGTACGATTACCACCGGCTGCCTCAGCGCAAGCCCGCCAAGATCCTGTGGCGATAAACTCAGCAATCCAATCTATTATTCAAAGGTGAGAAGGAGAATCCATGAAAGTCATCGCATTCAACGGCAGCGCCCGAAAGGACGGCAATACCGCGGCAATGGTCCGCACGGCCCTGGCTGAAATCGAAAAAGCCGGCATCGAAACGGAATTCTTTCAGTTTTCAGGCAAGAAGATCCAGGGCTGCATTGCCTGCTACAAGTGTATGGAAAACAAAGACCAACGGTGCGCGGTGGACAAAGATGTCGCCAATGACTGCATCGAGAAAATGCGGGCCGCCGACGGAATGATCCTGGCATCCCCGACCTATTTCGCAGACGTCAGCGCGGAATTGAAGGCCCTCATCGACCGGGCCGGCCTGGTGGCCAAGGCCAACGGCGATATGTTCAAACGGAAGGTGGGCGCGGCCCTGGTGGCGGCCCGGCGCGGCGGAGCGATCCACGCCTTCGATACCATCAACCACTTTTTCACCATCAGCCAGATGATCATCCCCGGCTCCAATTACTGGAACATGGGCTTCGGAATGGATAAGGGAGATGTGGAAAAAGACGAAGAAGGGATCGGAACGGCCCGCCTTCTCGGTGAGAACATGGCCTGGCTGATGAAAAAGCTCTACGGGTAAAAAACGTTGGGGGAAAAGAGGGGGACGGCGGCGGATCAGCAGACGCCGTCGTACTCCGCTAAAAACCGCTTGAAAAAGGCGGTCATGAAGGCGTGGCGCTCCTCGGCCATCCGGCGGCCGGTGGGGGTGAGCATGCGGTCTTTGATGCCGACGAGCTTGACCTTGAATTCCCTGTAGCCGGTATCGTCGATGGAATAGGATTCGGTCTGTTCGACATCCACGTCGGGATTGTGGAGCCGGGCCCCGATCTCCCCGGCAAAGAGATAGGCCCGGGCCACCCCTACGGCGCCGATGGCGTCCATCTTGTCGGCATCGAACAGCGCCTTGGCCTCGAGGCTCAGGGGCCGCTGGTCGCCGCGGAACCGGTGGGTGCGAATGCAGTGGCGGATGTTTTCCTTCCGGCCCGCAGACAGCGGCAGATGGTGGAGGATCGGGCCGGCCAGTTCCGCGCCTTTTTGGGCGTGGCAGACCCGGCCCTGGCCTCGATCCTGATCGGCCCGACCGATGTCATGGAGCAGCGCTGCAATGCGCAACACCGCCATGTCGGCGTTTTCCGCCGGACCGATGCGTTCGCAGAGATGGCAGACGCGACGGGTATGCTCCCAGTCATGGCTGCCTCGGGCGTCCCTGAAAAACGATCGGGCCGCGGTTTCCGCTCTCCGAACCGCTTCGTCTAAATCTGTTTCCATGGATAACCATACGGGGTTGTTTCCAGGGAAGTTCCGGCGGAAGGTTCCATCATCTATGCGAAACTGATAAGGGCCTCCCGGTAAGCCTCATCCAGGTCGCGCCATGCGCTTTCCACGTTGTGTTTGAGTCGCTCCCAGCGGTCTTCGTTCGCAGTTCGGAGTTCCGTCAGGGTTTTGCGGGTATATTCCTGCTTCAACTCCAGTTCGGCGATCTTCTCTTCGATATCGATTCTGGAACCGGCGCCGGCTGATTCGGCCTTGGATTTCAGATCCGCGATTTCCTTCTCCCGCGTTTTCAATCTGGATTTCATGTCATTAACGAACGTCTCTTTAACGGTCATGCTGTCTCCTTTCAATCAGGTCCTCGAACGGCCATGGCGCTATCCTCTTCGCCATGCCAGATACCGCTCTATCCATTTTAGCACATTTTCCGGCGCATGGGCTTTTTTCCATTGCCCGGCCGCGGCCTTGTTGGCTTCCGACAGGGTGGGATAGGTGTGGATGGTGGACAGGATCTTGTTCAGCCCGATGTTGTGCTTCATGGCGACCACGTATTCAGCGATGATGTCGCCGGCATGGGGTCCCACGATGGTCGCCCCCAGGATCTTATCCGCCCCGGGTTTGGTCAGCACTTTGACCATGCCCCGATCTTCGGATTCGGCGATGGCCCGGTCCAGATCGTCCATGGGGTAGATCGTCACCTCGTATTCAATCTTCTGTTCCTTTGCATCGGATTCATTGAGCCCCACCCGCGCCACTTCAGGATCGGTGAAGGTGGCCCAGGGAATGACCCGGTAATCGACTTTGAAGGATTTGACGGTCCCGAACAGGGCGTTGACGGCGGCAAACCACGCCTGGTAGGAAGCGGTGTGGGTGAACTGATAGGGGCCGGCCACATCGCCGCAGCAGTAGATGTTGGGGAAGTTGGTCTGGAGCAGATCGTTGGTCTCCACCGTCCCCCGCTGACTGATGCGAACGCCCAGGTCCGCCAGGCCGAACCCCTTGACATTGGGGGCCCGGCCCACCGCCACCAGGATCCGATCAAAGGGGATCCGGACATCCTGCCCCTGGTGTTCGCAGACCAGCATATGGCCATCCCCTTCTTTGATCACTTCTTTGGCCTTATGGTTCGTGAGCACCCGGACTCCTTCGGATTCGAAGATTTTCGCCATCATCTCCGAAACCTCCGGATCTTCGCGAGCCAGGATGCGGGGGACCATCTCCACCTGGGTCACCTCCGATCCGAACCGGGCGAAGGCCTGGGTCATTTCGCAACCGATGGGGCCGCCCCCCAGCACCACCAGCCGTTTGGGCAGTTCCCGAAGGTTCCAGAGGGTGTCGGAGGTGAGGTAGTCGATCTTGTCCAGGCCGGGGATGGGCGGGATCAAGGGCCGGGCGCCGGTGGCCACCACGATGCTCTTGGTCGTCAATGTCCGGCCGTTGACCGTCACGGTGTAGGGCGAGGTGATCCGGGCCTCGCCAATAATGCACTCCACGCCCAGTTTCGTGTACCGCTCCACCGAATCGTGGGGTTCCACCTTCCGGATGATCCGGTGGACCCGGTCCATGACCTCGGCGAAATCGAAGTCCACCTCGGTCCGCTTGAAACCGAACTCCCCGGCCCGGCGGGCGTAAGAAAGCATCTTGGCGGACCGCAGCAGGGCCTTGCTGGGCACGCACCCGGTGTTGAGGCAGTCGCCCCCCATCTTCTCCTTTTCCACCAGGGCCACCTTGGCTTTGACCGTTGCGGCGATATAGGCCGACACGAGACCGGCCGATCCGGCGCCGATGACCACCAGGTTATAGTCGAATCGCTCCGGCTTCGAGAAGCCGGAGAGGACTCTTCGGGCCTGAATAAACGCCGCGGCCCGTTTGGCGATGAGGGGAAATATCCCCAGCAGCGCAAAGGACAGGATCAGCCCCGGCGACAGGATGCCCCCCGCCGATTCGATCCCGGCCAGTTGGGCGCCGGCGTTGATGTAGACAAACGTCCCCGGCAGCATGCCGATCTGGCTGACGATGTAAAACGTCAGGATCCGGATGGGGGTCAGGGCCATGGCCAAATTGATGACGAAAAAGGGGAAGATCGGCACCAGCCGCAGCGTGAAAAGGTAAAAGGCCCCGTCCCGCTCCACCCCCTTGTTGATCTTCCGGAGCCGGTCCCCGAACCGGTTCTGGACGTAGTCCCGCAGCAGAAAGCGGGCGACGAAGAAAGCGAGGGCGGCGCCGATGGAACTGGCGAACGACACCACCAGAACCCCCAGCCACAATCCGAAGATGGCCCCGCCCACCAGGGACATGGCCGCGGCGCCCGGCAGGGAGAGGGCCGTGACCACCACGTAGACGACGAAGTAGACGGCGACGGTCATCAACCGATGATCGGCGTAGAACTGTTCGAAGGCCTGCTGCCGGGCCTTGAAATAGTCGAGGGCGAGGTACTGATTGAGATCCAGGACGAAAAAGAGCGCGGCCAGGGCCGCGATCACCAGAACGAGAATCAGTCGGAATCGGTTCTTTTTTTTCATGGCGCCGCCTCGTCGAAGTCGTGAACCCAGACCTCCGAGGTTTTGGAAACCTCGGAGGTCTTATTCGGTTATTCCGCCATCATCTTCCGCAACACATAGGGCAAAATGCCGCCGTGCCGATAATAGGCCACGTCGATGTCGGAGTTGAGGCGGGACGCGACCTCGAATTCAACGGTCTCGCCCCCCTCTTTTTTGGCCGTGACCTTAAGGGTTTTGCGTGGGCCCATGTCGGCGACGCCCTCGATGTCGAAGGTCTCGGAGCCGGTCAGCCCCAGGCTCTCCCACCCCTCCCCTTCCTTGAAGGTGAGGGGGAGCACGCCCATGCCCACCAGGTTGGACCGGTGGATCCGCTCGTAGGACTCCGCGATGACCGCTCTGACCCCCAGCAGCAGCGTTCCCTTGGCGGCCCAGTCCCGGGAGGAGCCGGTGCCGTACTCCTTGCCGCCCAGCACGATGAGCGGGATCCCCTCTTCCATGTACCGCATGGCCGCGTCGTAAATATAGGTCGTTTCATCCTCGGGAAACTTACGGGTGTAGCTCCCTTCTTTGTCCACCAGTTTGTTTTTGATGCGGATGTTGCCGAAGGTCCCCCGCATCATCACCTCGTGGTTGCCGCGGCGGGAGCCGTAGGAATTGAAATCCGTCTTCTCCACGCCGTGGTCGATGAGGTATTGCCCCGCGGGATAGTCTTCGGGGATGGCCCCGGCCGGCGAGATGTGGTCAGTGGTCACGGTGTCGCCCAGAAGCGCCAGGGCCCGGGCCCCCTTGATGTCGCCGGGCTTGTCCACGTCCAGGCTGAATCCTTCGAAATAGGGCGGGTTCTTGATGTAGGTGGAATCGTCCCGCCAGGCGTAGGTGGTGCTTTCGGTCACCGAGAGATCCCGCCAGAACTCGTCGCCGTCGAAGATCCGGCCGTATTCTTCTTTGTAGAAGTCCGGTTTGACGTGAGCGTCGACGAGATCGGTGATCTCTTCCTGGGTGGGCCAGATCTCCTTCAGATAGACGGGTTCACCGTTGGGGTCCAGGGCCACCGGGTCGGACGTCAAATCGAGATCGATGCGGCCGGCCAGGGCGAAGGCCACCACCAGCATGGGGGAGGCCAGGAAATTGGCCCGCACCCGCTGGTGGATCCGGGCCTCGAAATTCCGGTTGCCCGAGAGCACCGACGCCACGGTCAGGTCGTTTTCGGTGATCGCCTTTTCGATTTCCGGATGGAGCGGCCCGCTGTTGCCGATGCAGGTGGTGCAGCCGAAGGCCGCCAGGTGGAACCCCAGGGCTTCGAGGTAGGGGAAGAGCCCGGCGTCTTCCAGGTAGTCGTTGACCACCTTTGAGCCCGGCGCCAGGGAGGTTTTGACGTAAAACGGAACCCGGAGCCCCCGCTTGACCGCCTTTTTCGCCAGGAGCCCGGCCCCCAGCATGACGAAAGGGTTGGAAGTGTTGGTGCAGGAGGTGATGGCGGCAATGACCACCGTGCCGTCGCCGATCTTGGCCTCCCGGCCGTTGAGGGTCACGTCGTAGAGCTTTCGGCCGCTGGGGGTGCATTCGTCCTGGCGCCGGGTGACGGAGCCGGATTCGTCGTAGAATTTGGAGATGTGTTCCTTGTCGGTGTCCCGCTCGTAATCGCAGCCCAGGATGTCGCCGAAGGTTTTGCTAAGATTTTGGAGGGGGATGCGGTCCTGGGGCCGGGCGGGGCCGGCCAGGGCCGGTTCGATGGTGGAGAGGTCCAGTTCCAGCACATCGGTGTATTCCGGGTCGGCCTCGCCGGTGTAAAACAGCCCCAGTTCCTTGGTGCAGGCCTCGACGATATCGGCCCGTTCCCCCCGGTCCGTGGCCTTGAGGTACTGGACGGTCTTTTCATCCACCGGGAAAAAGCCCATGGTGGCGCCGTATTCCGGGCTCATGTTGGCGATGGTGGCCCGGTCGGGAACGGTCAGCTTTTTCACCCCCGGGCCGAAAAACTCCACGAATTTTTCCACCACGCCGTATTCCCGGAGCATCTGGGTCACCCGCAGCACCAAATCGGTGGCGGTGGCGCCGGCGGGGAGTTCGCCGGTGAATTTCACCCCGATCACCTCGGGGATGGCCATGAAATAGGGCTGGCCCAGCATGACCGCCTCGGCCTCGATGCCGCCCACGCCCCATCCCATGACGCCGATGCCGTTGATCATGGTGGTGTGGGAGTCCATGCCCACCAAAGTGTCTGGGTAGGCGACCGTCCGGCCGTTTTCGTCGTCGGTGATGATCACCCGGCCCAGGTGCTCCAGGTTCACCTGGTGGCAGATGCCGGAATTGGGCGGGACCACGGCGAAGTTCCCGAAGCTCTTCTGGGCCCATTTGAGGAGGGCGTACCGCTCGCCGTTCCGTTCGTACTCTTTGGCCACATTGCCCTTGAGGGCCTTTTCGGCGCCGAAATAATCGACCTGGACCGAGTGGTCCACAATCAGTTCCGAGGGGATGAGGGGGTTGATCCGCTTGGGATCGCCGCCCTGGGCCTTGACCGCGTCCCGCATGGCCGCCAGATCCACCACAGCCGGAACCCCGGTGAAATCCTGCATCAGGACCCGGGCCGGATGGTAGGGGATCTCCACGGGCGCGTCGTATCGCTTTTGCCAGCCGCCCACGTTTTTCAGATCGTCTTCCGTCACGATGTCGCCGTCCAGCTTCCGGAGCAGGTTTTCCACCAGGATGCGGATGGAAAAGGGGAGCCGGTCGAGATCGGCAATCCCCTCTTTTTCGAGCTGGCGGATATCGTAAAGGGTGCAGGTCTTTCCCTTGACCGCAACCGATCGGGTATAGGCTTTTTTGTCCATGGATTTCCCTCCTTGGAATCGGGTTGATTTAGTTGGCGTCTGCCGGGTTATTATAATCCGGGATGTCGGAGGATGACAATTCATTTCCCCGGGAAAGGGCCGCCCGTCCCGACTCGGGACCCCTCAGAAAGCTGACGGCGACGCCGACGCCGGCCGTCATGGCGCCGGCCAGCATGGCCATGCGATAGGCGGCCATAAAGATCGGTTCCAGGGAGGGGCTGTAGGCGTTGAACGGTTCTCCGCCGGAGAGGGTGTAGAAGACGCTGTTGAACAGGGTCCCGGCCAGAGCGATGCCCGCCACCATTCCCAGGTTGCGGGCCGCCGCCACGGTGGCCGCTGCGATCCCCATTCGGTTTCGGGGAACGGCGCCCATAATCGTTGCGGTGTTGGGCGAGATGAAGACAGCTGTGCCGACCCCGGCCAGAGCCATGCGCCAGGCCGCGTCCCAGTCAGTGCTCTGCGGCGTCAATTGGGCCAAAAAATATAGGGCCGCCGTGAGAGTGGCCATGCCGACCGTGCACAGAGCCCGTGATCCGAAATAATCATAGAGGCGGCCCGCGACCGGGGATATGGCAAAAAGGCAGATAAAAGGACTCACCATGAGATGGCCGGTATGGCTGACGCTTCGACCGGCCGGATGCATCAGAAAAAACGGCATCAGGAAGACCAGCGTGAACAACCCCATAAAAAGAATCATGGCCGATGCCAGCGGCAGAGTGAAAAGCCGGATGGCTAACAGAGACGGCGAAAGAATCGGCGCATCGGTGCGGCATTCGACGGCCGCCAGGCCCGCGCCCGACAGCACCGAGACGGCCGCCAGCGTCAGGACGGTCGGAGAAGCGTATCCCCAGTCATAAGCGTGAGAGACGGCCACCAGGGCCGGCGCCAAGGTCAGCACCAGAAGGACTGCACCCGCCTGGTCAAAAGGTTCGGGGCGAGCTTCGTCTGTGGCCCCCCCCCGAAGCATCTGGTGTGCGATCCCGCCCGTGACCAATCCGATGGGGATATTGATATAGAAAATGAACTGCCATGAGGCCAGATGGAGGATCCATCCTCCCAGCGCGGGTCCGAGAGTAAGGCCGGAAGCCACTACGGCGCCCATCATTCCCAGCGCCCTGCCGCGTTCAGCCGGTGGAAAGATGTCGGCCACCAGGGCCTGGGTGCAGGCCATGATCATGGCCGCTCCCACTCCCTGAAACGCCCGGGCCGCGATGAGCCAGGTTGCGCTGTCAGCAGCCCCGCAAAAGAAAGATCCGACAGAAAACACCATCAGCCCCCGACTGTAGATCCACCGACGCCCTTTGATATCGCTCAGACGGCCGAAGCTTAACAATAGCGACGAGACGGTAAGGAGGTAGATCATCATGACCCACTCGACAACGGCCATGTCTGAATCGAGTTCCGCCATGATGGTGGGAAGCGCCACGTTGACGATGCTCCCGTCCAGAGTGGACATAAAGACACCGATGGCGACTATGCCGAAGATCAGCCACTTGTGAGAAGTGTTCTGGGCTTTTTCCATAATGTTTTTTAACATCGGCCGGTTAAAATAGCAAGGCATCTCGCGGCCGCAACAGGTTGCCGTTCAAAAAGCGGTTGAAGTTTCGGCTGTCATATCCTATGGTATCAAGACATGGATCGATTTTGGGATGTTTCAGAGCGGATACGCAATGAAGGAGACCACTGTGACAGAAAAAATGGAGCAACGCACCGATATCATCAAATCCAGGTTTCGGATTATGGGGGAGGGAAAAATTCCTCAAGAAGAAATATCTCGATTAAATGAGGAGCAGATCAACGCCTTTCTGACCCTATCGGATACTGATCGATGGCCGCCGGCCATTGCACATCTGAAAAAATATGTGGCGGATGATACGGTCGCCTGAAGGTGCAGCCCTGAAAATTCAGAAAAAACAGGGAGAGTTCAATGAATTTTGAAGGAGATATAGGGCCGGATGAACAACGGTTCCTCCAGGCGCTGCATGAGAAGCTCGGCGGCGATCCGGCCGGCAGCGCGTCCCTGTTCGATGTCGGGGAAGCCTTGGGGATGGACCGGGCCGCGTCGTCCCGAATTGCGGAAAACCTCATGTCTTGGGAGTTGGTAGAGATCCGGACGCTTTCCGGCGCCATTGGGATCACACAGGCCGCGGCGGATTGGGTCGGTGCACCCAACTCGGCCGGCCTTGGGTCGGGGCCCGTGATCGGCGATTCGGACCGCCAGAGCGTCGAGGCGGTCACGACGGATTTGAAAAGCCGAGTCGGAGAGATGGGTCTCGAGTTTGACGGATTGTCCGAATTGACGGCGGATCTGAAAACCATTGATGTACAACTTACCTCATCAAAGCCAAAAACCGCGATCATCAGGGCATGCTTCGAATCCATCGCCGACCTGTTGTCACAGGCCGGAAAATCATCGGACCTGTACACCCGGGTCCGCGATCTTCTGAACACCTGACGCCGAATGAATGACGACCTCAGGTCCACGCCTGTTCTGAAACCGATTGCCCTCAACAGGCATTCAGGCGAATTGCCGAGTGGAACCATCCGATGATACCGAAAAAAGCGTTCATCAACAAAAACAATCAGGCCACCTTCGTCTGCCCCTCCTGCGGGGACACCAAGAGCGTCGATGTGACCCAATATCTGGCCATCAAAAAGCCCGTCCGTTTCAAGCGGAAATGCCGCTGCGGGCAGATCACGCCGTTTCTTTTGGAACGCCGGCAGTTCTATCGAAAGCCGGTGGACATCGAGGGGGTTGGCCGGGTACTGAAAAACAACACTGAAATCGCCCTGCGCATCCGGGATCTTTCCCGATCAGGCTTGAAAATCGATCTGGTAGCGGAAGACCCTCTGGAAATTGGCGACAAACTGTTTGTCGAGTTCCGATTGGACAACAAGCAACGGACGTTGATTCAACGGGAGGTGGTCATCCGAAAGATGTTCGGGATGAGCTTGGGCACGGAATTCACCTCTCGGGACCCGAACAACCCCATTGATAAAGCCTATGATCTGGCTATCGGCTTTTACACATTCAGTTGAGGCCAACCGCCCTGACCCCGTGGGTCTCTCAATCTCCATCATCATCCCGGCACTAAATGAAGCTCCATCCATCAATGACGTTCTCTCCCGGCTATATCGCGAAGCAGGGAACCAAAGCTTCGAAATTGTTGTTGTAGACGGCGACGGTCAAGGCGGAACATTGGCGCGCATCGATGATCCGCGCGTCTTCAAAATCCTTTCGCCTTCAGGGCGGTCCCTTCAGATGAACGCCGGCGCAGCGATCGCCAGCGGCGATATCCTTCTCTTTCTTCACGCCGACACGATCCTGCCGGCAAACGGGTTGGCGTTCATCCGCCAGCGGATGCGCGAGCCCGATTGGATCGGCGGGGCCTTCGATCTGGGCATCGATTCGAACCGCTTATCCCTCCGACTGATCGAGTGGGTCGGCGCCCTTCGATCCCGCATGACCCGCATCCCCTACGGCGACCAGGCGATCTTCATCCGGAAAGAGGCCTTTCGAACGCTCGGCGGTTTTTCCGAAATACCCCTCATGGAGGATGTGGACCTGATGCGGCGGATCAAACGCAGGAAATGGCCCATTGTCATCCTTCCCCAAAAGATTCGGACATCCTCTCGTCGATGGGAGTGCGAGGGCGTTCTGTACGGCACATTGAGAAACTGGACTTTGCTCGCCCTATACATGATGGGCGTCTCTCCGGCGCGTTTGGCGCGATATTATCGGCGACGGGCGTGAAATAGTCCTTTACAATTCTGTAATACTGTGAAAATAATGAGCGCTTGATGAATGTTCGACAATGGACATTGACACTTTATCCGGTACGCCCATGAATGCACGACAAGCACTGAGAGCGCCACGCCACTGGAGCGACGCATCGACATCCATCCGCGAAACCTTTGAACAGAGAGAGTGCGGCTTTATCGCCCCTTATGGATGCTTAAGCGCCGCATCCAAGGGGCGCCGACGCCCCGAAGCGCCCTGCCCTATTCGCACGGCCTTTCAGGTGGACCGTGATCGCATCCTTTATTCCAACGCCTTCCGCCGGTTGAAGCACAAGACCCAAGTCTTTTTATCCCCTTTGGGGGATCAGTACCGGACCCGACTGACCCATACACTGGAGGTGGCTCAGATCGCCAGGACCGCGGCTCGAGCCCTGCGGCTCAATGAAGATCTTGCCGAAGCCATCGCCATGGGACACGACCTGGGACACACGCCTTTCGGCCACAGCGGTGAAACGGCTTTGAAGGAAATCTTCTCCGGCGCGTTTGCCCACAACGCGCAGAGTTTGCGGGTGGTGGATATTCTGGAAAGAAAAGGGGATGGACTGAATCTAACCTGGGAAGTGAGAGACGGCATCCTGAAGCATTCCAAGGGGTATGGAAAAATCATTCCTGACAATCCGAATGAACAGCCGGCCACTGTGGAAGGCCGGATCGTTCGGGTGGCGGATATTATGGCCTACCTGAACCACGATCTGGACGACGCCATCCGCAGCGGCGTCATCCGGGCCGAGCAAGTGCCGGCGCCCTGCATCGCCATTTTGGGACGAAACCACTCGGAACGGGCCACGACCATGATCCGGGACCTGATTTTTTCGAGCCGCATGGAAGGTGACGATTTCAAGCTCGACATGAGCGAGGAAGTCTTCGCCGCCATGACCCAGCTGCGCCAATTCCTTTATGAGCATGTCTACCGCGCGCCGGAAGTTCACGAAGAATTCATCAAGGCCAAAAAGATTCTGTCGGATCTTTACCGCTATTTTTTGAATGAACAGGAGATGCTCGCAGAGGAACTGGAGGCCATGGAGATGCAGCCCTATGCCAGCAATGCCCTGCCTCATGAACGGATCGTCGCCGATTTTATCGCTTCCATGACGGATCGGTACGCCCTTGATCTCTATACCGCCCTCTTTCTCCCCTCTCCCCTGGTGTGAGCGGCGGCCCGCCCTTCCCTACCCTGTCCCGTAAGGTCGAATCCGTTTCCGGATGTCGCCTGACGCTGCCGCCTCCCGGAATTCGTCTGCAAGCCATTGCCCCATTTCGGTCGCTTCTCGCCAGTAAGCTATCCGCTCGCGGTCCCTGCCCCAAAAGATCCGGAAATCATCCCGATCCGGGATCTTCCCATAGGGCAATCGGTTCAGGAACGTTTTGGAGGGAGACACGATTAACGTGTTATCCAGATAGCGCGGCTGTCGCCCCGGGAGCTGTTTGTCCAGCCAACCAGGGATAACCCGTTGGGTATAGTGGGGAAACAACACAATGCCCTTATTGTGCGCATAAGGCAAATCCATGTGGTAATCGATGACGCCGCCATCGCGATACATTCCCGGAGGCGCGCCGGAGATATCCCGGACGCCGGCCATCACCAGCGGAATTGAACCCGATGCCAGGAGGGCTGGTTTCAGGTTTCGTTCGTCCAAACAGACGGAGCGGGTCGGCAGGGTGTCGGCAGGGCGGCCGAATGCGGCAACAGGCGACGGGATGCGAGGATCATGAAAAAGAACCCGCTCAAAGAAGAAGCCGAGCGCTTTGCGATGCAGGGCATTGAAGCATGCGGCGGTCGCCATCCCCAAAGCCTGGACATAAGGCGTCTCCTGTGCGGTCAGAGGATTTCTGCACCGAGCGGTCACAATGTTAAGTCGAAGAAACGGATGACGAAGGATTTCCTCCGCGCCGGCTGCTCCCAGCAGGCGCTCCAGAATCCGAAGCCCTTCCCGGCTCACTTCGGACGGCGATGGCTTTTGAGGATATTGCTGGGCGATGTAGGCCGCTTCGAAACGGTTGATGCTCGATATCGGGTCCATTTGGGCGGCGGCTGCAAAGCGCCAAGCGCCGGAAGACGACCCCGTCAGGGAGAGAGGCGCTTTCCGGTGTCGCCACCACCCGGAAACCGGGTTGAACAGCGTCTGATCCAACCGGCTCAATACCAGCCATTTGGGCCCACCGGCAGCGCCGGCGACCACCGTGATGTCGTCCGGATGGATTCCTCTGTCGCGTATTTGCTCCAAAGCCTTGGGGCCGGCGAGAAAATCGAGCATGTCCTGCTTCCGGGTGTTTTTTAGAGGGTGGATAAAAAAAGATCCGTCTCTTCCTGTCGGGGGTTTCACAGGCGGGAAGAAACGGATCTTGGGTGATGTTGGTCCAATGCGAGCGATGAAACTCTTAGAATGAGAATCTTGCAGCCCGACTCACATCAGGTCTCGTCATCCACATCAAGGGATTCGTCCTCGGCGATTTTCAAGGGAGCGTTGACGGGGTTAATGGATTCAGAATCGTCAAACTCGTCCTCTATATCATCTTCCAGCAGCTCATCGAGGTCGTCGGACCCTTCGTCCAACTCCTCAATCAGTTCTTCTTCCGCTTCGATCTCTTCCGCCAGTATGATCTGATCGTCGAAAAAGACATCCACCGACGATGTGTCTTCTTCTCCGCTGTAAAGGGCGATCACCGCCTCCGCCAGCCTTTCGGCATAGGTGCGCGGAGGATAAAGATTAACGGTATGAAGGACGGAGACCACCTTCCCCACGCCGCCCCCGACGGCCTCTCGGATCGATTCTTCAGAGTAGGTCTGTTCGCACAGGAGAGAGAGCATTTCCTTATCGAGTTCAGCGAACTCGCTGATGGTCATGGTGTGATCCGTTTCATTTTTCGCAATCGTATACTTCTGTTTCATGGCTTCGCTCCTTGGTCTGTGGCCTCTGTTGTTTGCTGGATCTCTTTTTTGAGCAACTCCTTATACCAACAGGAAAAATCGTACATGCCGCGGCACCGGTCATCGTCGTTGATCAATCCCATAGCCATTTCGAGGACCCCGCTTCCATACTGAGTGCTGTAGTCGTTGAAGGGAACGCTCTGGAGAAACTCCCGCACCAACATCTTAGTGGTCCGTCTTGTGGGGTCCCGCCGGATATCGATGGGATCTTTGGGTTCAAGGAAAGGGTCCCACTTCTCATAGCCCTTTTTAAGGACATGTTTCCGGCGCCGCTCGGACATCCCTTCCAGGACGGCCCGTTTCCGCTCCTCGATCTGCT
>JAABTD010000326.1 GCA_011390065.1 Desulfobacteraceae bacterium
TGCACATAGTGGTTGGGCCCCACGTCTCCCTGGGGGTCCGGAGGATAGGCGCGGTTGACGTTGGCGATCCCTTCAAAGCTCAGTTCCGGGCCGGGCATGGACAGGGGGGAAGGGCGGTCCTGCACCGCGGGATCTTCTTTCGCCGTCCTGGCTTTTGTCAGGAGACGGCTGCTGTCTTCACTTCCGATCAGGGGAAACGTGGGAATCGCCGTTCCCTCCGATGCCGGCGGAAGGGTTCGGGAGGTTGGATGACCGCCCGATAAAGGCGGAGAGACGTCATATTGCGCCGGATAGGCAACAGCCGGGTTCGGAGGGGCCGAAAAAAGAGGCGCGGGGAAGAGAACGGAAAGGGAAAGAATCGCTGCACAGGATATCAACATAGTGTTTGTTTTCATGGCGGCCGCCTGATGTTGAGGTGGTTTGCGTTAAGGACGATCTGATGCGGCAGAAGGAACCCTAAATCATATCCAGCGGGATTTGGCAATACTTCTCCCGCAACCTGCGCGCTCATGACGCCGTTCAGGGTCTTCCCGGGAAAAAGTTCCCGAAAACGGGTTGATGGCGGCGCGGTTCCGGTATACACTGTGAGATGAATTCCATAAAGGAGACATCGTCCATCCGGAAGGCGTGGACGCATCGAAAACCGCGATCAGGGAGGAGGCCCATGAAGAAGACCGTCAAAGATGTGGAGGTTCAAGGGAAAAAGGCGCTGGTGCGCGTCGATTTCAATGTACCGCTTAAAAACGGGGAGGTGGCGGACGACGCCCGGATCCGCGGCGCCCTCCCCACCATCCGGTACTTAATCGAAAACGGCGCCGGGGTGATCCTCTGTTCTCACCTGGGTCGCCCCAAGGGGAAACCCGATGACGCCCTGCGCATGGATCCTGTGGCCCGGCGGCTCTCCGAACTGCTGGGGGCCGAAGTGAAGAAGCTGGATGACTGCATCGGCGAGGCGGTGAACCGGGCCAAGGCCGAGCTGAAGCCGGGGGGCGTGCTGATGCTGGAAAACACCCGGTTCCACGACGGCGAGAAGGCCAACGACGACGGGTTTGCCGCCCAACTGGCCCAAGGCGTCGACCTGTTCGTCAACGACGCATTCGGCGCCGCCCACCGGGCCCACGGCTCCACCGAAGGGGTGGCCCGGCTCCTGCCCGCTGTATCCGGCCTGCTCATGGCCCGGGAGATCGAGGTGCTGGAACGCCTCGTCGCCAATCCGGCTCCGCCCGTCGTGGCGATTTTCGGCGGCGCCAAGATATCGGACAAGATCGGCGTGCTGGAACGCTTTCTCCAGAAGGCGGACACCCTCATGATCGGCGGCGCCATGGCCAACACCTTTTTTCTGGCCAAGGGTCTGGAGATCGGGGAGTCGCTGGCCGAGACCGACAGCCTGGAGACGGCCGGCGAGATTCTGGAGAAGGGGGGCGATCGCCTGATGCTGCCCGTCGACGTGGTGGTCGCCGAATCGCCGGATCTCCCCGACGGCCGAAGAACCGTGGCCGTCGACGCCGTGCCGGCGGGCTGGAAGATCCTGGACATCGGGCCGGAGACGGTGAAGCGGTTCTCCGATGGACTGAAAAGCGCCGGAACCGTGGTGTGGAACGGCCCCATGGGAATGTTCGAAAAATCCCCCTTTGACGAGGGGACCCGAGCCGTGGCCGAAATTCTGGCGGAGCTGGACGCCGAAACGTACATCGGCGGCGGCGACTCCGGCAGCGCCGTCAAACAGGCCGGCGCAGTGGACAAGATGACCCATGTCTCCACCGGCGGCGGGGCCTTTCTCGAATACCTGGAAGGCCGCACCCTTCCGGGGGTGGCGGCGTTGGAAGATGCATAGCTTGCGAAAAAGGGGAAAACCAATGGATTTCGACATCATCAAACGATTGCGCAAACCGTCCGACAAAAAGATCGTCCTGCTGGTCCTGGACGGGCTGGGCGGCCTGCCGCAAACAGACAAACACAAAACCGAGCTGGAAGCGGCCAACACCCCCAACCTGGACCGTCTGGCCGCCGACGGCATCTGCGGCCTCCACGAGCCGGTGGGGCCGGGGATGACGCCGGGCAGCGGCCCGGCCCACCTGGCCCTGTTCGGGTACGACCCGATCCGCTATCAGGTGGGGCGGGGGACCCTGGCGGCCCTGGGCATCGGCTTCGACCTGAAGCCCGGCGACGTCGCGGCCCGGGGCAATTTCTGCTCCATCGACGCCGACGGCAATGTCACGGACCGCCGGGCCGGCCGCATCCCCACCGAGACCTGCGCGGAGCTGTGTAAAAAACTCAACGGCATCCGCGTCCCCGGCGTCGAGGTCTTTGTGCAACCGGTGAAGGATTACCGGTTTTTGCTGGTGCTGCGGGCAAAAGACCTGTCCCATGAACTGGCCGATACCGACCCGCAGATGACCGGCAAGCCGCCGCTGGAACCGAAACCGCTGTCCGAGGCCGCGGAAAAAACCGCTTACCGTGTGACGGAGTTTGTGGACAACGCCAAATCCACCCTGGCCGACGACCATCCGGCCAACATGGTGCTGCTGCGGGGCTTTTCCGAAAAGCCCGACTGGCCCGCCTTCCCCGACATCTACGGGCTCCGGGCCGCCGCCATCGCCGGTTATCCCATGTACCGGGGCGTCTCCAAGCTGGTGGGCATGGATGTTTTGGAGACCGGCGAAACCCTCGACGACCAGATCGAGACCCTCAAAGCCGCCTGGAACGACTACGATTTTTTCTATTTCCACGTGAAAAAGATCGACAGCGCCGGCGAAGACGGCGATTTCGACCGCAAAGTCTCCCTCATCGAGGATGCCGACGACTCGGTGGTCCCCAAAATCATGGCGCTGAAGCCCGATGTGATGGTGGTCACCGGTGATCACTCCACCCCGGCGAGCCTGGCCAGCCATAGCTGGCATCCGGTGCCGGTCCTGATCTGGTCCGGACACTGCCGGAAAGATCCGGTCAAAATGTTCGGCGAACGCGCCTGCATCGTGGGCGGCCTCGGGCCCCGCATTCCGGCAGTGGAATTGATGCCCATCGCCATGGCCAATGCCGGGCGGATTGAGAAGTTTGGGGCGTGACGACGTCGGGGCGTTGCACCCCTGTCGTCGGTGTGGTTATGGAGACCATGGGCGACCTCAAGGGTCGCTCCATGGTCCAGCGCCACAACGAATTAGGCATCCAGCCACCGCCCGTCCGAACTCCACGCCACGCCGTGGGCCTTCATGAACGCCATCGCGTCTTTTGTGAACCCTTTGACGGAGAAAATGAAGCCCACGGATTTTTCGATTTCCTCTCTGTCCACCAGCGCCGCCGTTTTTTCGAGAAACGCCGCGGCCTCGGTTTTGTTGAATTTCCGGTTGGAGCGGTTTTTCACCTCGCCGATAATGGAATACTCTCCTTTTGGGGCCCGGGCGAACACGTCGATTTCAAAATCCCGTTTTTCGATGGGCGAATACCGGTAGGTCCACACCGATTGGTATTCGACGAAGCGGAAATCCGGGGGCGGGTTTTCGGTCATCCCGAGAAACCGGGGGTTGTCCCGGTGGGCGTGAAACCGGAGTTGGCGGATAATCAGATATTCGGCGAAGGCGCCCTTCATCTGGTTGGTTTTTCCCAGAAGTTTTCGATATTTCTTTTCGGAGGCTTCGAACATCCGCCGGTAGTCTTCGGAAACGTCTTCCGTGTCAAAGGTTTCGATTTCCTCAGCATACACGCCGCGAAACACTTTGTCGAAGATGTTGTCCTGGACGCCCTGGTAGCGGAAATTGGAGGCGCCCTGTTCGATGATGTCCGATTTAACCAGTGAATCCAGTTTGGTTTCCAGCTCCTGGTCGTCCATGTCCAGGGCCAGGTTTTTCCTCAGTTCCTTACGGGTGACCTGCCGGTCCCGATGATGACACAAGTACAAAACGATGCGCCTGGCGTCGCGGCCGTTGATTTTGGTCCACGCGGTTTTCACGTATTCCATCCAGGCGCTCTTGATGATCCCGCCTTCATTCAGGGTTTCAAATTCCAGGACCCGGATCAGCCCCTCCTTCGTGGTCAAATCCTTGTCCGGACACTGGGAATCGAAAAACGCGCTGATGTAAAACGGGTTGCCCTCCCCGATGTCCGCGATCATATAGGCGGTTTCCTCGGTGATGGGAACCCCCCGGACCTGCGCGTATTTGAAGGCCATTTCAACGGCTTCTTCCTCGGGGATGCTTTCGAGTTCCGTCAGGGTGAACCGGGCCGGGAGCATCATGATCAGATCGTCCATCAGCCACCCGACCCAACTGCCCGACACCAGCAACGGCGCGTTTTTATATTCCGCGGTGTGAAAATAGCCGGCGGCGAAATCGTCGATATGGTTTTGCATCGCTTCGTCCCGGTAAATTTTACTGTTTAAAAACTGGAATTCATCGATCATCTGAACAAAAAATTCGTTTCTCAGCGACGCCAGGCCGCGGGGAAGGTCCCGGACGTAATCCCACATTTCGGATGTGTTTTCTTCTTTCGCCAAATATGCCGCCTGATCAATAAAATCTTTCAG
>JAABTD010000327.1 GCA_011390065.1 Desulfobacteraceae bacterium
ATTTAGCGCTCCGCGATTATTGGCCGAATTGTTTTTTGAGTTGCTTGATGGTGGTTTCGTCGTATATGCCGGCGGTGACCTGATAGGGCTGACCCGGCACCTGGACGATGAAGGTGATTTTGCGCGAAGGTTCGGTCTCTCCGGGTTTTGGCCACCAGTATTCCACCCATCCGCCGTTGGGATTTTTAGCCGCCGCGCACAATTCCCGCCCCAGGTATACGCCTGTTTTGCCCTGAAGCTCCCATGCCTTATCGTTCATTTCGATCAGCTTGGGGTTGATGTGAAAAACCATCCGTTTTTCGTCGCAATTCCAAACCGTGATGTAGAGGTCGCCTCTCCAGAACTCGCCCTCCTTGTGGCTGAACGCTTCAAGCCCCTCTTCTCCCATATTCTCCAGAACATAAGACGCCTTCAACACCATGTCGTAGGCGTCCTGCGGCGTCGCGGTTTGATCCGCGGCGTAGCCGGTGTTCCCCACCGAAAATAAAACGGCGAGAAGGATCAGTTTTTTCATGGCGATCTCCTTTCATCTTCGTATGGAATGGTATGGAAAGACGGCGAGGAAAATAAACACGTATTCTGATTCTTAGATGTATACGCCTCCGTCATAAATATCAATAAAAAAGCTAATCGTAGGCAACTCACACAGGTATCATCGCTTCCCATACCCCACATCCTGCCGCACCATCTCCGGCAACACGGCGTCGAACCAGGATCGGGCGCAGTCGATTCGACCGAGGCCGCCGTGGGCCACATAAGAAAGATGGCGGCAGCCGCCGAAGCATTGGGGGAGGTAGGGGCAGGCGAGGCACTCGTCGGTCTGCCAGCGGCCGGGGCGGTAGGCGTCCGACGGGGCGGGGCCGGTTTTAAGGTCGCCCACGGCGAACCGCGGGCGGCCGATGAAGGCGGGGCATTTGTAGAGGCGGCCGTCCCAGTCGACCACGAAGGCGTGGTCCATTTCGACCATGCAGTGGAGGGGGGAAGGGCGGGGCGTGCGGAAACCGCGTTGGAGGATCGCCTCCCGCAGCCGCACGGCCGCCTCGACGAGCCAGGGTTCGGCGTAGGTGCGGCAGCCGGGGGAGCAGGCGCCGGGGGCTGCGGCGTCGCTGGCCTGTTGCGAGATGGGGGTGAACCGGAGGTGGGCGATGCGGTCTGGGCCGAGACCTTCTTCGATTAGCAGGTCGGGAAGGGTGACGAATTCCGGCCAGGTCTCCGGGCCGTAGTTGCCCGACAGGTCGATGGCGAGACGGTCGGCGACGGGGGCAGTGGGCGGCGGCGCGGTAGGTCGAAGGGGTCATGACGGGGTAGGGGGGCGGCGGTTGAAACCGCCCCCCGACGGGGTTCCCTGAGACCGGTGGGTTACTTCATGGGCATCGGCCCGGTACTGCAACAAATCTGACGGGTCCGTTCCTTTTCGTCGTCGCCCTCCTCGATCACTTCGGGCGTCTCCTCTCCTTCCTTCTCCTCTTCCGGCGTCTTCTGGTTCTTCTCTTCCATCATTGCATCCTCCCTCAGCGGTTTGGTTTAGAAACGGAACCGCAGGCCGATCTCGGCCCACCGGTCCGGGTTTTGCGCAGTGGCAAGGGCGTGCTGGTCGCCGTTGAACAGGTTGTGGGCGGCGCCGAAAATCTCGGCTTCGAAATCGCCTTTGATGTAAACCGTTTTGTTCACGGATGCGTGCCAGATGAAATCGTCGTATTCGCCGCCAAGCCCTCCTTGTTGGACGTTAAACCAGGTGTACCGTCCCCAGAGTTCAGCGTTCCAGGTTTCGCCATCGTCGTATTTCACGGCGAGGTGTAGGGTGTACTGGTCCTCGGCGCCGTCCGAATTGGGCGGGGTGATGTTCACGTAGGAACCCCCGGCGTAAAGGGCGATGTCGTAGAAGGGTCGTGTCTCGGCCTCCACCTCCACGCCCCGGCGGAGGATGTCGCTCCGGTTGAAAACAAGGTCGTTGCCGCTGGGGGCGGCGCCAGACACCTCGACGAGGCTTTTCCGGGTTTCGTGGTAAAAATACGAGGCCTTGAGCCACACCATCTCCAGCTCGGAGGTCTCGATGCCGATCTGGCCCGACAGAATTTCTTCGGGTTCCAGGTCGGGGTTGGGATCTTGCAAAAATCCGCCAAGTTGGATGTCGGCCAGGGGCGGCGTATTGAACCCCGACGACCCGGTGGCCCGGAGGAGGGTGGCGTCGGTCACCTGGTAGGTGGCGCCGATGCTGGGGCTGAAGTAGGACCCGCTCTCGTCGGTGTCGTCGTACCGTCCGCCCAGGGCCAGGGAGAGGTCGCCGAAGCTCAGGGTGGTGTTGGCGTAAAGACCCCAGATGGTCCGGTCGGCGTCGAGGGACAGCCCGGGCGCCGATCCCAGGAACTGCTGCAGGGCCGGGCCGTTGTCGAAGGCTCTGTCCACGTCGGCCGATTCGAAGTCCGCGCCCAGGACGGCGGAGTGGGACCCGAAACGGTAGACCAGCCTGGCCCCGGCGCCCATCACGTCTTCGTCCAGCCGCTGCTCCTGAAAAAGCTCCGGCTGTGCTCCCCAGACGCCCAGGCCGAGGGTGTCGGTGCGGTCGGTATTGTCCCTGGACAGGGCGTAGGCGAAAAGGGATGCGTCCAGGTCCCGGCTCAGGGAGGCGTTCACCGACAGGTTCCCGAACCAGGTGCTGTAGGTCTGCTCCGATTCGATGTCAAAGGAGGGGATCTGTCCGTTGTCGACATAGGGGTCGCTGTAGCCCATGCTGACGTCGACGTCTACTCTGTCGAAGGGCGTCACGCTCAGTTTGCCGAAAAGGCTGTCCCTCTCATATCCTCGGTCGGGCATCAGTCCGTGGGAGGTTTGATGCCCGGCGTACAGGTAATACCCGGCCGGGCCCGCCGCGCCAGCCGCGGCTGCCCGGTAATCCTGAGAGTCCCCCTCGCCGTAAGATCCCTGGACGATGCCCGAGGGCATGACTGCATACCCCGTGTTTTTGGTGATGATGTTGATGACGCCGCCCAAAGAGGAGCCCCAGACCGAGGAGGCCGGCCCTTTGATGATCTCGATCCGGTCGATGATCTCCACGGGCACGGCGTTGGACTGGAAGACGCCGGCGGTGATGTAGTTCAGGTTCATGCCGTCCAGCAAGACCCGCACATGCCGGGATTCCGACCCCTGGATGAACGTGGCGCCCACCGATCCGAAGTCTTGGGTGGAAGGGATGTAGATGCCCGGAATGCGCTGCAGGATGTCGTCCAGGTGGTGGGCGTTCATTCGCCGGATCTGATCGGCGGTGATCACGGTGATGTTTTCCGGGGTCTGGGAGATGGACCGGGGGGCCCGCGCGGCCGTGACGACCGTCAACTCCTTTTCCGAATAGAACATGTTCAATACCGCAAGTTCGTCGCCCGTCTGGGCGGCGGCGGGGGCGCCGATCAGCGCCAGGACCGGCAAAAAACAAAGCATTCGAAAGGCAACAGCGCGCATCATCCTTAACAACATCCTTTCTTTTCCTTGACCCAATTCATATTTGCACGGATATGCCGAGAATGTTCGACAAGGGTTGAAATTGTCTTTTCAAAACGCCCATACTGTGGTACTGAAAAATTAAGCCAAAGTAAAAAGAAGGCATCGATTGCCAAATTTCAAATAATACAGTTGCTTGTCGATATGGACGGTCGATTGGCTGAGGGTCGGGCAGGAATTGCCGTGGCGTCCGCGGCGGATAGACCCATCGTTTTGTTGTCAGCTTTGCTGCTTAACAGCTTTTCAATTCAAATTCAAGAAGGAGTTTCGGTCTGCTGAGGATCGCCGTCAAAACCGTGCGCCGCCTGGGGTTCCGGACCTTGTTGGCGCTCCTTTTGCTGTCGGCATTGGTCTTGGCGACGGCCAAAGCCGCATCCGCGGAATACCGCGTGCTGGTTGTCCAGAGCTTCCGGGTGGGGCCCTATGAAGCGGCCGTCTCCGGATTTGAAACCGCCTGCGAATGCCGGGTCGACCGGTTTGTGCTTTCGGAGCGCAAAGGCGAGCGATTGGCGGACGCTGTCCGAAGGGCCCGACCCGACGCGGTGCTGACCGTCGGCCGGGAGGCCCTGGCGGCGGCGGCCGATATTCGCCGCATACCGGTGTTCTACGCCATGGTCCTCGACCCCTTCGCGGAAGGGCAAGACCGCCCCAATCTCTTCGGCGTGCGGATGAACGTCTCCTCCGAAGCCCAGTTGGAGGTTCTGTCTTCGGCCCTCCCCGGCGCCCGGCGGGTGGGGGTGCTTTACGATCCCGACCGATCCGGCGATTTTCTCCTGGATGCCCGGAAGGCGTCGGCCAGGCGGGGACTCGGCCTCGTGGAAACCCCGCTGCAGGGCCCGGCCGGGGTGCCTGAAGGGCTCCGAAAGATGATCGGCGACATCCGGGCCTTCTGGCTGCTGCCCGACCTCAGCGTGATTACGGGCGAAACGGTCCGTCATATCATTCTCACCTGCCTGACCAGCGGCGTGCCGGTGATCGCCTTTTCGGACAAATACCTGGAACT
>JAABTD010000114.1 GCA_011390065.1 Desulfobacteraceae bacterium
GGCCGCTTCCGCTTCGTCGGGGTAGAGCGCCCCGGTGGCATTGGCGTAAACCGCGACGCCGCCGGGTGAAAACGGGGTCTCCGCCAGAACCTGTTTGAAGGGTTCGCGCACTCCCTGCATCAGGGGGCTGTGGAAAGCGGCGGATACCGGCAGTCGGGTGCATTGGACGCCTTTTTCCCGGCACAGGACTTCGATCTGCTGGATGTCGGCTGTTTTCCCGGAAACGACGCCCTGCTCGGGACTGTTCCGGTTGGCCATGACCAGGTCGAGCCCTGAAGATCGGAGCATTTCCTGGATGATTTCCAGAGGCGCCTTCACGGCCGCCATGGCGCCGGCGCCCTTTTGGGCGGCCCCGGCCATGAGACGGCCCCGAAGGGTGGAGAGCCGGACCAGGGCGTCGGCGTCGATCCGCCCGGCTGCGTGCAAGGCCGGCAGTTCGCCGTAGCTGTGGCCGCAGACGGCATCGGGCGACACTCCGAAGCCGGAAAGCACCCGCAGCATTCCCAGGCTGACGGCCCCGATGGCCGGTTGGGCGATGTCCGTGCGCCTCAGGGCCTCTTCCTGTCGTTTTTTTTCCTCTTCGTTCCATGCGGGCGGCGGAAACATCCGGTCGCTCAGGCGGCCATGGCCTTCAAAACCGTCGCAAAAGCGGTCTGCGGCCGCCAAAGCCTCCGGGAAGACGCAGACCAGATCACGCCCCATGTCCACATACTGGCTTCCCTGACCGGGGAAGACGAAGGCCAGTTTTCCGGGTTTTGCAGGTCCGCCGTAATAAGCGTTGGCCCATCGGGATTCATCGGCCGGGCCGTCGGCGCGGATCTCCCGGAGGGTTGCCGCCAGTCGTGTTTTCAGATCTTCCTCTCCGCCTCGGGACCCATCCACGACCATCAGAAGGCGGTGGGGATGGGCCGGGTCGAATCGCCGGCGGCTGGCAAAAGCTTCCCGGGCGATATGGCGATCAGAGACGGCCTCTTGAGACAGCAGAGATGTCAGGTCATTGATCCGGCTGTTGATGTCTTCCCGGCTCTGTCCCGAAAGGGCGACGATTTCCACCGATCCGTCCCAGGCAGGGGCGGTTTTTCGGGGGCCGTGTTCCTCCAGCACCAGGTGGAAATTGCTGCCGCCGAATCCAAAGGCGCTCACCCCCGCACGGCGGGGCGCGTCTGGTGTTGCGATCCAGGGGCGTCGCCGGGCGGCGATGTAGAAGGGACTGTCGTCGAGGCCGAGTTTCGGGTCGGCCCGGCTCACCTTGAGGGTGGGGGGAATCACTTTGTGGTGAAGCGCCAGAGCGGCCTTGATCAACCCCGCGGCGCCGGCTGCGGCCTTGGTGTGGCCGATCATCGATTTGACCGAACCCACGGCGCATCGTTTGTCCCCGTTCCCTGGACCGAAGACGCTTGTCAGGGCCTTGATTTCAACGGCGTCGCCGACCCGGGTGCCGGTCCCATGGGCCTCCAGAAGGGAGACGGTGGCCGGATCGATCCCGGCGGCGGCATAGGCTTTGTTCAGGGCCTTGGCCTGCCCCTCGGCCCTGGGCGCGTAAATGGACTGGGATTTGCCGTCGCTGGAGGTCCCGATCCCTTTGATGACCGCATAGATCCGGTCGCCGTCCGCCTCGGCTGTTGACAGGGGTTTAAGCACCATCAGTCCCACCCCCTCCCCCAGGACGGCGCCGTCGGCGTCGGCGGAAAAGGGCCGCGCGTCCCCGGTGGGGGAAAGTATCTGGGTCCTGGAAAAGCACATGTGCATGAAGATGTCGTTCAGCAGATCGACGCCGCCGGTGATGACCATATCGGAGCGCCCCGTGAAAAGCTCCAGGAGCCCCATGTGGATGGCGCTCATGGAGGAGGCGCAGGCTGCGTCCACGACGCAGTTGGTGCCCCCGAGGTTGAGCCGGTTGCAGATGCGCCCGGCCACCACGTTGCCCAGCAGCCCCGGAAACGAGTTTTCCTGCCAGGGGACGTAGGAATCGGCGATCCGCTGGACGACATCCTCGGCGGTGGCGGAATCGACGCCGGCATCCGCCAGGGCCTTTCGCCAACGGGGATGTCCCAGCCGGGCGCCTAAGGGGATGACCAGTTCCTGGGTGCCGGTGACGCCCAATACGACGCTGACCCGGTCGCGGTCGAAATCGCTCTCAACGTCGTAACCGGCGTCTTTCAAAGCCGCCTTGGCGGCCACCAGGCCCAGCAGCTGCGCGGTGTCGGTCGCTTCTAACGAGGCAGGGGGGATCCCGAACTCCGACGGATCGAATGAGATGGGTGGGATGAACCCGCCCCGCTTGCAGTAAACGTGGTCCGCCTTTTTGGGGTCCGCGTCGAAATAATCGGCGGGAGACCAGTGGGTTTCCGGCACTTCGGCGATGGCGTCCTTTCCATGGAGGAGGAGCCGCCAGTAGCCTTTCAGGTCCGGGGATTGGGGAAAAATGCACCCGATGCCGATGATGGCCACGGGGATCGTATGAGGTGCTAAGGGGCTGGGATCTGTCATATCCGTTTCGTCGTCATTTGTTGTCGTCATTGTTATGGTATTATTGCGCAGCGGTTTGTCTGCTGTGGACCTGCCAATCACTTTTGTCGTCAGAGGCCGCCCTGCCGGGACCCGTTCAGATAACGGGTCATCTCATCCGGGGTCAGGGGTCGATACTGATCGACCGCCGGCGGCAGGACCACCCCCTGGTTCCGCAGCCATCCGGCCCGGGTGGCAACCGATGCGCCGAAGAGGAGGTTGAGGGCCACCGCAACGGTCGTCCGGTTCTCCGGGGATGCCATAAACGACCCCCGGACCCACTCGTTGAAGGCGCCCAGAGAGGGGCCGCACCAGATCTGGTAGTCGAGGACGCGCCCGGGATCGCCCGACACCGCCCATACCGAGGACCGGCCCAGATACGAGCGGAAAACCAGGGCCATTTTGTGCTTGGGATCCGTTTCGGCCCGCTCGATCTGGGCCGGGTCGCGCCGGGTGAAAAACGCTTTGGTGTCGGTCCATTCCTCGTCGAAGCTGCGCTGAAAAAAATCCCGTTCCAGAACGGTTCGCTGTTGAGGGGGGATCGATTCGTACCGGTCGTGGGCCCGGTAGAGATCATAGAGTTTCGCGGCCCGGAGGGGAAACATCGTGCCCCGTTTGAGCACCTGGACCTTGACGCCCATTTCGAACATGTCGGCGGCAGGGGCCATGGCGACGTCCGCCTGGCAGGCGTCGGTCAGCATGCACCGGACCTTTTCCGAGGTGCCGGCCTCGACGCAGGCCTGGTTGACGGACCCGGTGAGCACATAGGCGGCGCCCATGGCAAACGCGGCGACCGTGGACTCGGGGGTGGCGATGCCGCCGGCCAGGCCGATTCTGGGAAAGCGATGGAAGTGGTGTTCCTCCTGAAGCCGGTTCCGCAGGGCGATGATGGATGGCAGGAGAGACAACGCCGGCTGATTGTCCGTATGGCCGCCGGAATCGGCCTCCGCCGTCAGGTCCTGGGCCATGGGAATCCGTCGGGCCAGATCGGCTTCGGATCGGGTGATCTTCCCGGTTCGGACCAGTTCCGTCAACAGTTTTTCAGGCGGCGGCGACAGGAATCGGCGCGCCACCTCGACACGGGAGACCTTGGCGATCACCTGGTTGGGACAGATCACGCGGCCCTGGGGGTCTTCATGGATTCCCTTGACCCGGTAGTGGACCAGGGGGAGGGTGAGATTGAGATAGGCCGAGGCGCTGATTCGGCCGATGCCGTGCTTCAGGTAGAGGTCGACGACGGCCGTTTCCAGTTCCGGATCATTAGGACTGTGAATCAGGTTGAAGCCGTAAGGATGGGCTTCGCCCAGCCGCTCTTTCAGGGCCAGGATCGCTTCTTGTATCCGTTCCGGCGGCAATCCGCCGGCGCCGAAAAAGCCCATCATGCCGGCTCGGCCCATTTCCTCGACCATCCGCACCGAGGTGATGCCGTTGGCCATGGCCCCGGCCACGTAGGCGTATTTCAGGGAATAGGTCTGCTTAAAAACCGGATCGCCCAGATCTTCGGGCCGCAGCCGGGGCGCATACGCCATGAGGGGATGCGCCCCGGCCTCTGAGCCGTCGCCCATGACGACCGTCCCTTCATTGGATACGGCGAGGCCGTCGTCCACGGCAATGACGGAGACCGGCTTGCCCAGGCGATAGAGGGCCTCCTTGAACGCCGCCTCGCCCTGCCGGGCGGAAGCGCTGTCGCTTCTCCACCAACCCTGTTGACGTGTTGTTGTTGTTTCCAATGCGTGCAATGTGGTTACGTCCAACTGCATGGCTGTTGTTAAGACGGCATTTCCTGACATTTTTACAGATCCTCCAAGGCGGGTTGTGCAGGCAACGAGATGCGTCATATAAAGATGACGCAAAGATATATTGCGATGGTTTCAGGTTAATCGCAATATATTGTGGATCGGGGGCGCATCTGCAGAAAAACCCGATAAAAGGATGCTGTTAAAATCATTTAGACTAATTCAAAATCGGCAGTGTGTCAAGAACGATAAGCAAAGGAGTTGGGCGCGCGTCTGGCGGGATTCCGGCAAAGCGTTGTCTGACCCTGTGAACTTGGGGTTGAAAATCGAACCGATTCCGCTTATAATCAATATTGCTTGACAATAGACCGCCATAGAATCTAAAAAAACAGGTTCTGTGACAATGATGGCAAACGCACCCCCCCATTCAGGCATAAGGAGAAGACATGGCCGAAACAATTACAAGAAAACAGGTATGTAAATGTGAAAACTGCGGCAACGAGGCGGAAATGATGGTCACCTGTTCCCTGCCGGAAGTAGAACCCGAAAAAAAGGATCCGGTTCCCCCGGAGGCGGATAGAGTCAAAAAACAGGGCGAAAAAACCAAACTAAAAGGTACGGCGACGTGCGCCACCTGTGGCAATGAAGCCGATATGTGGATCGATATCTGATTTCGGGTCGACGAAAGCATCATCAGCCGGAGCCAACGGAGACGCCCATCAAAGAGGAACCGCAAGGGACCGATGGAGGAATGAAAACTTATGGAAGAATGCGCCCCCAAACCGATTAAGGATACCGGCCTAAGGAATGTGGTGATCGCCAGCACCAAGATCAGCAATGTGATCGGCGATCAGGGAAAGCTCATCTACCGCGGCTACAGCATCGGAGATCTGGCCGAATTCGCAGCATTTGAAGAGGTGGTTCATCTGCTGTTGTACGAAAAGCTTCCGTCAAAGTCGGAACTGCCCGATTTCAAGACCAGGTTGACAAAAGAGCGGGAGATCCCCCCGGCGGTGATCGATGCCATGAGGACCCGCCCTGCATCGTCGCTGCCCATGGACATCCTCCAGGCAGCGGTTCCCATGCTGGCCAACCACGACCCGGATGTGGAAACCGACGCCCCTGACGCCGTGGAAAGGATGGGGCTGCGGCTCACTGCCAAACTGGCCACTGTTCTGGCGGCGTGGCAGCGGATAAAAGAGGGGAAGGCGGTGCTCGATCCCCTGGACGATCTGGATCACGCCGCGAATTTTCTCTACATGTTCTTCGGAGAAAAGCCCAGCCAGGAGGCGGTTCGCTTTTTCGATGCCTGCCTGGTGATGCATGCCGAGCATTCCTTCAACGCTTCCACCTTCGCGGCCCGGGGGGTGGCCTCCACACGGGCCCATATCTACGCGGCGGTGGCCGGCGCCATCGGTTCGCTGTCCGGCGCCCTCCATGGCGGCGCCAATACCCGGGTCATGAAGATGCTGATGGAGATCGGAGATGTCAAAAACGTTTCATCTTACGTCACGCGCCAGCTCGATTCGGGTGGAAAGATCATGGGACTGGGCCATGCGGTTTACGATACGGATGATCCCCGTGCATTGATCCTGGCGCCCATGTCCCGGCAGATGGGAGAAAAGGTCGGAGAGCCCCACTGGTATGAGATCTCCAGGGAGCTGGAAATCCAGGCCAAAGCCGCCTTCAAGGAGCGGAAAGGCAAGGAGATCTTCGCCAATGTCGATTTTTACAGTGCGTCATTGTATCATGCCATGGGATTTCCCATGGAGATCTTCACCCCGATTTTCGCCATCTCACGGGTGGCGGGCTGGGTGGCCCATGTGTTGGAGGAGCAGTTTGGCGGGGCCGCGGACAAACCCATGCTCTATCGACCGGAATCGGAATATGTGGGTGATTATTGCGGCCCGGAGGAGTGTTCGTGGGAGCCAATCGAGAAGCGTTAGCCCGGGCGGAGTCCGATGCGTCGGGCGCCTTGTCTTCTGATGGTGAAAAGCCAGAGGTGAAGCAACGCCATTTTCGCATGACCCGGCAGCGCCGGGTCATTCTCGAGACGCTGCGGGAGAACAACATCCATCCCAGCGCCGACGAAGTCTATGACATGGTGCGCCGGGAGCTGCCGAGAGTCAGCCTGGGGACGGTCTACCGAAACCTGGAGATTCTATCCGAACTCGGGGAGATTCAGAAGCTTGAACTCAGCGGCAGCATGATGCGATTTGACGGCGTGCCGGAAAAACACTATCACATCCGGTGCATCAATTGCGACCGGCTGGACGATGCGCCTCTGGGATCACTCGACAACATCGAGGAAAAGCTTCTGGGCGCCACGGAATACAAGGTGATGGGCCACCGCCTTGAATTCATGGGATTGTGTCCGGACTGCCTGGAGAAGGCGGCGTCCCGCTGGTAGGTTTCTGGGTGCGTCAATTCATACAGACCGGATCATCCGCGCCAGTCGGATGATCCGGTCTTTTTTTTGGCGGCAAGCGATACCCGAAACGCCATCAATGCCGTCATGCAAATGAGGGACTTGAGAAGGGCGGGGTGGTCGGGGAAAATATGAAACCGAAGATCAAAATTGCCGAAGCCCGGACTCCGGACGGCGGCGATATGGCGCTGTATCAGCATGACCGGGATTTTGTTATTCAGGTCAATGGTGAGGATTTGATGCACAGTCGTCAACACGAGTCCGAACTGGAGTTGGCGCGTCTGGGCTGCAGGCATCTGGCCGGCTGCCGATCCCCCTGCATTTTGATCGGCGGCCTGGGTATGGGATATACTTTACGCCAGGCGCTTGATATGCTCGGCCCCCGCGCAAAGGTGGTGGTCGCCGAATTGCTGGATGCTGTGGTCCAGTGGAATCGTGAATTTTTATGGGCGCTTAACGACCGGCCACTGGACAGCGATCGGGTCGAACTCGAAACGGGCGATATCGTCAGGATTATTTCACGCGCCGACCGTCTGTTCGATGCGATATTGCTGGATGTCGACAACGGCCCCCATGCCTTGACGGATTCAGGCAACCGCCGCATTTACAGCCGCGAAGGCATTCAAGCCTGTCGCCGGGCGCTTGGCGAAAAAGGCTGTCTGGCGGTGTGGTCGGCGGAACCGAGTAAAAAATTCGAACAGTTGTTGATGCGTTGCGGCTTACATGCGCGTCGTTTCCGGGTCCCTGCCTACAAGGGAAGCAAATCGCAGTCCCGGTTTATATGGGTTGCGGCCGAGGACGAAAAAATCCTGCCCCCCGGCGGCGGCGAGCCGATCCCGCCCTTTTTTAAGTAAAGCAAACTTCTCATGTGCGAGAGTAATTGCTGTTGTCAACATCCTGAACGACTCGAAGGAAAACCCGAAAACTGCACGCCCGAAAAGATCCGCGAATGTCACGGAGATGCGCAAGACCATCCTTGTGCTCGAAAAGATTCGAGGTGATTTTTCCATGAACGCCACATTGTTGCTGGCGGCGGCCATTTTTCTGATCTCCCTGGTGCTGACCATGGTCGGGCTCGGCGGGGGGCTTGTATTCTCTCCGCTGTTCGTCCTTCTCGGATTCGCCAAATCAGAGGCCGCGTCCGGCTCAAGGGCAAAACCATCCGCGTTATTTTCAGCGTCGTTTTGTTCATCCTCTGCGCCAAACTGTTGCACCGATCGTTTTTCGGATAAATGGATTAAACCACGAAATACACGAAATACACGAAAAAACTAAAATTTTAGATGGATTGTCACGATAGAAAGGATGGCTCATGTCGGAACGGTTCAAATTCGATCGATTGGAGTTCGCCGGGTCCCTGGGCGATCTGGGCGCGCTTTTGCCCATTGCCATCGCCATGGTGTTGTTCAATGGCCTCAATGCGCTGGGCCTGTTTCTGAGCATCGGCGTCTTCTACGTGATATCGGGAATTTATTTTGGCGTCACCGTGCCGGTCCAGCCGATGAAGGTCATCGGGGCCTACGCCATCGCCACGGCCATGAGCGCCGATCAGATACTGGCCTCATCCCTTCTGATGGGCGTTTTCCTGTTGATCGTCGGGCTGACCGGGGCCATTGACGTCATCAGAAAATTCACCCCCAATTGCGTGATCCGGGGGGTGCAGCTGTCCACCGGCGCGCTGTTGATTTCCGGCGGGGTCAGGTTCATGATCGGAACCTCCAAATATCAGGAACTCCAGGGGGCGGTGGAGCCCCATCTCGCCATCCAGTCCATCGGCGCCCTCCCCATCAGCCTGGTGATCGGCGCCGTCGCCGCGGTCGTCACCCTGCTGTTGCTGGACAATAAGAAATTCCCGGCCGGCCTGACCGTTGTGGCGGGAGGACTCGCCGTCGGCCTGGCCCTGGGCGCCAGGATGGATTTGATCGGCGGCCTCGGGTTCAACGTTCCGCAAATCCTTTCCTTCGGGTTTCCGGGAAAAGCCGATTTCACCTTCGCCCTGTTCGCCCTGGTGCTGCCGCAACTGCCGATGACCTTGGGCAATGCGGTCCTGGCCTACACGGATCTGTCAAAGGAATATTTCGGGGACCGGTCGGCGAAGATCACCAACCGGAAAGCCTGCGTGAGCATGGCGCTGGCCAATTTCTTCAGCTTTTTCCTGGGCGGGATGCCCCTGTGCCACGGGGCGGGCGGGCTGGCGGCCCATTATCGGTTTGGGGCCCGAACCGCCGGGTCCAACCTGATGATCGGGGGGCTTTTCTTGGCCCTGGCCCTTCTGTTCGGCGACGATATCGTCGGGTTGTTCAATCTCCTGCCCATGTCCATTTTGGGCGTTCTGCTGGTGTTCGCGGGCGCCCAGTTGACGCTCACCATCATGGACCTGAGCGAGCGCAAGGACTATTTCGTCGCCACCCTGATTCTGGGCATCACCCTGGCGTCGAATCTGGCGGCCGGGTTTATTGTCGGAATGATCGTGGCCCAGCTTCTCAGATGGGAAAAGCTTTCCGTTTAGCAACGACAAGGATAAGGATAAGGAAGGAATGCGCTGATGAACATCGTGACCTTTGAAGACGTTTCCAAAACCTACCGCATGGGCGAAGTCGATGTGGCCGCGCTCGACCATGTCAGCCTGGAAATCCCCAGGGCGTGTTCACCGCGCTGGTCGGGCCTTCGGGAAGCGGAAAAACCACCGCCCTGAACCTGATCGGCTGTCTGGACCGGCCCAGCGAGGGCGGCGTGACCGTGGCCGGCCGGGCCGTGGGCGCCATGAATCGACGGGAGAGCGCGGCCTTCAGGGGCGCGCATCTGGGGTTCGTGTTCCAGGATTTCAATTTGCTGCCGGTGCTCACGGTCTTTGAAAATGTGGCCTATCCCCTGCTCATGATTCGCGACTGGCCCCGGGACCAAAGAGAGGCGGCCGTGGCTAAAGTCCTTGAAGACGTGGGGATGGCCGATCAGGCCGGCAAATACCCGGCTCAACTGTCCGGCGGGCAGAAGCAGCGCGTCGCCCGCGCCCTCGTGGGCGGCCCGGCCCTGGTGCTGGCCGATGAGCCCACCGCCAACCTCGACGGTGCAACCGCCCAGAAGGTGATGGCCCTGATGAAGCGCATGCGGGACGAATCGGGCGCCACCTTTGTGTTCTCCACCCACGACCCCCGCGTCATGGACCAGGCGGAAGCGACGTTTCACATGGAAGACGGCCGGTTGACCCGCGGACCGGCAATGGGAAAGGAGGCGGATCATGTTTAAGGTCCTGGGCCTGGCGATGAAAAACCTGTTGCGCTACAAGCGCCGAACCTTTTTGACGGGCATGCTGATCGCCGTGGGCGTGACGGCGGTGATCGTATTCGTGGGCTTGAGCGGCTCCTTCAAGCGGGCCATCGTGGGGCAGATCACCGATTCGGTGCTCAGTCATCTCCAGGTCCATCGCAAGGGGTACATGGCCAGCATCGACAATCTGCCCCTGGACCGGATGATGCCGGCCGGGGCATATGAAAAACTCTCCGGGATTTTGTCCCGGACCGACGGGGTGGCGGCCTTTTCCCCCCGCGTCAAGTTCGGGGCCATGCTTCGGCCTGTCTCATCGTGCTGAGCGTCTCGGTGCTGGCCAGCCTGCAGCCGGCGGCCAAGGCGGCCCGGCTGGAGCCAGTGGAGGCCTTGCGCCATGTATAAAAAAACCGTAGGGGCGAATCATTATTCGCCCCTACTTTCGATGGAGGCCATAATGAAGCATAAAACCGTAATAAGCGCGCTGTGCATGTTGTTGATGGTTATGGCGCCGGCCCTCGGATGGTCCGAGCCCTTGACCGGCCCGGAAATCCTGGAGCAGGTGGACCGGAACTTGCAACCGGGCGATCTGGAAATGTACCGCAAGATCATCAACATCGAGCCGGACGGGAAGAAAAAGGAATTCGTACTCTGGTTTTTGAAAAAGGACCGGGACAAGGTGGTGACGCTGTTCGTTTCGCCGGCCAGTGAATCGGGCCGCGCCACCCTGCGCCTGGGCGACAACATGTGGCTCTACATTCCCAACATGGGCAAGCCGATCCGGATCACCAGCATGCAGTCGGTGGTGGGCGGGGTTTTCAACAACGCCGATATCATGCGCCTGGATTACGGCGTCGAATACGAGGTGGCCGACCTGTCGGAAGACGAGGGCCGACACCTTCTCGAACTCAAGGCCAAAAGCGGGACCGTGGCCTATGATCGGCTCATGATGTGGGTCCTCAAAGAGGAACTCGTACCCACCCGGATCGATTGCTACGCCGCAACGGGCATGCTCATCAAGACCCTCCATTTCAAGGAGATCAAGGATATCGGCGACGGCGTGGTTCGGCCGGCCGTGATGGAAACCGAAAGCCCGCTTTACAAAGGCTATCGATCCATCATGATTTCGGCCAACCTCAAAAAGCGGAGCCTGCCCGACGAGGTCTTCACCCTCAATTACCTCGAACGGGTCAAGGACTTGCGCTGAGCCATGGGGATCCGACGTTCAATTTTGATCCTGCTGGCGTTCTTCGGCTTGGTCTCGGCCCCGGCAAGCGCGGGAGAGTATGACTTCGAGATCCCGGAAGCGGAAAAAAGGCCGTGGGAGGTCGGCGGCCGGCTGGAAACCCGGTATATCTATCACCGGCTGGATGAGGATTCGGCCCGTTACCGGCTCAATTATTACCAGGACCCGCCCGGAGCGGATTCCCATGAATGGCGGGGGCTCGCGGAGTTGTCCGGGAGCTGCCGGATCGGCTTTGCCCAGGCCAATTTGCTCACCCACCATGAATATGCCGCCACCTACCAAACGGATGACTGGACCCATGACATTTACGAGGGGTATGTTTCCCTGACCCCCACGGCCCATCTGAGCCTGGACGCCGGGAAGCGTCGCATCCTCTGGGGCAAGGGGTATGCCTGGAACCCGGTCGGATTTCTCAACCGGCCCAAGGATCCGGATGATCCGGCCCTCAACCTCGAAGGGCGCGTCCTCCTGGAAATCTGGGCGCGATACTATTTTTAACGGAATCACCATGAGCGAATCGATTGATGTGATTTTCAGAAAAAAATATTCCAAACGCCCGGAACTCCGAACCCAAAAGATTCCCGAAGGGTGGGGCTTTATTTTTTCTGAAAATCGCCTAAGACGCTGAGAATGGACGATATGATGCATTGGCGACGATTCCAGACACGAATCCCAATCTGTTTCTTTGCGGCAGTTTTTGCCATTGTCTCGATTTTTTTCGTGGGCGCTCCGGAGGCGGCCGGTGAAAAGCCGGGGAAGGGGCCCCCTGTTCGCTCCGCGGCCGAGATGGACTACCCGCCCTTCAGCATCGTGGACGAAACCGGCGAAGCCGGCGGGTTTTCGGTGGAATTGATGCGTGAAGCCCTGGCGGCCATGGGGCGCGAGGCGACCTTCCGCACCGGGCCGTGGACCGAGGTGCGCGGCTGGCTGGAACGGGGCGAGATCGACGCCCTGCCCTTGGCGGGCCGAACGCCGGAGCGCGAAGCCCTGTTCGATTTCACCGTGCCCTACATGTCCCTTCACGGCGCTATCGTGGTCCGGGCGGAAGAGACCGGCATTCGCGATCTGGCCGACCTGCGCGGCCGTCGGGTGGCCGTCATGAAGGGCGATAACGCCGAGGAGTTTCTGCGGCGCGAGGAGCGCGGCATCGACATTGACGCCACGCCCACCTTCGATGTCGCCTTGCGGGAGCTGTCCGGGGGCCGCGTTGACGCGGTGGTGATCCAGCGGCTGGTGGCGTTGCGACTGATTCAGAAGACCGGCCTGACCGATCTTCGGGTGATCGACCGGCCCATTGAAGGCTTCAAGCAGGATTTCTGCTTCGCCGTCCGGGAAGGGGACCGGGACGCCCTGGCCCTGCTCAACGAGGGCTTGGCCATCGTTGTGGCCGACGGAACCTATCGCCGCCTGCACGCCAAATGGTTCGCCGCCATGCAGTTGCCTTCGGACCGGCCCATTGTGGTCGGGGGCGACCGGAACTTCCCGCCCTATGAATTCCTGGACGAAAACGGTCGTCCCACCGGCTACAACGTGGACCTGACCCGCGCCATCGCACGGGAGATGGGCCTGAACGTCGAGATCCGGCTGGGTCGGTGGCCGGAACGGATGGACGCCCTGAAGGCCGGAAAAATCGATGTGATGCAGGGCATGTTTTACTCGCCCGGCCGGAATCTGGATTTCGATTTCACCCCGGCGCACACCGTCAGCCACTATGTGGCGGTGGTGCGAAAAGGCGAAGGGACCGCGCCGGAGTCCGTCGAAGCGCTTGAGGGAAAACGCATCGTGGTCGAACGCGGCGACATCATGCACGATTTTATCCTGGAGCATGGACTGGAAAATCAGACAACCGTTGTGGACGACCCGGAAGAAGCGCTGCGCGGACTGGCCGGGGGCGAACACGACTGCGCTCTGGCGCCTCGGGTCACGGCTCTTTTCCTGATGGAAAAACACGCCTGGTCCCACCTGGTTCCGGCCCAAAAGCCGCTGCTGGCGCCGGAATACTGCTATGCCGCGGCCAAGGGGCAAATGGCGCTGCTGGCCCAATTCAGCGAGGGGTTGAAAACGTTGGAAAACAGCGGCGAATACCGCAGGATTCATGACAAGTGGCTCGGCGTGCACCAGGAAACGCCGGTCTCCCTGATCACGGCGTTGCGTTACTCCGCCCTGGTGATCATCCCGCTGCTGGCGGTTCTGATGACCGTCTTTGCATGGACCTGGGCGCTGCGCCGGCAGGTGGCGGAAAAAACCAGGGTGCTGCGCTCAAGCGGGGAATACCAGCGCGCCATCATCGCCTGCTCGCCCGTAGCATTGTACACCGTCGATCTGGATGGAAACGTGCTGAGCTGGAACCGCTCGGCGGAGAGAATCTTCGGCTGGCGCGCCGAAGACATCATGGGCAAGCCGCTGCCCATCGTCCCCGACGACAAGCGACCGGAATTTGACGCATTGCGCAGGCAGGTGCTGGAAGACGGCGGTTTTTTCGGCAAGGAACTGATGCGGCTGAAAAGGGACGGCGCATTGTTTCCCGTCAGTCTCTCCGTCGCGCCCGTCCGCAATGACCGGGGGGAAGTCGTCGGCATTTTGGGCGCGGCCGAGGACATCACCGAGCGCAAGCGCGATCAATTGCACATCGAGCATCTGAACCAGGTGCTGCGGGCCATCCGGGAGGTCAACCAGCTGATCGTGCGCGAACGGGACCGGGATCGGCTGATCCGGGAAGGTTGCCGTCTGCTGGTGGTCAACCGCGGCTATCCGTCGGCTCTGATCGTGTTGACCGACGACCGGGACCGGCCCGCAGCCTGGTCCATGGAGGGGGTGGCCGCGGCTTCAGAAGAGCTGGCTGCGCTGTTGGCGCAGGGGACCCTGCCCCCCTGCTGCGGCTATGCAAGGGCCGAACACGGCGTGATTCTGGTGGATGATCGGGACCAGGTATGCGGCGGCTGCCCCATAGCCGAAGCCTGCGCCGAAAGCCAGTCGTTGTGCGCGTCACTGACCCATGAAGGCGAAACTTTCGGCTACCTGGCGGTCGCCGCCGAGAACCAACTGGTCGTGGATGCGGAAGAGCGCGGTCTTTTCGACGAAATGGCCGGGGATTTCGCCTACGCCCTCAGCGTGATGCGGGTCGAAGCGGCGCGCCACGAGAGCGAGGCGCGCTTTCGCTCCATGGTGGAGAACGCCCCTGAACCGATTTTCATTCAAACGGAGATGCGCTTTGCGTATCTCAACCCCAGGGCGCTCGAACTTTTCGGATCAAACGATGCCAGGGAGCTGCTCGGAACGCCGGTGATGGCGAGATTTCATCCTGATTTTCATGAACAAGTGAAGGAGCGCATCAAAGCGTTGAATGAAGAGCGCAAGCCTGTCAAGGAATTGTTTGAGCAAAAATACCTTCGCATGGACGGGTCTTCGGTGTGGGTGGAAACAACCGCGCAACCGATCGTTTATCATGGCAAAAACGGGGGATTGGTTTTTGTGCGGGACATCACCGCGCGCAAAACGGCAGAACAGGAGCGTAAAAGCCTGGAAGCCCAATTGAACCAAGCCCAGAAGATGGAGTCGGTGGGCCGTTTGGCCGGCGGGGTGGCCCATGATTACAACAACATGCTCAGCGTCATCATCGGTTACACGGAGATGGCGCTGGACAAAACGGGGCCGGAAGATCCCCTGAGAGAGGATTTGGAGGAAATTCTCAGCGCGGCCATGCGCTCTACAGACATTACCCGCCAATTGCTGGCTTTTGCCCGGCGTCAGACCATCGATCCCAAAGCGCTGGATTTGAATGAAACCGTGGAGGCGATGCTCAAGATGCTCCGCCGCCTCATCGGCGAGGACATCGATCTCTCCTGGCGGCCCGGCCCCGGTCGGATACCGGTCTTCATGGACCCGTCCCAACTCGACCAGATTCTGGTTAATTTGTGCGTCAACGCCCGGGACGCCATTGGCGGGGTGGGCAAGATGACCATCGGAACCGGCCGCGTTCGCTTCGACGCGGAATACTGCGCCGATCATGCCGGATTTATCCCCGGCGATTTCGTCATGCTGGCCGTGAGCGACGACGGCCGCGGCATGGACAAGGCGACGCTGGACAATGTTTTCGAGCCGTTTTTCACCACCAAGGGCGTGGGCGAAGGCACCGGCCTGGGGCTGTCCACGGTGTACGGCATCGTCAAGCAAAACAACGGGTTTATCAACGGGTACAGCGAGCCGGGAAAAGGA
>JAABTD010000328.1 GCA_011390065.1 Desulfobacteraceae bacterium
CCTTTGGCCTTGACGGCCCCGATGTTATGCCGGATCACCTCATCGAGCTGGTCGGACAGGCCGGCCCCCAACAACGGAAAACCGCAGCACCATTCCTCTTCGCCCAGCAGGGTGAATTCGACGCCGGCGGCGTCCAGGATCTGGACCATGGACATGGGAATCTGCTGGGCCATGGGAAAAAATGACGCGACGCAGCCGGTAAAATAGACCACCTCGGCCTCGTCTTTGATGTAGCCGTGATCCGGCGCGTCGGGCAGATCCTCCACCCAGTCGGCCCGTTCATCGTTGTCTTCGCCGAACACGTTGCGGCTTTCGTCCAGATTGTCCCGGATCATGTCGATTTTCTGGGGATAAGCGCCCCATTCCACCAGATCCCGGCGCAGGGAATGCCACAGGTGGGTCAAATCGATCCCCACCGGACACACCTGGCGGCAGTTGCCGCACAGGGTGCATCGAAAGACCGTTTCGCTAAAGGCCCGCAATTCTTCGTCTGAAGGGGATTTGGTCCCGAACAGCTTGCGCCAAAGCGAATTTTTTTTCCGAAGCCGTTTGTTGAGGGTCGCCAGACGATACACCGCCGACAGCCGGCCGTCCCGACTGCCGGCCACCGCCGGGCACGCCTGGGCGCAGGCCTGGCAGGTGGCGCAGGCTTGCATTTGCAACAGTTGACCGAGTCGGTAGGCCATGTCAATCCTGCTTGTATTTTTCGATATCTTCCAGGACCCATTTTTCAATGGCCGCCGGGTCGTGGATCAGGTTGGACAGCTCGCCCTTGTCGGCGGGCTTGATCTTGAACATCCAGCCCTTGCCGTAGGGATCCTGGTTGATGAGGGACGGCTCGGCCTCCAGCGCCTCGTTGCTTTCCAGCAATTCGCCGTTGACCGGCGCATAGACCTTGCCCAGCCATTTGCCCGACTCCACCTGGGCGAATTTCTTGCCGGCCTTGAGCTTTTTGCCCTCGAACGGCAGTTGGACGAAGACGATGTCGCCGGCCATCTTCTGGGCGAAATCGTCCATGCCCATCACCAATAGGTCGTTTTCGACCCTCACCCAGTAATGGTTGGGTTCATAATACAACTCTTCGGGCATCTCGTATCCTTGAATTTCCATGCCGTTCATCCTTTATCGGGTTGATTTGATAAAACTTCGATCGCCAGCGACAGGGGCGCGGCGATGATGTGCCACATCCGCGTAAACGGGATGAGCGCGATGAAAGCGCCGGTCAACACCGCGTGCGCATGCCATAGATACCCATAGGCGTCCGTCAGCTTTTCCATGCCTGTCAACAGCAGGCTCAGGCCGTAACCGACAAAGGCCCACCCTGCGCCGTCGGGCCAACCGGTCATGGCGATTCTCACGCCCTCCAGGATAAAGCCGATCAATATCACCAAACCGAGCAGCGCGTTCATGAATCGGCCGGGCGCCGGCGTTCCGGGGACGGGCCGGCGGTCTTCGGGGGAACGCAGGACCGCGGCCGCGACGCCGGCGAGGATCATCAGCCCCGTCATATCAAAAAACAGGCCGGTGAGGGGATGATTTTTGTCTATCATCGCCCGGGTCAAACCCGCGTCCGGCAAGGTAAGGGAGAGCAGCAGTGCGGCGAGGCCAAAAACCAGCCGGAGCAAAATGGGATAACATATCAGGCCGTGAATGACCCACCGGGCCGGGGACAGGCCGAACAGCCGTTTGAGGAAAAAGATTTCCGCAAGGATTTCAGCGGCAAGACGCCGATAACCGCCGCTGAATTTGAGGTGTTTGCCTTTGACGTCGCTTGCTGAAAACCACAGGCCGGCCAGGCCGATCACGCCCAGGAGAAAGACCGCGAGGGAAACCAGGGTGGTCCGGTCTCCGATGGAAAGCGTGGCCGCGTGGCAGGGCATGCACAGGACGCTTTTCGGGGGCAAAATCATGGCGGCGGCGCCCAGGCGGTTTCCCCCGAAATGGCAGTTTTGGCAGTCGTTTTTGGCAATCATCTGATGGGATGGCGCCGGATGAAACCCCGAAAGAGGCGTATCATAAGAAAATAAGGGAATATATCTGCCTTTAGAGACAATTTTTCCCAATGTTGGATCTATGGCCGGGACCCCGTTTTTTTGATGGCACGCGTTGCAGGACACCCGGATATGCGCGTCATGGATGGTTTTTTCATCGTGGGGCGCGTGGCATTGGCGGCAGTTCACGGCCGGCAGTTGGAAATGGTCGATTTCAACCGCCTGGGAATGGCAGTCCAGGCAGGGCATGGCGCCGTGGAGGGACGCCTGGTGGTCTTCCGTCATGGCGTCGTGGCATTCCCGGCATTCGTCTTCCCCATACCCATCCTGGGCCCAAACTTGCGATGGACCTGGAAATCCGGTCAAAACAAACACAACGGCGATCAGGAAAAACAATCGTTTCATATCCAATGGCGGATGGCCCATGTCAAAAATCCGGGGCTAAGATTTTATGGCGCGTGGCAAAGGCCATGACGCGCTCCACATCCACGACCACGGGGCCGCCCGTTGAAAGACGGACGGCCGCTTTCCAGCCTTTTTTAACTTCCAGTTCCCGCTCCCCGTCCAGGGCGATGATGCAGGGGTTGAACAGGATTGCCGCGTCCTGGCCGATGCTCATGGCTTCGGCGGTGTCCACGGACACGGTTTCGACCACGCCGGGCGCAATGGGCGCGGTGATGGGGCGGCCGTTTGCGCCGAGTTTCAAATGCAGCCCGGCCGGCTCGTCGGCCGCGATGCTTTTTATCATCCCGCCGATGGAGGAAAACCCGATGCTGGAGGGCCTGGCGCGGTTCAGAAACACCTGGCGGATTTTATCCAGTTTCCACACCGCACGGGACCCGATGAACACGTCGTCGCACACAACGGCGTCGACGATGGCGATATCGACGGGACGATCTTCGATGACGATTTCAAGCCGGGTGGAAGAAAAGGTCCCTTCCCCCGGAGGGACCTTTTTGGCGGCGATCAAGCCGGCGGCAAGTCCGGCGATGGTGCCTTCGATCATGTAGGGAAACACATTGTTGGTGCCGGTGGAAACCGGAAGAATGGGAACCTGGCCCGCGCCTTTGGCCACAACCCGGTTGGTGCCGTCGCCGCCCAGGGTGATGATGCAGCCGGCACCGCTTTGGGCCAGGATTTCCGCCGCCCGCGTGGAATCCCTCTGGTCGGCTTTAGCTTCAAAGGTCAGGGCCGAAATGTCCATGGACGACTGGATGCCGGACACCGCCCGGTCGACAATGCCGTAAAAGTCCGGCATATAGCTGACTTGTTTTACGCCCGCGGCCTCCAGGCCCAACAGGATGCGCCGCACCATTCTCACTTTTTCCTGGTTGTTGAACACGCTGCCGTAGGCAACGAGCCTGCGTATGTCCGTTCCCGAAGCCGGATTGGCTATGATGCCGACCAGTGACATCCGTACGCCCTTTCTGTCGGTTTCCGATGCGTTAATGGTCTACAGGGCATTTCCAAAACGCCGGTCTTGATCGCCTGGGGTCGCTTTCCTTTAGGGAGAAACGAGAATCTTGATGTTGGATTCCCGGTTTTTCAACAATTCTTCAAACCCCTTTTCAACGATGTCGTCGATTTTGATCCGGCCGGTGATCAGGGGTTCCGCTTTGACGCGCCCATCGGCCAGCAGCGCGATGGCGGCGTCGAACTCCCCGCAGTAGGCCAGAGAGCCCACGATCTCCTTTTCCGTAAAAACCAGATCATTGTAGTTGATTTCCCCCGGTTTTTCAAAAATGCCCACGACGACGATTTTGCCGCCCCGCTTGGCGTATTGGATGCAGGCGTTGACCGTTTCGGCTTTTCCGATGCATTCGATGGCCACGTCCACCCCTTGCCCATCGGTCTGTTCCAGGATTTCGGCCGCCACATCCGTCTGGGTGGGGTCCAGAACAATGCCGCCCATATCCTGGGCGTATTTTTTCCGGTCCTTGGCGATTTCCACGCTGAAGACTTTGGCCGCGCCCGCGGCCCTGGCCGCCTGGAGGGTCACCAATCCGATGGTCCCGGCGCCCACCACCGCCACGGTATCGCCCTGCATTACCTTCCCTTGCCGGATGGCGTGGATGCCCACCGCCAGAGGTTCCACCAAAGCCCCAGCTTCATCGGACAGTTCGGGCAGGAGTTTGTAGCAGGTGTAAGCGGGCACATTGACGTATTCGGCAAAGGCGCCGTCGGCCATGAGGCCCGTAAAGGCCAGTTTTTCGCAAACACTGTACCGGCCGACCTTGCACATGTAACATTCGCCGCAGTGCTGAGCCGCGTCCGGCGCCACCCGGTCTCCCACTTTCAGGTTTTTGACATCCTTGCCCAACTCGACAATTTCGCCGGAAAATTCATGCCCCAGGATCAACGGGGCTTTTTTACCGGTCAGGGGATGGGGCGCCTCGGTCGGAATGAAGATCGGGCCGACATCGTATTCATGCAGGTCCGACCCGCAAATGCCGGTCTGAAAGACCTTGATCTTCACCTCGCCGG
>JAABTD010000115.1 GCA_011390065.1 Desulfobacteraceae bacterium
GTGTAGGAGTTGGGCCGGTAGTCCACGTCCGGATGGTGCTTTTTGTTGAATTCCCGGATGGTCTGGATCATGGGCACGTCGTCGTGGCGCCAGTAGGCGTAGGGGTTGACGCCCATGTACCCCTCGGCGTCCGGCCCCAGCTTGTCCAGGAGCATCTTGGACATGGCCCAGAAGGTGCCCATGAAGGTGGTGTCGAGCCCGAAGTCCCGGGCGCCCCGGATCACCGCCGGAATGGGCGGCACCACGTACCCCTGAAAGATGCAGAAATCGGGTTTTTTCCGCTTCAGGTCCATCAACTGGCTGGTCACGTCCACGGCCCCCACCGGCGTCACCTCTTCAGCCACCACCTCCACCCCCAGCTTCTTGGCCATCTCACGGGCGTAGGGGATAGGGTCCCGTCCGAACTCGGTGTCGCTGTAGAAAAAGGCCACCTTGGGCGTCTCGCCGGGCTTTTTGGGGTTGTCCGCGATGTATTTCAGAAGGATGCCGAACTGCTGGGAATAAGTGGGACCGCTCACGAAGATGTAGGGGTTCTTCTCCCGCTCGGCCAGCTCCTCGGAAAAGGAGGTGGACCCGTAGACGCAGTGGTACCGGCTGTTGATCTCCGGCGCCATGGCCTTGCCCAGTCCCGTGGATTCGCCGTACATCATCACCGGGCTGTGCTGGGCCATGAGCTTCTTGAAGGATGCGATGGCCCGGTTGAGGTCGTACCCCGTGTCTTCGAAGATATACTCGATCTGCTTCCCGTCGATGCCGCCCGTTTCGTTGGCATGGGTCAGGGCGTCGGCCAGCCCCTGGTTGATGTGCTTGCCGGCAAAGGCGAACCGCCCCGTGATGGGCTGACACGCGCCGATCTTGATGGTCTCGGCCATGGCCATCCCCGCCGTGACGGCCAGAATGAGACCGATCAGACAAATGATCCGAACCCGATGATGTCCCCGCATGATGCCTCCTTTATGGTGTGTTGGGTTGAACGATCAGTATTCAAACGGCCACAACCGGAAAAAATCCTTCATCCGCCGCCAGATCTCCGCCAGCCCGTGGGGCTCCAGCACCAGAAACCCCACGATCATGGCCCCGAAGACCACCGACTGAAGGGGAAACAGATAGCTCATGGCCGTCGGGTTCATGGCCTGGAATATCGACAGGATATTTTTGAGAATCTCCGGCACGAGGGTCATGAAAATGGCCCCGAAGATCGTCCCCAGCACGCTCCCCAAGCCGCCCACGATGATCATGGCCAGATACCGGATGCTCTCGTGGAGCGGAAAATGCTCCGGCGTGACGATCTTGATGAAGTTGACCCAGAGGCATCCGGCCACGCCGGCCATGAAGGACGAAATGGCGAAGGCGTAGAGCTTGTACCGGAACAGGTTGATCCCCATCAACTCGGCGCTGATGTCCCGGTCGCGGATGGCGATGAAGGCCCGCCCCACCCGGGTCCGGAAAATGTTCCGGGTGGCCGCCACCGCCAGGATCACCACGGGCAGGGTGACGAAATAATACTTGAATTCCGTATCCGCCTTCAGGCCGAAGATGGTGGGCGGCGGCACGTTGATGCCCCGGATGCCGCCGGTCAGCGACTCCCAGTGGATGAAGACGAACATGAAGATCATCTGAGCCGCCAGGGTCGCGATGCACAGGTACAAGCCCTTCATCCGCATGGACGGCGCGCCGACGATCACCCCCAGGGCCGCGGCCATCAATCCCGACAACGGCAGGCAGAGCAGAAACGGCATCCCCAGCCGGGTCGTGAGGATCGCCGACGTGTAGGCCCCCACCCCCACGAAGGCGGCATGGCCCAATGAAATCTGCCCCGCGAATCCCGTGAGGATGTTGAGCCCCAGCGCCCCGACAATGGCGATGCCCGTCAGGTTGGCCATGTAAAGCAGGTAATCGTCGGCCGCAAAGGGGAAGATCGCCAGCGCCACGAACAGCGCCCCCATCCACCACCGGACCGTGGGCGTGCGAAAGACGGCTTCGTCCGCGTCGTAGGTTTCCTTGAAATTGCCGATGTGCATTATTTCCCCTTACAACCGCTCAATCTCCCGCTTCCCAAACAACCCATACGGCTTCACCATCAAAATCATCACCAGCAGCACGAACGGCGCGAGATCCTTGACCCCGCCCCCGAAATAGGGGCCCAGGTACCCCCCGGCCAGGTTCTCCACCACCCCGATGATGAACCCGCCCAGAATGGCCCCGCCGATGGAGTCGAGGCCGCCCAGGATCACCACCGGGAATATCTTCAGGCCGATCTGGCCCAGGTTGGGCTGGATGCCCCCGATGTTGCCGATGACCACCCCGCCCAGCCCGGCGGCGATGGCGCCCAGGGCCCAGGCCAGGGTGAACATGGACCGGACGTTGATGCCCATGGAATAGGCGGCCATCTGGTCGTTGGCCGTGGCCCGCATGGCGATGCCGACTTTGGCGTATTTGAAGATCAGGGAAAAGACGATCACCGCCGTGATGGAAATCAAAAATCCGTAGAACATGTTGGACCGGACGATGGCGAACCCCAGGTCGATGGGGGCCCGGGGAAAGATCTGGGGAAAGCTCTTGAAGTCGGAACTCCAGAGGATCTCCGCCAGCCCCGTGAGGATGGACCCCAGGCCGATGGTCGCCATGACGATGCTGATGGTGGGCTGGCCCAGCATGTGGCGCAGGATGAGCCGCTCCACCAGGAACCCCAGCAGGGCCGCGCAGAGCATGACGATGAGGAAGGTCGGGATCACCGGCAGCCCCAGCAACACCAGGAACGTGTAGCAGAAATAGGCGCCCAGCATCATGAATTCGCCGGTGGCGAAATTGAGGATGCTGGTGGCCTTGTAGATGAGGACGAACCCCAGGGCGATGAGGGCGTATATCCCGCCCACGGCCACGCCGCTGACCATCAGTTGCAGAAAGATGTCCACGTCAGCCCTTTTTCTCCCCCAGGTAGGCCCTGATCACCTCGGGATGGTCCGCCACCGCTTCCGGCGTCCCCTCGGCGATCTTCCGGCCGAAATTGATCACCGCCACATGGTCGCTGATGTCCATGATCACGTTCATGTCGTGTTCGATGAGGATGATGGTGACGTCCCGCTCCTCCTTGATGTCGAGGATGAACCGGGCCATGTCTTCGGTCTCCTCGGCGTTCATGCCCGCCACCGGTTCGTCCATGAGCAGGACCCGGGGCCGCATGGCCAGGGCCCGGCCCAGTTCCACCCGCTTCTGGAGTCCGTAGGGCAGCGCCCTCACCGGCAGATTGCGGATATCCTCGATCTCCAGAAAATCGATGATCTCCTCCTCCACCTCCCGGCGGAGCTGCATCTCTTCATGGTGAGCGGCGCCCCAGTAAAGCACGGAGGCCAGCAGACCGGTCTTCAGATGGGCGTGGGCCCCCAGCTTGATGTTGTCCAAGACGGTCATGCCGTGGAACAGGGCGATGTTCTGGAAGGTCCGGGCCAGGCCCAGGGCGGCCCGGCGGTCGGTGGAGACCCGGGAGAGGTCCCGGCCGTCGAAGGCGATCCGCCCCGCGTCGGGCCGGTAGAAGCCGCCGATGCAGTTAAGGATGGAAGTCTTGCCCGCACCGTTGGGGCCGATGATGGCGAAGATCCGGCCTTCGGAGACGTCGAGGCTCACGTCCGAAAGGACCTGAAGGCCGCCGAAAGAGAGGCTGAGGGTGTCCACCTCGAGGATGCCCATTTATTCACATATCCCATTTCCATCAAATTTGTGAACCAAACTCATTTGACGAATTTGATTCATATTCTTTTGAAAAAAAATTGTCAAGGATCATCGCCGAAAATCAGAACAGGGGAACGGAAAACGGTTCCATCGTCGCTCGGTGGTTGCCACCGACCCGTCGCCGTACTATAATCGACATCAACAGCGACAGAACGGACGCCATAACCGCTCAAAGAAGGGATTCGCGTGGACCCCATCATCAACGTCAAAGACCTCACCAAGAAATTCAAAGACGTCACCGCCGTGGACGGCATCTCCTTTTCCGTCGAAAAAGGCGAGTTCTTCGGCCTGCTGGGCCCCAACGGCGCCGGCAAGACCACCACCATCCGGATGCTTTACGGGTTTTCGCCTCCCACGGACGGGACCCTGGAGGTGTTCGGGCTCGACATCGGAAAGGAGTGGCGGGAGATCAAATCCCGGATCGGCGTCTGCCAGCAGGAAAACAGCCTCGACCCGGATCTGACCGTCTCCCAGAACCTGGCCATCTTCGCTTCCTATTTCAACATCCCCAAGGAGACAGCCCTGCAGCGCTCCGGCGAACTCCTCGAATTTTTTGCTCTCTCCCACCGCAGCGAAAATAAGGTGGCGGAGCTGTCCGGCGGCATGGCCCGGCGGCTCACCCTGGCCCGGTCCCTCATCAACCGACCTGACCTTCTGGTTCTGGACGAACCCACCACCGGCCTCGATCCTCAGTCCCGCTACCAGATGTGGGACCGGCTGGACGCCCTCAAGGACAAGGGGTTGACGGTGCTCATGACCACCCATTACATGGAGGAGGCCCAGACCCTCTGCGACCGGCTGGTCATCGTCGATCACGGCAAAATCCTGGTGGAGGGCAGCCCCAGGGACCTCATCGCCGAGCACACCGGCGGCAACGTCATCGAAATCGCCGGCCATGAGGACGCGGTCATCGATTTTATCCAGGCGCACGACATCGAATACGACGATCTGGAAGACCGGCTCATCCTTTACACCCCCACGGACGCCGCCGACCTCAACAACACCATCATCGACCGGTTCTGCGTGGACAAGTGCACCTATCGCAACGCCACCCTGGAGGACGTGTTTCTCCGGTTGACGGGAAGGGAACTCAGAGAATGATTCGACTCGACGCCATTTCGTGGCGATTTCTGAAAGTCTGGCGGCGCAACCTCATTACCTACGGCAAAATCTGGAAGGTCAGCTTCCTGACCCCGCTCATCGAGCCGATCCTCTACATCCTGGCTTTCGGCATGGGGCTGGGGGTGATGATCGGCGAGGTCCGGTACGGGGGCGCCACGCTATCCTACGTGCGGTTCATCGCCCCGGCCCTGATCGCCGTGGCTGTGATGCACAACGCCTTTTTCGAGACCACCTACACCTCGTTCGTCCGGATGTATTACCAGCGGACCTTCGACGGGATGCTGGCCACGCCGCTGTCGCTGGAGGAGATCATCCTGGCCGAGATCGTCTGGGCCGCCACCAAGGCCGCGGCCGCCGCCGCCATCATGCTGGCGGTGCTGGGCGCCTTCGGTTACGTCGCCTTTCCCATGGGGCTTTTGATGATCCCCGCCGCTTTTCTGGGCGGACTGGCTTTTGCGGGCGTGGGCATGGTCTTTACGGGCATCGTCCCCACCATCGACTTGTTCAACCTGCCCATGTTTCTCTTCATCACGCCCATGTTCCTATTTTCCGGGACGTTTTTTCCCATCACCAACCTCCCGGAGTGGGCCCAACCCCTGGCTGTGGCCTTTCCCCTTCATCACATCGTGGAACTGGCCCGGAACCTGTGCATCGGGGTCCATGAGACCGGCGTTCTGGTGAGCATCGGCTACCTGACCGTCTTCTCAGTGGTTTTCATCCTGCTGGGGCTGATCTCCATGCGGCGGCGGCTGATCAAATAACGGCGGCTTGTTTTGACCCCCACAAAACCCGACCCAAGGAGCGACCATGACCTTCAATCTTTCCATCGACGCCGAACAGACGGCCATCCAGATCCGGCGATTCATTTCCGAATACATCGGGAAAACCGGCCACCATGGGGTGGTGCTGGGCCTTTCCGGCGGCATCGACTCCGCCGTGGGCGCGGTCCTGGCCCGGAAGGAACTGGGAAAGATCAATGCCCAATGCGTTTTCATGCCCGACGACGCCACGCCGGAGGAGGATCACGATCACGTCAAACTATTGGCCGAAACCTACGACCTCAACCTGAAAATCCAGGACATCACCCCCATCGTGTCCGTCTTCCAGGTCCATTGCACCGAATCCCCGAACCTCCTGGCCCTTGCCAACATCAAGGCCCGGATCCGGATGATTCTGCTCTATGAATGCGCCAACATGGGCCGGCTGCTGGTGTGCGGCACGTCCAACAAATCGGAGCTGATGGTCGGCTATTTCACCAAATACGGCGACGGCGGCGTCGACATCATGCCCATCGCCGATCTGTATAAAACCCAGATATGGGAACTGGCGCGCCATCTGGAAATGCCCGCCCCCATCATCGACAAGCCCCCCTCGGCCGGCCTGTTCAAAGGACAGACCGACGAGGAAGAGCTGAAAATGACCTACGACGCCCTCGACATCGTCCTGTCGGGGATCGAACAGAAATTTCCGGACAACGCCATCGCCGAAGCCGCCGGCACGTCGCCTGCGGAGGTGGAGCGGATCCGGACCATGGTCATGGCCAACGACCACAAGCGGGCGCCGGCGGTGATCGCCAGGATCTATTGAAATGGACGTCGGCGCCGCCCGATCCCATTTGATTCAAATTTACAAAGCAGGGCTCGCCCGGGTCGATCCCTACCGGATGATGCGGGACCGGGTGACGCTTTCAGGGGACCGGCTCTCGGTGAATCTGGAAAACGCCGACGCCGGGATCGACCTGTCCGATTTTCGCCGGATCGTCGTCATCGGCCCCGGCAAGGCAACAGCCCCCATGGCCCGGGCCGTGGAGGAGATCCTGGGGAACCGGATCGACCGGGGCCTGATCGTGGTCAAATACGGCCACATCGTCCCCCTCGATATTATCGAAACGATGGAATCGGACCACCCGGTACCCGACGCCAACGGCGTCGCCGGGGCGCGGCGCATCATCGAACTGGCGGACGACGCCGATGAAACGACCCTGGTCATCGGCCTCGTCTCCGGAGGCGGATCGGCCCTGCTGCCCCTGCCACTGGAGGGGACAGCCGACGGCAATCCCCTCCGGCTCACCCTGGAAGACAAGCAACAAACCACCCAGGCCCTGCTGGCCTGCGGCGCGGCCATCGAAGAGATCAACTGCATCCGGAAACACCTGTCCGGCGTCAAGGGCGGACGGCTGCTGTCCCACCTGGCCCCGGCCCGGAGCCTCAATTTCATCCTCTCCGACGTGGTGGGCGACGACCTGTCCAGCATCGCCTCGGGGATCACCGCTCCGGACCCCACCACTTATGGCGACGCGCTGTCCATTATCGAAAAATACAGGATCGCCGGCAAGATTCCCGAAGCCGTCGTTCGCGCATTGAAACTGGGAAACGCCGGAAAACTGCCCGAGACTCTAAAACCCGGCGACCCGGCCGAAGCCCTGGCGACCAACGTGCTCATCGGCACGAACCGGAGCGCCCTCGACGCCGCCGCCGAAGAAGCCCGCCGGATAGGGTACGCGCCGGTCAAACTCACCTCCCGGATCACCGGCGAGGCCCGAAACGTCGCCCGCTTCCTCTCCGCCATCGCCCTGGACGCGGCCCAACACGGCCTGCTCGCAAAAGCGCCCGCCTGCATCCTCTCCGGCGGCGAACCCACCGTGACGATCCGGGGCGACGGCAAGGGCGGCCGCAACCAGGAGATGGCCCTGGCCTTCCTGGTGGAAATGGCCCGACGCCCCGACGCTTTCGGGGGCGTCCATTTCCTGTCCGCCGCCACCGACGGCAGCGACGGCCCCACCGACGCGGCCGGGGCCTTTGCCGACCGGGATCTGCTGGCCGAGGCCGAACGCAGCAGCCTGAATCCGGAGGCGTTTTTGGACAACAACGACGCCTATTCGTTTTTCGAGAGGATCGGGGGGCTGCTCAAGACCGGGCCGACCAACACCAATGTTTGTGATTTACAGGCGATCCTTTTGCCGATACCCTCGCAAGCATCTGAATCTCAAAGGGAAATATGGTAGATACGCCACTAAACCGCATCGTTTGGGACTACAACGAGGACATCATCTCCAAGCTTCGAAGCGACTCCATGAGGCGGAAATATGATTACGCCGCACGAGTATTACACAACCAGCCTCTACCCCCTTCAAGATGGGATACTGAAAATCGTAACCCATCTGAATACCCCATTTTATCTGACCGGCGGCACGGCGCTGAGTAGGTGCTTTTTTCACCATCGCTACTCGGATGACCTCGATTTTTTCGTCAACGCCGATCCGGGCATCCCTCCCCATGGGCGACCGGGCGGCGTTTTCCATTCCAAACGCCGCCCGGCCTCCGTTACATCACGCCGCTATTTTTCCGGCAATGTCGTCGCAACCGCCGCGACTTCCTGCGGGGATCTTGACCCCGTCGCCAATTCCGGCGCCGAATAATCGACGATATCCAGGCTCGTCTCCGTCATTTCCCCGTAATCTTCCTTGAGCCACTTGAGCATGGACATGATCAGGATGACCATCACGGGCATGAGGGGCAGGGCCACGACGATGGAGGAAAGCTGAACCGCTTTCAAGCCGCCCACCGCCAGCAGGCCGACGCCCACGAAAGCCAGCAGAAACGCCCAGAACAACCGGTTCCATCTCGCGGGCTGTTCGGTGCCGGGCAATTCCTTGGTGGAGATGGATGCCAGCGTATACGCCGAGGAATCCAGCGTGGTAGCGAGGAAAATAAAGCACAACAGCGTGTAGAACGGCAATACGAGCTTGGTGGCGGGCAGGGTCTTCAACACCGATATGATGGCGGCGGGCATGCCGGCTTCGTTCAGAATCTCGACAGTGGGGGCCAGTCCATTATAAGTGACGTGGATGGTGTACCCGCCCCAGATGGCCAGAAAGAGCCAACAGCCCATGCTGCCCCAGAGCAGTTCGCCCACCACCACCTGCCGTATCGTCCGGCCTTTGGAAATGCGGGCCACGAAAAGGCCCATCATCGGGCCGTAGGCGATCCACCAGGCCCAGTAAAAAACGGTCCAGCCTTCGGGGAACCCGCCCTTGGTGATGGGGTCCAGGTAAAAACTCAGCCGGAAGAATTCAGACACCATAAGGCCGAAACTGTTGCTCCACATGGACAGAATGAACACGGTGGGACCCACGGCCAGCACGAAGAACAAGAGCACGAAGGCCAGATACATGTTGATTTCGCTCAGCACCCGGATGCCCTTGCTGAGTCCTTTGTAGACGCTGATGGAAAACATGGCGGTCCAGATGGCCAGGATGAGCAGATTCAGCCCGAAGGAGTTCTGGATCCCGAACATTTCGGAAAACAACTCGGAAACCAGGGGTACGGCCAGGCCCAGAGAGGTTCCCACGCCGCCGACGATGCCGAAAATCACCACCACATCCAGCATTTTCCCGATCCAGCCGTCGGCCTTGTCGCCCAGAACGCCTCTGGCGGCCGTTGAAAGGGTCAGATGGGGCTGCTTGCGCACGTAAACGGAATAGGCGATCGGAAACGTCAGCAGGGCGTAAAAGGCCCAGGGCGTGATCCCCCAGTGAAACTGACCGTAGACGCCGGCCCACTCCGCGGCTTCAACCGTCATGGGCTTCACGCCGAAAGGAGGGCCGGACAGATAGTAAATCGGCTCTACAAAGGCCCAGTTGACAATGGCGATGCCGATGCCGGCGCAAAACAGCATGGCCACCCAGCTCAGGTAGGAAAATTCCGGCTCGTCGTCCGGCCCGCCAAGCTTGACCTTGCCGTATCGGCCGAAGGCCAGCCAGATCAGAAAGCTCACGCACAATACGCCGAACAGCTCGAAGGCCCAGCCGAAATTGCCGGTGGTGAAATTGAAGACGCTTTTCACCACTTTTTCTCCGGTTTCCGGAAACAGCGCCATGGGCACGCTGAGGCCCAGAATCAGGCCGATGGAAGGCCAGAACACTTTGGGATCGATTTTCTTCTTCGATGTCATTACCATGGTCTCCTGTGATTTTTTAAAATGGATAATCGGTTTTTACAATCCGGCGATGCAGGCGAGTTCGCACGCGCGGCAGTATTTGATTCTCTTGTAGGCCTCCCGGTCCTTGGTCGCCGGCATCGGCTCCGCCCCGACGATGTCGGCTTCCATCCGCTGGTTGCAGAGCTGCCGGCTGTAGGTTCCATCCCGGCCGGGCAGGTCGGACCCCAATGATTCATCGGTGTAGACCGGCTCGGCGAATGCGCCTCGGGGGCATACGTCGCGGCACGGGGCGGGACATCCGTCGCAGGGATCCACATCCGCGGGTTCTGTGGGCGGAAGGTCCGCGTCCACCAGAAGGCACCGCAGTCGGACCCTGGGACCGAACGTTTCCGTCACCAGCAGGTTGTTCCGCCCCACGACCCCGATGCCGGCCGCTGCCGCCGCGTCCTTGAGAAAAATGCCGCCCTTTTCGACGTGGTATGGCAACGGCCACGTCCGCATGCCCATGTCGGCCCGGAGCCAGTCGCTCAACTGTTTGTTGATGCGCATAAGCCGACGATTGCCCGGGGTCCCCTTCAGGCCGTCCCACCAGTCCAGCTCGGGCGCGTTTTCGGCGTGCGCCAGCGCGATGACCACCGCCGACCTCGCGCCCTCCGGCCACTCCGCGCCGACGCCTCCCTGCGATTTTCCGCCCTCCCGGGTCCCGACGCCGTTGTAGGCGGGAATCCGCGGGTTGACCCGGTGGGACGGGGACGTTTTCAGGGTTTCCACCGGAGCGACGCCGGCCAGGTCGGCGCCGAATTCGACGGCCTTGTCGATGATCCGTTCCACCTGCTCTGTTTTTGAAGGTTCCGTCATGATGCGCTTGGTTTCCTTTCATTCGGTCGAGATCTCGATGCTTTGGCCGGGCCCGGCCGTATCTCTTTTTATGAAAGCAATAGCCGTGCCATGAGTAAGCTTCAGGAAATTTAGAGTAGAAAACGGCGAGGGGGATGAAACGAGGGCAGGAGAATAAAAGAGGCGTCGGCTGAAAAACCATGTAAAATTGCGTAAAAATTTGTAAAAATTTTTACAATTTTTACAGCAAACAACCTACGGCTTCAATCCGAATTTTTTCATCTTGTAATTCAGGAGTTGGCGGGATATGCCCAGTTGACGGGCCGCTGCGGAAAGGGACGGGGCCGCATGCACGGCCTTCGCGATCGCTTCCTTGTCCAGATCGTACCGCCGATGGACGGCGCCGGCGGCCATCGGGGAGACGGCGGTCGACGGGGCGGACCAATCGGCGACCGTCGACGCGGTGTAATCGGCATCGGCCGGGCCGTCCACGGCCCCCAGCAGGTGGGACGGCAGATGCTTGCGGCGGATGGTCGTGGTGTCGCCGGCGATGCTGATGGCCCCTTCGATGATATGCTCCAGCTCCCGCACGTTTCCGGGCCAGTGATACCGCCAGAAAAACGCCATCACCCCGCCGGACACCGCCCTGACCCGCTTGCCCTGGGACTTGGCGCTTTTGTGGATAAAATGGCGGGTCAGCTCCTCGATGTCGAGCCGGCGCTCCCTCAGCGGTGGAATCCGGATATAGACCACACCGAGACGGTAAAACAGATCGATCCGCAGCAATCCTTCCTTGATGCTCTCCTGGGGCTCCCGGTTCAACGAGCTGATGATTTTGGCGTCGCTGTCGATCTCGTCTACGGACCCCACCCGCCGGATTTTCTTTTCCTGGATGGCCCGGAGCATCTTCACCTGCAATCCGAGGGGCATGGAATTGACTTCATCCAGGTACAAGGTGCCGCCGCCGGCCTTTTCGAACAGGCCGGATTTGTCCATGGCCCCGGTGAAAGCCCCTTTGGTGGTGCCGAACAGAATGCCTTCCAGAAGGTTTTCCGGGATGGCGGCGCAGTTGATGGCGATGAACTGCCGGTCCCCCCGGTCGGAATAATTGTGGATCGCCTGGGCGAACAGCTCTTTTCCGGTGCCGGTCTCGCCGAACAGCATGATGGGCGATGGGGATTGGGCGCCCATCTTCGCCAGCTTGACGGCCTGCCGGATTTCGTGGGTTCCCCCGATGATGTCCTCGAAGGAATAGCGGGTCCCGTCCCCCAGAATCCGCTTTTTTTCCCGGTTGAGAAACGAGGGGATGGTGCGCTCGATCATGTTGAAGTCTTTGCAGATGCAGAAGGTGCCGATCAGCTTTCCGTCCCTGAAGAGGGGAAAGACGCTTTCGATGGTGTTGAACGCCGAAGTGTTTTTGGAGCGATAGGACAGCGAATAGTTGACGATGGGCCGCTGGTGCTTGATGCAGCGCATGCACATGGAGGAATCATTCAGATATTCATAGACATCGGTGATCTTCTTGCCCAGGGCGTCGGACGGGTCCAGGTCGTCGATCTTGGCCATGGTTTCATTGTAGAATATGATGATCCCTTCGGTATCCGTCATGAGAACGCCCTGGTCGAGGTCCCCCAGCAATTGCATGAAATCGATTCCGCCGAAATCGAAATCCGTGTCGGCCATGTACCGACCCAAAGACGCCATCCAGTCCGTGTTTTTCATGTGATATCCTCAAAATTCCGCGATTGGATCCCCGGTGCGGGATGTCTCATAGCGCTGGATGCCCGCGGTTCCGACCGGATCAGGCCTTGTTTTGTCGAATGGCCTTTAACCGGCTGGTGATGCTATGGGTTTCCGTTTGCGTCATGGGGCTCCCATCATAATTCATCCCCTGCCGGATGTCGATTCCAAAAAGAGCGGGGCGTCATCGCCGGCATGCTGTCATGGCGGCGGGGGCAACCCCGGCGGGAAGAGAGCGACGCATTGAGACGGGAGATGCGGGCGGCGCTTGGGGAGGCGTCCGGGGTGCTTCCAGTGTAGCTTTTTTTACCCGATTATTCTGGATAAATTGACATTGATTCCCATTAATGGCAATTTGTCGTTATAGACCGTTCACATTCAACACCGAAATCTGTTCAAGCCGGACCGATAGACAACCGTGGCCGCATAACCTGAACGATCAAGGCGCCATGAACACATCATCCCTCAGCGAACGCGACATCTGCACCGAATTCATCACGCCGGCCTTGGCGGGCGCCGGACGGGACGCGATGTCGCAGATCCGGGAGGAAATGGGGTTCACCAGGGGGCGGATCATCGTACGCTTGCAAGCATCTGAATCTCAGCGGGAAATATGTTGGATACGCCACTAAAACGCATCATTTGGGACTACAACGTCGATAGCGACGACCTCATTGCCTTCCTCACGGGAGAGAAAGAATCTTTACATCATTTCTCCCGTGAAATGCTTTATGTGAGAATACTGGAAAGGCTGTCCTGGTATGAGATACTGGAATCCCTTCCCATTCAGGTGATCAAACGGATGCTGAGGGAGGACATCATCTCCAAACTCCGAAGCGACTCCATGAGGCGGAAATATGATTACGCCGCACGAATATTACACAACCAGCCTCTACCCCCTTCAAGATGGGATCCTGAAAATCGTGACCCATCTGAATACCCCATTTTATCTGACCGGCGGCACGGCGCTGAGTAGGTGCTACTTCCACCACCGCTACTCGGATGACCTCGATTTTTTCGTCAACGCCGATCCGGGGTACGCGGGCCATGTCAAAAAGATCCTGCGAGAGCTTCAACAAAAACAGGCCCCGGACACGTTTATTTTTCATGCGGATTCGGTGATCGTTGAGGAATCCTACTGCCAGTTTGCTGTCAGCAGTCGTCCCCAAGCGCAGGAATGCCGCCTTAAAATCGAACTTATTAACGACGTCGCGGAACGCCTGGGTGGGGTCGATTGGGTTGCGCCCTTCGGGAAAGTCGATAATGTCCTGAACATTCTATCAAACAAACTCAGCGCTGTTTATCGCTTCGAGCCCAAAGACATCGCCGATATTTGGATGATAGCAAAAAACACTGATTTTCAATGGCCGGAAATCGTTCAATCGGCAAAAGAAAAAGAGCTGGGTCTGGATGTGTTGAAAATCTCGGAGATCATCAAATCACTCCCGCCGGCTTATATCGATATTATCAAGTGGGCCATGCCCATTGATCGGGATCAGATAAAAAAAGAGTTGAGCATCATCGCCGACGACATCCTGTGGGGCAGGGAGAACTCGCTAAACGAAAAGCCGTCTGATATTGACAACGCCCCCCATTAATGGCAAATATCCCTCCTGAACATTCATCAGCACAAACAAACCGGGTTCCATATCCATGAACAAATCATCCCTCAGCGAACGCGACATCTGCACCAAGTTCATTACGCCGGCATTGGCGCACGCCGGATGGGACCCCATGTCGCAGATCCGGGAAGAAGTGGGGTTCACCAAGGGGCGGATCATCGTCCGGGGCAAGCTGGTGACGCGGGGCAAGGCCAAGCGGGCGGATTACATTTTATATTACAAGCCCAACATTGCCATCGCCCTGATCGAGGCCAAGGACAACAGTCATCCAGTGGGCGGCGGGATGCAGCAGGCCCTCGACTACGCCCGGACCCTGGACATTCCCTTCGTGTTTTCCTCCAACGGCGACGGGTTTTTGTTCCACGACCGGACGGGCGGCGACGCCGCCATGGAAACCCAATTGCCGCTGAACGCCTTTCCGTCGCCGGAAACCCTGTGGGCCAAATACCGGGCATGGAAAGGACTCACACCGGACCAGGAGGCGGTCTGCCTCCAGAACTACCACGACGACGGGGGCGGCAAGGAGCCCCGGTATTACCAGCGCATCGCCGTCAACAAGACCGTGGAGGCGGTGGTCATGGGGCAAAACCGCATCCTGCTGGTCATGGCCACCGGGTCGGGCAAAACCTTCACCGCTTTCCAGATCATCTGGCGGCTCTGGAAAGCCGGGGTCAAGAAGCGCATCCTCTTTCTGGCCGACCGGAACATCCTGGTGGACCAGACCATGGTCAACGATTTCAGGCCGTTCGGCCCGGCCATGGCCAAACTGAGCGCCAAATCCAAGACCATCGAACGGGCCGACGGCGAGGAGGTGCGGCTGCCCACGGCCGTGGACCCCAAGCACCGACGCATCGACACGTCCTATGAAATCTACCTGGCGCTTTACCAAGCCATCACCGGCCCCGAGGAACGCCAGAAGCTGTTCAAGGAGTTGTCCCCCGGGTTCTTCGATCTGATCGTCATCGACGAATGCCACCGGGGCAGCGCGGCCGAGGATTCGGCCTGGAGGGAGATCCTGGAATATTTCTCCGGCGCGACCCAGATCGGTCTCACCGCCACGCCCAAGGAGACCGAATACGTCTCCAACATCCATTATTTCAAAGAGCCGGTCTACACCTACTCCCTGAAACAGGGCATCCGGGACGGCTTTCTGGCCCCCTACAAGGTGATCAAGGTCCACCTGGACGTGGACGTGAACGGCTTCCGCCCCCAAAAGGGCCAGATCGACGACCAGGGGCATGAAATCGAAGACCGGATCTACAATCCGAAGGATTTCGACCGGAACCTGGTCATCGACGAGCGGACCCGCCGTGTGGCGGTCCGGGTTTCGGAATTCCTCAAGGAGAGCGGGGACC
>JAABTD010000329.1 GCA_011390065.1 Desulfobacteraceae bacterium
CGTGACAGCCGATGCACTGGTCGTGATAAATGGCCTTGAGGCCCGGCATGTCGGGCTGGAGCGGATCAAAGGGCTTGCCGTGGCAGCTCGAACACCGGGGCGGTTTTTTGGACGGCGGGGCATTATGGTGACAGCCCTGGCAGAGGGTCCCCTTTTCCTGATGAAAATGGGCGGCCAGCTTGTTGTCCCCGATCTTTTTTACCATGGACGTCACGATTTTCCGATGCGGCATCTTCGCCGGCTCGTAGTCCTGGGCCATTACGCCCATGGTCACCGTCTCCGGGATGTCTTCCGTCTCGTAAGTGCCCTCCACCGGGGTCCGGGCCGCCAGCTGGGCCTGGGCCAGTCCCTTCATGGCCTCCGGGGTCGTTCCTTCGGCCAGCTCCGCCGTCGGCGTCATGTGGCAGGTGGTGCAGAAGGCGTCGGGCTGTTTCCGGTGTTTGGCCATGAAGCCGTGGCACCCGGCGCACTCTTTGGCTTCCTGCTGCTCGCTGTGGCAGCCGATGCAGCTGGCGTCGGTTTTGAGCTGGTGCATGGCCTGGGCCAGGTTGACCGAGCCTTCGGTCTTGGTGTCCAGCAGGGGGTGGCAACTGCTGCACGACGTCATCTCTTCGTGGTGGCAGACCCGGCAGGTGTCATTGTAGGTCTCGTGGGCCTTGTGATCGAAGGGGACCGCCGCCATCCGGTTATTGTCCGGCGCGGCCATCTCTCCGCCCTCGCTGATTTTGACGATCAGGGCGTCGGGCTGGTTCCGCTCCATCCTCGGAATCGGATCCACCTTTTCGATCTTTTTCTGCATCTCGGGATCATGACATCCGCCGCACCGGACCGGACCGGCGACCTGTTCCTTCTCGAGGGTCTTCCGGTGGCAGTCGAGGCAGGAGATGTGGGAGGCCAGCCGCATGGAGATCCGGTTCTCCTCGGTCTCCTGCTCGTGGCAGTAGCGGCAGGTCCCTTCTTCGCCCTTGGCGTAGTAGAGCGTGTCCTTCAGGGGGTCGTAGTCGTGGTGGCACATCTCGCACTTTTTATCCTGGGCCTTGACATGCCGGTAATGGAGGGACCGGTCCATGCCCATGTCCGCCCGGTTCGACGCCGCCGGAGGCTCCGCCTGATGACACTCGCCGCAGGTGACGGGGCCGCTTTCGTGTCCCTCGTCGGCCATCCGGTTGTGGCAGCCGATGCACTCGTCATGATAGATGTCCATGACCTCTTTGCGCCCCTGGTCCTTAAGCCGCTTGAACTTGGGCGAGAGGTGATCCACCCGCTTGATGGCCGCCTCCAGGGTGTCCGGAACCATCTTGAACCGCTTCTCGGACAGATGGCACGCATCGCAGCTTTTGCCCTGTTTCTCCAGGGCGTCGGTGTGCCGGTCGTGGAAAAACGCGACATCCGGCCGTTCCAGATCCCCGAACGCATGGAGCGTATCGATGATAATAACGTCGGCCCGTCCGGCCGGTTTGCCGCCGAGCGCTTGAATGCCCTGGGCCGAAATCCCGCAAATTGAGACCAGCGCAATTCCTGTCAAGATTCCCGCCCATCGAAACCGTGATCTTCCTTTCTTCATGTCTCTTCCTTAACGTTGGCGATCCGTTTCTAAAATCGTGTTCATATGATAGAGGGCCTCACCCGTTGGCATATGCGGCGCAATCCGTTTCGTTGTTGATCAGGTCCTGTATGGTGGTGTGGTCATAGATGTGATAAATGGCGTTTTCGATCTGATTCCACATGGGCCTGAAGGCGCACCCGCCGTCCAGGGGGCATTGGCACCGCGAGATGCAGGCGATGCAGTGGAGCGGGCGTTCGCTTTGTTCCATGAACCTGAGAATGTCGCCCACGCTGATAAGGTCGGGAGGCGTCATCAGCTGGTACCCGCCATGGCGTCCCCGTTTCGACATCACAAACCCGCTGCGTTTCAACTGACTGAGAATCACCTCCAAAAACCGTTCCGGAATAGCCTGGGCCCGGGCGATGTCGGAAATTTTCCGCAGGCCGGCTTCTCGGTGCTTGGCCAGTTCGAAAATGGCCCGAAGTGCATATTGTGTCTTTTGTGTAACAAGCATAAGTCAATTTTCTCGACTGTATTAGTCAAGAAAGTGCGGGATTGTCAATTATTTTTTTATCCTCCCGGATTTCCAATCCATGTCTCATTGTCCCGGGCCAAAGCGGTTGACGCATCAGGCCGGTCATATTATTTTGAAAACCGGCGGAAACCTTCCGAACCTTTTTATCAGCCCCATCCCTCAAAGGAGCACCCCATGAGCAGCAAAAACGCCAGTCCATCGGCCATCCCCCTTGAAACCAGGGCGATCCATGACGTGATCATGAACGAACTGATCCAGGAGGACATCATGGTCATCGGGTCGGACTACCGGGTTCTGGACATCAACGACCCCATGCTGGAAAAATTCGGCCTTGAACGGGAGAACGCCGTCGGCCGCTACTGTTACGAAATCACCCACCATCAGAACACCCCCTGTTCCGGCGAAGAGCATCCCTGCCCGCTGATCCTGACCCTGGAAAGCCGTCGGCCCTCCCAGACCACCCATGTCCATCTGGACAAGGACAACAACAAAATCTTCTATTCCATCTCCTGCTATCCTCTCCTGGATAACGGCAAGGTCATCGGCGCCATCGAGATTTCCCGGGACATCACCAGGGACATCAACCTTCAAAAACTCATGATGCAACAGGAAAAACTGGCCTCCATCGGACGTCTTTCCGCAGGGGTGGCCCATGAGGTCAACAACCCGCTGACCACCATTCTGACCACGGCCCTGTTGATGCAGGAAGACATCGAGGCCTCGGACCCCATGTTCGAGGAGTTGGAAACCATCGCCCGGGAAACCCTCCGGTGCCGCAAGATCGTGACCAGTCTGCTGGATTTCGCCCGTCAGACCAAGCCGGAAAAACGGGAGCACAAGATCAACGACATCGTCGAAGAAAGCATCCTGCTGACCAAGAAGCAGGCCGCCTTCAAGGACGTGGGGATCGATTACCACTTCTCCGGCGAGATCCCCCTCATGCGGGTGGACAAAGGGCAGATTCAGCAGGCGTTGATCAATCTCCTGCTCAACGCCGTCGAAGCCACCGAAGCGGACGGTCAGATCCGGGTCCGGACCGACTGGGTCCCGTCCCGGAAAACAGCGGTCATCGCCATCCAGGACACCGGTCACGGCATCCCCTCGGAAAAGCTGGACAGCATTTTCGACCCCTTCTTCACCACCAAGGAGACCGGCACCGGCCTGGGCCTGGCCATCACCCACGGCATCGTGGAACAGCACGGCGGCGCCATCGAGGTGGAGAGCGAACCGGGCAAGGGGACGGTCTTTACCATCACCCTGCCCCGTGCCGGAGGCGACCTGGATGCCTGACCGGACCCCCCGGATTCTCATCGTCGACGACGAGATCAACATCTGCAAGACCTGCGTCAAGATCCTGGCCCGGATGGATTACGCCGCGGAATACGCCGTCAACGGCCGCGAAGCCCTGAAGCGGGTGGAAGAGACGACGTTCGACGTGGTGATCACCGATTTGAAGATGAGCAGCTTGGGCGGCATGGAGGTGCTGCGGCGGGTCAAGGAGATGTCGCCCGAGACCATGGTCATCGTCATCACCGGGTATGCGTCGGTCTCCTCCTCGGTGGAGGTGATGAAGCTGGGGGCCTTCGACTATCTGCCCAAACCCTTCACCCCCCACGAACTGCGGTCGGTGGTGATCCAGGCCCTGTCCGAACGGGAAACCCTCCTCCAGAACCGCCGCCTCAGCGGACAGGAGACCATCCCCCGCCCGGTTTCCCACCAGCTCATCGGCGACAGTCCCAAGATCAAGGGGGTCGTCTCCATGGTGGGCAAGGTGGCGCCCACGGACGCCACGGTGCTGCTCTACGGGGAAAGCGGCACCGGCAAGGAGCTGGTGGCCCGGGCCATCCACGCCAACAGCCGCCGGAAGGAGGGCGTCTTTTTCGCGGTGGACTGCGGCGCTTTGTCGGAAAGCCTGTTGGAGAGCGAACTCTTCGGCCATGTGAAGGGGGCCTTCACCGGGGCGCACCGGGACAAGGAGGGCATTTTCGCCCAGGCCGACGGCGGCACGGTGTTTCTGGACGAAATCAGCAACATCAGCGTGGAGATCCAGGGGAAACTGCTCCGTTTTCTGGAAACCCGGGAGGCGCTTCCCCTGGGATCGACCCGCCGGCGCGCCGTCGATGTCCGGCTCATCTTCGCCACCAACCGGGACCTGAAGAAAATGGTCGAAAACGGGATCTTCCGGGAGGATTTCTATTACCGGATCTACGTCTATCCCATCGTCCTGCCGCCCCTCCGGGAGCGCAAAACCGACATCCTGCCCATCGCCTACCATTTCCTCAAAGACTTCAGCCGCCGCATGGGGAAAGGGATCAACGGGTTCGAAGAAACCGCCGTGAACCGGCTGACGGAACACCCCTGGCCG
>JAABTD010000116.1 GCA_011390065.1 Desulfobacteraceae bacterium
CGGCGGCGCCAGCGCCAACAATTACCTCTGCCAGTTCCAGGCCGACATCCTCGGGGTGACCGTCAGCCGCCCCGAAAACGTCGAGACCACCGCCATGGGCGCCGCCTTCCTGGCCGGCCTGGCCGTGGGCGTCTGGAAAGACACCGACCAGATCAAGTCATTCTGGCGAGAAGACCGCTCATTCCAGCTCAGCCAGTCCCAGGAGAAGGTGGACCAGTGCCTCCGCGGCTGGCAGCGGGCCGTGGAGCGGGCGAAAGGATGGGCGAAGACGTAGAGACGCAATGCATTGCGTCTCTACTACACCACGCCCCGTCGCCAGGGTTGCGTCTCCAGTCCCCGTCGCCAAGGTAGGGGGGTATTTTAAATTATGAAACCATCTTGCCAAAGGAAAAAAACATGAATCCCTTTCTCGGAGAACTCATCGGCACCGCCCTGCTGGTTCTGCTGGGCAACGGCGTGGTCGCCAATGTGGTCCTGACCGGCACCAAAGGCAACAACGCCGGCTGGATCGTCATCACCTGGGGATGGGGCATGGCCGTGTTCGTGGCCGTCTTCACCGTGGCGGCCTTCAGCGGCGCCCATATCAATCCGGCCGTCACCATCGGGCTGGCCATCGCCGGCAAATTCGAATGGGCCAGCGTGCCCGCCTACATCGCGGCTCAGTTCCTGGGGGCCTTCATCGGCGCGTTCCTGGTGTGGCTCTTCTACCGGCCCCATTACGCCGTCACCAAGGACACCGACCTGAAGCTGGCCACCTTCTGCACGGCCCCGGCCATCCGGGACACCCTTTCAAATCTCGCGAGCGAGATCGTCGGAACCTTCGTCCTGGTCTTTGCCGTTCTCTTTCTGGCGGTGTCGGTCTTCGGTCTCGGCGCCCTGGACGCGCTGCCCGTGGGTCTTCTGGTGCTGGCCATCGGCCTGTCTTTAGGAGGAACCACCGGATACGCCATCAACCCGGCCCGGGACCTCGGTCCCCGGATCATCCACGCCATCCTCCCCATGCCCGGGGGCAAGCGGGACAGCGACTGGGGATACGCCTGGATTCCGGTGGTCGGCCCCATCATCGGGGCGATTCTTGCCGGTCTGCTCTACCTGGTCCTGCAGGATCCCGGAAACATCCATTTCCGATAGGAGGTCCCCATGTCCACACAATTCAATGAAAAGCGCCGGAGGGGACTGAACCGCCGGGCCTTCCTCAAGGGCGCGGCCGCCCTGGGGCTGGCGTCGATCCAGCCGCCGTTGCCGTCGGCCCGGGCGGCCCGGTCTTTCAACCTCCAGGAGGCGGCGGCCCGCCGCTGGGTGGCCGGGGAATTTTCGCCCTCCACCCTCTCTGAAGAGGCGCAGATGGCGGAGATGGACTTCTTCATGCGGGCCGCCGAGCCCTTCCGGGGGCAGGAAATCTACGTGGTCTCCGAGACCATCCCCACCCATGTTTACGAAGCCCGGTTTCTGGCCCGGGCCTTCCGGGAGATCACCGGCATCACCGTGGTCCACGACCTGATCCGGGAGGGAGACCTCGTCGAGCGGCTCCAGATGCAGATGCGCACGGGCCGGAACCTCTACGACGCCTACGTCAACGATTCGGACCTTCTGGGGACCCACTACCGGTACGACGCCGCCGTTCCCCTGACCAACTGGATCGAGGGCGAAGGCCGCCTTTTCACCCTGCCCTCCCTCGACCTGGACGACTTCATCGGGCTCAGCTTCACCACCGGGCCCGACGGCAAGGTCTACGGGCTCCCGGACCAGCAATTCGCCAACCTCTACTGGTTCCGGTACGACTGGTTCCAGCGACCGGAGCTGAAGGACCGGTTTCTCGCGAAATACGGATATGATCTGGGCGTTCCGGTCAACTGGAAAGCTTACGAAGACATCGCCGCGTTTTTCACCAACGACGTGAAAGTGCTAGATGGCCGGAAGGTCTACGGCCACATGGACTACGGCGAAAAGAGCCCAGATCGGAAGAGCGTCGTGTAGGACGCTTGGCTTTCCATGGCCGGGGTGGGCGATCCGGGGCTTCCCAACGGCCTGCCGGTGGACGAATGGGGCATCCGGGTTGAAGACTGCCATCCGGTGGGCTCCAGCGTCAGCCGGGGCGGGGCGTTGAACAGCCCGGCGGCGGTTTATGGCCTCCGGAAATACCTGGAGTGGCTCAAAAACTACGCGCCGCCCGAGGCCCTGAAGATGAATTTCTCGGAATCGGGTCCGGTCCCGGGCCAGGGCCGCATCGCCCAGCAGATCTTCTGGTATACCGCGTTTACGCCGGATCTGCTCAAGAAAGGGCTGCCCGTGGTCAACAATGACGGGACCCCGCGATGGCGGGTGGCGCCGTCCCCCCATGGCGCTTACTGGCAGGAGGGCATGAAGCTCGGCTACCAGGACTGCGGCGCCTGGACCCTGCTCAACAGCACACCGGTGAAGCGTCGCCAGGCGGCATGGCTCTACGCCCAGTTCACCACCTGCAAGACCGTTTCGCTCAAGAAAACCCTGATGGGCCTGACCCCCATCCGGGAGAGCGACCTCCAGTCCGAGGCCATGACGAAAGCGGCCCCCAAGCTGGGCGGTCTGGTGGAGTTCTACCGGAGCCCGGCCCGGAACGCCTGGACCCCCACCGGGAACAACGTGCCCGACTACCCCAAGCTGGCCCAGCTTTGGTGGACCCGCATCGACGCGGCGGTCCGGGGCCGGGGCACGCCCCGGCAGGTGCTCGACGACCTGGCCGCCACCCAGGACCGGGTCATGGCCCGCCTCCAGGGAACCGGGCTTATGAAACGGTGCGAACCCCGCATCGCCGAGCCCGAGGATCCCGATTTGTGGCTGGCCCGTCCCGGATCGCCCAAACCCAAACTGGCGGACGAAGAAGGCCGGGGCCGGACCGTCGACTACGACGTCCTCCTCCAGGCCTGGCGCGACGGCAAGGTGGGAATTTTCTAAAGATGGTGCTATTGGAATCGGAGCTGAACGAAATTGACACAATTCGTAGGGGTGAAACATCTTTCGCCCCTGCCTGGGAAAGGTAAGAAATGCCTGCAAAAAAACCCGTATGCCTGATTATCCTGGACGGCTGGGGCGCGGCGCCGCCGGACGGGCGCAACGCCATCGCCGCCGCAAAGACGCCCTACATGGACAAATTCCTCTCGACATATCCCAACGCAACCCTCAAGGCCCACGGCCTCAACGTCGGCCTGCCGGACGGCAACCAGGGCAACAGCGAAGTGGGCCACCTGAACATCGGCGCGGGCCGGATCGTGCCCCAGATGCTGATCCGGATCGACAATGCCGTCGAGGACGGGTCGTTCTACGAGAACGACGCCCTTCGGGGCGCGGTGGATCACTGCCGAAAGAACGGCTCCGCCCTTCATCTCATGGGGCTGGTCCAGGACCAGGGCGTCCACGCGGTGACGCGCCACTGCAATGCGATGTTGACGCTCTGCGGGAAAATGGGGTTCGACAACGTCTACATCCATGTCTTCACCGACGGCCGGGACACGCCGCCCCGATCATGCAAGGGGTACATCGGCGAACTGATGAACGGAATGAAAGCGGCCGGCGTCGGGCGCATCGGGACCATCATCGGCCGGTATTACGCCATGGACCGGGACAAACGGTGGGAGCGGGTCAAAATCGCCTATGACGGCCTTGCTGATGCCGAAGGCGCGGCCCATGCGGATTGGGAAGACGCGATCGATGCGGCTTACGCCGCGGGCGAGAACGACGAGTTCATCAAGCCCCGGATCATCGACGGGTTTCCCGGCATCCAGGACGGCGACGCCATTGTCAATTTCAACTTCCGCCTGGACCGGGCCCGGGAAATGACCCATGCCTTCACGGACGCGGAGTGGAATGAATTCGACCGGAAAGCGATCGGCGATTTGAAATATGTGGGATTCACCGAGTACTACGACGGCGGGAATTTCGGCGTTGCCTTCGGACCCAAGGCCCAGCGGAATATTTTCGGAAAGGTCCTTGCGGACCATGGGCTGAGTCAGCTTCGGTGCGCTGAAACCGAAAAATACGCCCACGTCACCTTTTTCTTCAACAACTCCAACGAAACCCCGTTCCAAAACGAAGAGCGCATCCTCGTTCCGTCGCCGTCGGTGGCCACCTACGACCTGAAGCCGGAGATGAGCGCCTACGAGGTGCGCGACAAGCTGCTGGCGGCCGTGGCCTCCGACCGGTACGACGTTATCATCGCCAATTACGCCAACGGCGACATGGTGGGCCACACCGGCGTCTTCGACGCGGCGGTCCAGGCGGTCCAGGCGGTGGATGCGTGTTGCGGCGAAGTCACCGAGGCGGCCCTCGACAGGGGCGGCGCGGTCATCATCACCGCCGACCACGGCAACGCCGAGTGCATGATGCTGGATGACGGCTCCCCCATGACGGCCCACACCACCAATCCCGTGCCGGTGATCGTTTGCGGGATGGGGGACGTTGATCTGAGAACGGACGGCAGGCTCTGCGACCTGGCCCCGACGCTGCTGAAAATTCTCGACATCGAACAGCCGAACGAAATGACCGGACGACCGCTGTTTTAGAATCGGACCTGTAGGGGCGAAAAATCTTTCGCCCCTACCCCAACCCGGCTATCCCTCACAGGTTACAGGGAAACGAAAGGAGGCAAACACATATGAACATGAACAACGTCATGGGCGGCGGGCGGGGCATGCGCCTCTATCCGCTGGCCAAAACGGCGTCATCCCCGACAGCGCGGTGATCTGATGGACGCGGCGGATCGACACCTCGATTACATGGCCCGGCTCTATCCCACGGCGGAGGCGGTCTCCACCGAGATCCTCCACCTCCGGGCCCGTCTCGACCTGCCCAAGGGGACCGAGCACTTCATCTCGGACATCCACGGAGAGTATGAGGCTTTCCGGTCGGTGCTGAGCCACGCTTCGGGCTCCATCCGGCGGAAGATCGACGAACTCTTCGGCGACGACATGGCGGAGGCCGACCGCTCCGCCCTGGGGGCCCTGATCTACGCCCCGGACCGGAACCTGTCTTCCATGCTCCGGGCCGCCGCCGACAAGGACGCATGGCGGCGGGACATCCTCCGGCGGATGATCGCCGTCCTGCGGGTGGTGTCGTCCAAGTACAGCCGGGTCAAGGTCCGGCGGCTGCTCCTCGACCCGTTTTCCGAGATCGTGGAGGAACTCCTCTACGAACAGGAGCAGCTCCGGGACAAGGCCGACTATTACCGGTCCCTCATCGACGGCGTCGTTGAAACGGGGAACGCCGATCAGCTCATCCGCGTACTGGCCCGGACCATCCAGCGGCTGGCCATCGACCACCTCCACGTGGTGGGAGACATCTTCGACCGGGGTCCGGCCGCCGACCGGATCATGGATCACCTGCTCGCCTACCACAGCGTCGACGTCCAGTGGGGCAACCACGACATCCTCTGGATGGGGGCCGCGGCCGGCTCCGAAGCCTGCGTCGCCAACGTGATCCGGATCAGTCTCCGGTACGGCCACATGGCCACCATCGAACACGGATACGCCGTCAGTTTGCTGCCCCTGGCCTCCTTCGCCATGTCGGCCTACGGCGACGACCCGTGCAGCCTCTTCATGCCGAAAGCCATGGACACGACGGCCCACGCCGCCTTCGAAAAGACCCTCATCGCCCGGATGCACAAGGCCATCACCGTCATCCAGTTCAAGCTGGAGGCCGGGATCATCGGCCGCCGGCCCGATTACGCCATGGCCGACCGGCTGCTGCTGGACAAGATGGACCTCGACGCCGGAACGGTCCGCATCGACGGCGAGATTCACCCGCTTAAAGACGGCCGGTTTCCCACTGTGGATCCGGCCCGGCCCTTCGATCTGACGCCGGAGGAGGCCGAGGTTGTGGACAAGCTGCGGTCCGCCTTTCTCCACTCCAACCGGCTCCAGGCCCACGCCCGGTTTCTTTTCGACAACGGCGCCATCCACCGGGTCCACAACGGCAACCTCCTCTACCACGGCTGCATCCCCATGGACGAAGACGGGAATTTCCAGGCATTCGCCGTTGAGGAGATCCCCGTGACCGGCCGGGCCCTCATGAACGCTTTCACCCGGCGCTGCCGGGACGGTTTCTTCCGGCCCGATGGTTCGGCGGAACGGCTGGCGGGCCAGGACGTCATGTGGTACCTCTGGTGCGGGCTTCGGTCGCCCCTTTTCGGAAAGTCGAAGATGGCCGCCTTCGAGCGGTATTTCGTCGAGGACGAGGCGACCCACGCCGAGGAACGGAACGTCTATTACAGCCTCCGGGATTCGGAGCGGATCGCCCGGAAGATCCTGACGGAATTCGGCGTGAATCCGGATACGGGCCACATCATCAACGGCCATGTGCCGGTGAAGGTGAAAAAGAACGAAAGCCCGGTCAAGGCCGGCGGCAAGCTCATCGTCATCGACGGCGGATTCGCCGAGGTCTACCAGCAGACCACCGGCATCGCCGGCTACACCTTGGTGTTCAACTCCTACGGGTTGCTCCTGTCCACCCACCATCGGGTGGAATCGGGTCCCAGCAACCCGGTGCGGGCGCTGGGCATCCACTACACCACCGAGATTGTCGAGACCAACACGGCCCGGCGGCGCATCCGGGAGACCGACGAAGGCAAAGCCGTTCAGATGCAGATCGATGAACTGATGGAGCTGCTGGAGGCGTACCGGAGCGGGCGGGTGGAACCGCGAAAAAGCCTACCGACGCCGATCTAAAAGGAAAAAAGACCTACGAGGTTTTCAAAACCTCGTAGGTGGCTTAAAAAAGGAAGGAATCCCCTTTGAAAATCCTCTACCTCTCGCCTGAAATCGCCCCCTTCGCCAAGACCGGCGGTCTCGCCGACGTGGCCCGGGCACTGCCCCCGGCCATCAGCAAATTGGGCCACGACATCCGGGCCGTGATGCCCCGGTACTTCAACCTCGACACGGGGGCGGCCCCCCTGGAGCGGGCCCGCAAGTTCACCGTGGGGATGCACAACGGCCTCCGGGCAGCCGACCTCTGGAAAACCGACGGCGGCGGCGCGCCGGTCTATTTCATCGCCAACGAGGAATTCTTCTTCCGGGACGGTCTTTACGGCATCGGCGATTGGGACTACCCCGACAACCTGGAGCGGTTCGTCTTCTTCTGCAAGGCGGCCATGGAGGCGTGCCGGGGGCTGGGATTTCTGCCCGACGTCATCCACTGCAACGACTGGCAGACGGCGGCTATGCCCGCGATCCTGAAGCTCATCTACGGGATGTATCGGCGGGACCCCTTTTTCGATCCGCTGCCCAGGGTGGTCTATTCCATCCACAACCTCTCTTATCAGGGCCGGTTCACCGAGGACCACTGGCCGATTCTCACCCTGCCCCGGAGCTACTACACCTACGACTTCGAGTTCTACGGGCAAATCAACCTGAGCAAGAGCGCCATCCACTTCGCCGACGCCGTCACCACGGTGAGCGAAACCTACGCACGGGAGATCCGGGAGACCGAATTCGGCTACGGCCTTCAGGGGTCCCTGGAAAACCGCAAGGCCGATCTCCACGGCATCCTCAACGGCGTCGATTACGACGAGTGGCGCCCGGAGGTCGATCCCCATACCTACGGCATCCATTACGCCGCCGAAGACCTGTCGGGCAAGCGGGAGATCAAGTCGCGGCTGCGGGCCGAATACGGTCTGCCGGACACAGACGACGTCCCCCTCATCGGCATGGTGGCGCGCTTTGTTCAGCAGAAAGGGATGGACTTGATGGTCGACTGCGCCGAGCACATCCTTCAACTGGGAACCCAACTCATCCTGCTGGGCTCGGGCGATCCCCACTACCAGGATTTCTTCGAAGGACTCCGGCAGGCCCATCCCGACCAGGTGGCCATCTACATCGGCTTCAACAACGCCCTGGCCCACAAAATCGAGGCCGGGGCCGACATCTTCCTCATGCCGTCCCACTTCGAGCCCTGCGGATTGAACCAGATCTACAGCCTCAGATACGGAACCCTGCCGGTGGTCCGCCTTACCGGCGGGCTGGCCGACACCATTCGGGACGGCGAGAACGGCTTCACCTTCTCCGCCTTCAGCGTTTTCCCGTTCTACGAAGCGGTCCGGCGGGCCGTGGAGACCTTCCGGGACCGACCCGAGACGTGGCGGAATATGGTGCGCGCCGCCATGGCCGAAGACTATTCATGGCAAAAATCGGCGGAAAAATACATCGACGTTTACCGGTCGATCATCAACAGATAAAGGACGGACCATGGAAAAGAGGATTCGCTGCGCGCCCCTGCGGGATAAAATCACCGATCCGGCCACGGCGGCCCAACATATCGGGGACGGGGAGAACGAGAGGTTAGGCGCATTGGCTGAACAATGCCTCTAATAGAATGGATCTATAGATGAACATCCTTCTGCTGACCAATGAATATCCGCCCCACATTTATGGCGGGGCCGGCGTCCATGTCGAACATCTGAGCCGGGAGCTGGCGGCCCTGTCCGACGGGGAGCACGCCATTGAGGTGCTTTCCTTCGGCGATCAGAGGCAAGACGATGCGGGGATGCGGGTGACCGGCGTTCCCGGCGCCGCCGGGCTGTCCGCCCTGGGCCTGCCCCGAGCCAGGCTGGCCGACGCCCTCTACCGGAACGTGGTCATGGCCGGGTCCGCGGGCGCCGCCGACGTGATCCACTGCCACACATGGTACACCCACCTGGCGGGGTGCCTGCTCCGGGAAATTCTCGGCGCGCCCCTGGTCCTCACCACCCATTCCCTGGAGCCCCACCGGCCCTGGAAACGGGAACAACTGGGGGACAGCTACGGGGCCACCTGCTGGCTGGAGAAGACGGCCATGGCCAACGCCGACGGGATCATCGCCGTGTCCAAAGCCATGAAGACCGATGTCCAGAGCCTCTACGGGGTGGACCCCGACCGGGTCCGGGTCATCTACAACGGCATCGACGCCGACCGGTTCCGGAAGATCGAAGCGCCGGAGGTCCTGCGATCCCACGGCATCGATCCGGACGTCCCCTTCATCTTATTCGTGGGACGGATCACCCGCCAGAAGGGGATTCTCCACCTGGTGGAAGCCCTGCCCCGCCTGGACCCCGGCGTTCAGGTCGTCCTCTGCGCCGGCGCTCCGGACACGGCGGCCATCGGCGAGGAAATGAAAGCGGCCGTGGTCCGGGCGCGGGAAAACACGCCGAATCCCGTGATCTGGATCGATGAAATGGTTCCCATCCCCAAGCTCATCGCCCTTTACAGCCACGCGGCCCTGTTTGTCTGCCCCTCCGTTTACGAGCCCTTCGGCATCATCAATTTGGAGGCCATGGCCTGCCGCACCCCGGTAGTGGCCGCCGCCGTGGGGGGCATCCGAGAGGTGGTGGTCCACGAGGAGACCGGGCTGCTGGTCCCTTTCGAGTCGGTGGGGCCGGAAAACGCCGATCCCCGTGATCCGGATCGATACGCCCGGGATCTGGCCGCGGCCGTCAACCGGCTCATGGCCGACCCGGAGAAACGAAACGCCATGGGACAGGCGGCCCGGGAGCGGGTGGAGGCCATGTTCAGCTGGGCCGGTATTGCGCGGCAGACGTTGGATTATTATGGGGAACTCATTGAGCAGGGCCGGTGAGGCGCCGGAAACAGGCTGGCCGTCCATGAATCGATTACTGAAATCATCATATCTGCTTGTCCTCGCCCGGTCGCGTGGGAGCTTTCGACAACATGCCGATCTTCTCCTTCAAATCGCTTTTGTTGACGGTGAAAACCTGTGAGATGTTCACGACGCTTTTTTTGGGCAGATTGGCCTCGCCTTTTTTCAGGGCCACGTTGCCCGGCGAAGACGCCCGCTTGAGGGTGGAGGTCAGCGTGCAAACCACCACGGTGTTGATGCGGCTGCGGTTGAAGAGTCGGTGATGAGGAGCACCCGGGCGTTTTGGATGTTTTCCCGGATCCACTTGGCCAGCCAGACCATGGTGAGGCACTTGCCGCAGAGCTGGCCAAGCGCCCGGTCCAGCGGGTTGTCGGGCGAGCCGGCCTCTTTCCAGGTCAGGAAGTGTTTTTCCCGGGTTTCGATCACGCCGTAGCGGAGGCCTTCGGTGTCGTTGCCGGCCATCACGAGCTGCACCGTGGAAAAAAAGGGCTGGATGAAGTCTTTCTTCTGGCTGTCGAGGTTCTGGCGAATGCCTTCGGTCACGGACACGGCGGCGCGCTTCAGCTCCAGAACGCAAAGGGCGATGCCGTTGACGTAGAGGACGATGTCCGGCCGTTTGGTGTTGACGCCGGTCACCGTCACTTCCTCGGCATCGTTTATGGTCCAGTTTTCAGGCAGCTGACCGTTATTCCAGATCATGATCCGGTCATCGTAAACCTTGATCTGGATCGGGTTGCCGCTGGAATAGTCCTTGTGAGCGATGGCGTTGACCACGGCCTCCCGCAGCGCCGCTTCGGGCAGCGGAAAGATTTCTTCTCTCTATGTTCCCGTAAAACGAATCGCCTGCTCAGCATCCGGTTTCTGTACCACATCGCCAAATGCCCGTCCAGCCGGATTTGTTCAGTTGAAGGCCGCATGTCGCCGGGGAGGACCGGGTCGATCCATCCCGGGGGGTTCCGTCGGTTTGCCGGCGTTTCTTCTCCCTCGCTGTTTTGAATGAGCAAAAGGTGGTCAAATCGATATAAATATGATACCCAACTCGACATGAAACCTATCGACATATGCCAATCAGCCCTTGGGTTGACGCGGCCGGGACTCCCAGAGGCGACGGCCCGGACTGCGGCGTCAAAGAAGCTTCAGCGCCATGCTCATTCCTGAAAAGCACCCCATGCACCGATTATGAACCGATTCACCATCACCGCCCGAAGCGGTCGGGCCCGCGCCGGGATTCTTTCCACGGCCCGTGGAGATATCGAAACCCCTATCTTCATGCCCGTAGGCACCCTGGGAACCGTCAAGGCCGTCTCTCCGGAAGAACTCAAGACCTTGGGCGCTCAGATTATCCTGGGCAACACCTATCACCTTTACCTGCGGCCCGGCTGCGACATCATCCGCCTGTTCGACGGGCTGCACAAGTTTATGCACTGGGACCGGCCCATCCTCACCGACAGCGGCGGATTCCAGATCTTTTCCCTGGCCAAGCTCTTCAAGATCACCGAAGAAGGAACCCGGTTCCAGTCCCACCTGGACGGCTCCAGCCACCTCCTCACACCGGAAAAATCCATCGAGATCCAGCGCTGCCTCGATTCCGACATCGTCATGTGCCTGGATCAGTGCATCCCCTATCCCGCCGACCGGGACGCGGCCTCCCGGGCACTGGAGCGCACCACCCGCTGGGCCGACCGGTGCCGGACCTGGTGGCAGGAAAACGACCCCGGCCGCAGCGCCCTGTTCGGCATCGTCCAGGGGGGAATGTACCCCGATCTGCGGCAGATGTCGGCCGAAGCCCTCATCGACCTTGATTTTCCCGGCTATGCCGTGGGCGGTCTGAGCGTGGGCGAGCCCAAGGAGTTGATGCTGGAGATGGCCGACCACGCCCTTCCCCTGCTGCCGGACGACAAACCGCGGTACGTCATGGGCGTAGGGACGCCACAGGACCTGGTGAACCTGGCGGCCATGGGCGCCGACATGTTCGACTGCGTGATGCCCAGCCGGAACGCCCGAAACGGCCAGCTTTTCACCGACGGCGGGGCCCTCAACATCGCCAACGCCCGGTTCAAAACCGACACCGGCCCCGTCGATCCCCAATGCGGCTGCTACACCTGCCGCCACTATTCACGGGCTTACCTGAGCCACCTCTACCGGAACCGGGAATTGCTGGCCTACCGCCTCAACACCATCCACAATCTCCACTACTACCTCGACCTCATGAAACGAATGCGGGCCGCCATCCGGCAGGGGAGGTTTGACACCTTTAAAAAAGAATTTATATTGGATAAATAGTCGTTTGACAACACCCGAAACCCAAGGAGACCCATCATGAAGGAAAAGGTAGAGAAAGCATTGGAAAAAATCCGCCCCACGCTTCAGGCCGACGGCGGTGATGTGGAACTGGTGGATGTGGGCCTGGACGGCGTCGTCCGGGTGCGCCTCCAGGGCGCCTGCGCCGGATGCCCCATGTCCCAGATGACGCTGCGAAACGGCATCGAGCGCGTGCTGAAAAAAGAGATCCCCGAGATCAAGGCGGTGGAAGCCGCATAACGCCCCGCCGCCGGCGCCATGGCCGGCGGCCTATTCCCTTCCACTCAAAGTCGCGAAAGAGCCTTTTCATATGACCGCTGACGCTATTGCACAGAAGATCGAAACATTCATCGAACGCTCCTCCTGGATTCGGAAAATGTTCGAGGAAGGCGCCCGGCTCAAGGCCGAACACGGCCCGGACAAGGTCTTTGATTTCAGCCTGGGCAACCCCAACGTGCCGCCGCCCGAAAAGTTCCGGGAGGTCCTGCGGGATCTGGCGGAAAACAGCGCCCCCGCCGACCATATCTACATGCCCAACACCGGCTATCCCCATGTCCGCAAGGCCGTGGCCGATTATGTTTCCAAAGAGCAGGGGGCGGCGCTGACCGAAAACGAGATCGTCATGACCTGCGGCGCGGCCGGGGCCCTCAACATCATCCTCAAGGCCATCCTGAACCCCGGCGAGGAACTTCTGGTTCCGGCGCCGTTTTTTGTGGAATACGGGTTTTACGCCGACAACCACGGCGGCGTGATGAAGACCGTTCCCACCAAACCGGATTTCACCCTGGATCTGTCGGCCATTTCAGACGGCATCACCGAAAAGACCAGGGCGGTGCTCATCAATTCGCCCAACAACCCCACCGGTCAGGTTTATTCCCGGGAAAGCCTGGAGGATCTGGGGAAGCTGTTGACGGAAAAGAGCGCGTCCCTGAGCAAGACCATCTATCTGCTTTCCGACGAACCCTACCGGAAAATCGTCTACGACGGCGTCACCGTGCCGTCCATCTTCCTGGCCTACGACAACAGCCTCATCGCCACCTCCTATTCCAAGGATCTGTCCATCGCCGGCGAGCGGCTGGGGTATGCGGCCATCAACCCCCGGTCGCCGCACAAAGACGCCCTGGCGGGCGGCCTGGGACTGGCCAACCGGATTCTGGGCTTCGTCAACGCCCCGGCCCTGATGCAGCGGGTCGTGGCCCGGCTCCAGGGTGAAAGCGGCGACATGGAACAGTACACCCGCAAACGCCAACTGCTCTGCAACGGTCTGGATGCGGCCGGTTACGATTTTGTCACGCCCGGCGGCGCCTTCTACCTTTTTCCCAAATCCCCGGTCCCCGACGACGTCGAATTCGTCCGGGCCCTCCAGGAAGAGTTGATTCTGGCGGTTCCCGGCTCGGGCTTCGGCGGTCCGGGTCATTTTCGCCTGTCGTTCTGCGTGAGCGACGAGACCATCACCGGCGCCCTGCCGGGGTTTCAGCGGACGATGGATAAGTTTCGGTAGCGCCCCCCTGGTTTCTCGATGAATCCTAAAGCCCCGGCAAGGCGACTTGTCGGGGCTTTCTTGCGCATCAATCGCCGATTGACGGGGGTTCATTCCAGCAACCATTTCCAGATCGGGACAATCCGGATGGCGCCGTCAAGCGCCGCTTCATCGTCCCAGGTCACGATGGCGCCGCCATCCATTGACAATTCAGCCATGGCGCTGCTCAATCCCCTCACCTCCCTCTCCAAGGTCCTCTCGTCCGACATATCCCAGCAGACCTGGATCAATGACGCCTCGCCCGACACCGTGTCCCGGGCGAAAAAGTCGACTTCATACCCATCTGACGTGGTCATATATTCAACTTCGAACCCTTTACGGCGCAAATGCATAAACGCCATGGTTTCCAGGAGCGGACCGCAATCGTCCGCATGCCGGAAGGTCATGGCGCTCAGGAGCCCCGTGTCGATGGCGTAGAGTTTGACCGGATTGATGGTCCGGGTTTTTTCGGAGCGGCTGTGGATGGGCGCTTTGGAAAACACGAAAGCATCGGTTAGATGGTTGATATACTCATAAAGGTTGTTCTTGGTACACTTGACCGCCATGCTTTTCATCGTGTTGTAGAATTTATTGACGCTGAACTTGCCCCCGGCCGAATGCATAATATGGCGGACCAGGTGCTTCAGGGCCGTGACGTTGCCGATATGATATCGTTCGACAATATCCTTGAGCAGAACCGAATCGATGTATCCCTGCAACACTTCAATTCGCAGGGCGGGGTCCAGTTCCTGAACTTCCGGAAACCCGCCGATTTCGAGGTAATCCCTCACCGCCTTTCGGAGCGTGGCCGTGGTTTTGGCGCCGAATGTTCGGGGCCTTTCTGAAAACAGTCCGTGATATCGCAGAAACTCCGGAAAACTGAAGGGGAATATCTCGACCGTCAGGGAGCGCCCCCGCAGGCTGGTGGCGATTTCGGTGCTCAGCAGCTTCGACGACGAACCGGTGAGATAAATCTGGATGTTTTCCGTGTCAAGCAGCCGCCGGATGAACCGCTCCCAATGATCGATGCGCTGGATTTCGTCGAAGAAAAACCAGCATCGGCCGTCCCGGTGATTCGGGTATTTGCCAAAATAGACGTCGAGGATGTCCTGGAAGTGGGCGACCTCGAATTCCAGGAGCCGGTCGTCCTCGAAATTGAGGTACACGATCTCCTCTTTCCGAACGCCCTTCTCCAGGAGTTTGTTCATTTTCTGATAGCAGAACCAGGTCTTGCCGGCCCGGCGCATCCCGATCACCACATCGGCCTTGCCTTTGATTTCGGCCAGCGCGCGGTCCCGGGGCACGGGCTCGGGCAGATCCCGTTCATGAAAGTCGTCGATGAGTTGCGAGAGGATCTCTTTCATGGCGGAAAACTATCTCGTTTTTAGAGAAAGATCAAGGCAAAACTGTCTTTTTTTTAGAGAAAGATTTAAGAAAGGGAAAGAAAGAGGCTGCCAGGTCTCGGGCAGGCGTTACTGGATGGTGATCCGTTTGTTCCGGCGGGTGATGTAACCGCCGCTGACCGGACGCCTTTTGATTTTATGGCGCTAATTGCAAAGCGGCACTGGTTAAGTTGAATGGGATATTATGAATTTATTGACAAAATAGACAAGGCGCTTCGGCGGAGTCAAGCAAACACTGCTTCTCTATTCGCTGCTCAACACCTATCTCCAGCTCGTTGTTGAAGGCGACGAACTTTCCTCCGAGTTTAGTCTTGACATCCCTTATCCATTTTATTAGTAACATTGTTCTGAATAGATGTGAGCATGTGTGAGGTTTTTAGCTTTCATGTATAGAAATACAATTGTTTAGGTTTGAATGCCGTCCGAAACCGGATTTCGATTC
>JAABTD010000330.1 GCA_011390065.1 Desulfobacteraceae bacterium
GAAAGGCCGTATCGATCCTTCAAAATCGACAGGATCGTTTCCATCTCCGACGCGCTGAAATGCTCGTCGATGCGGGCCATCTCCACCAGAAGGGCGCAGGTGGCCACCCGAAGATCGTGCTCCGTTCCCCCTTCTCCGGCGCCGGAACGCCCCGCCGCAGTCTTGTCGAAAAAACGCTTTACCATATCCAGCATCCGCTGACCTCCTCCGTCGAGATATTGTCAGGGGCGTCTATATCAGATTTTTGTTCTGAATTCATTTCTAAAACGGAAAGAAAATAAAATTTGAAACATCTTGGGGCGGGCGCAATCGCGGGATCCGCCGGGGCCCCGCATCGCGCCGGACCCCGGATATCCGGGATGGATGGTTCGGATCAGTCCTCTTCGATAATAATGGCGTCGGCGCCGCATTCTTCCGCCGCCTGGCGGACGACGTCCTCATATTTTTCCGGGATCGGATCGGCCTTGACGATGGCCTCGAGCTGATCCTCGCTGTATCCGAAGACCTCGGGACACAGTTTGTGACAGTTGCGGTCGCCCATGCACTGTTCGGTGATGCGGACTTTCATGTTTTCCTCCTTTTTTAGCTGATGATGATCAAATGGGGTAAACGATTATTTCCATGGATATCGTGTTCGATTTTACGCCTTTTCCATCCCGATGGCAAAAAATTCTCCATAACGAATAGAAATCTATCGCTGATCTTGAAAACGCCGACGATGCGCGGCCGATCTCCCGATCCCCCTCCAAAAAGGGTTTTGACATGGGCCCGCGCTTCTGCGATGATCGATCTTTGTTGAAAATTTCGAATATTTATCTCATAAACAGCAGGATTTTAACCCCATGAAAACCACGGCCAAACGAAGCGGCCCCCTTCTCGATGTGCTACAGGAATCATTGGGGATCGACTCCAAAACGCGCATTCGAAAAATGCTCAAATACGACATGATCCGGCTGGACGGCGGGCCCGCCGACCGCCCGGACGCCCAGATCAGGGCGGGACAGATCATTGAATACCTGAAGAAAACCGGCATAAAAAAGTCGATTAAACCGCCCCTGCCCCTTCTTTATGAAGACGACCACATCCTGGTGACGGAGAAGCCGGCCGGTATTCTGACCTACGGCGAGAAAGGATCCGGTGGCACTTCGCTTTACCGGGAGCTGCGGGACTTCGTCAAAAAACGCTCCGAAGGGCGACAGCGGCTCTGCGTGGTTCACCGGCTCGACCGGGAGGTCTCCGGGCTGATTCTCTTCGCCAAGCACGGCAAAGCCCAGGAAGCGCTCAAAGCGGGTTGGAACGACACGAAAAAACGATATCTGGCGCTGGTGGAAGGCGCGCCGGCGTCGGATAAGGGGACGATCCAGACCTGGCTCAAGGAGGGCGTCGACCGGCGGGTCTATTCGGTGGACAAGCCCAGGGGCGCGAAGCTGGCGGTGACCCACTATCGCATCGTGAAAAAGTTGCCCGCCCATACGCTTCTTGAAATCCGGACCGATACGGGCCGGAAAAACCAGATCCGCGTCCACCTGTCCGAGATGGGATGCGCCATCGTGGGCGACCGGCGCTACGGCGCCGACGATTCAGTGATCCGGCGCATCCGCCTCCACGCGTCCTACCTGGGCTTCACCCACCCGTTCACCGGCCATTTCCAGGAGTTTGAAAGCCCGCTGCCCAAAGGGTTTCTGACCCTCAAGGACCGGGACGAGAACTACAAGCAGGGGATGTTGGGGTCATAAACCGCCGACCATTTCCCACACCTGTTCCCGGGTCACCGACCGGGGCCGGAACAGCGCGGCCGTCAAGCCGCTTTCGATGACCAGTTGCGCACAAGTGCCCAGATTCTGGGCCACCGAGAACATGACGGTGTAGAACGCGTGCTCGGTCATGCCGAAGTAGTGGAGCAGCACGCCGGAGATGGCGTCGATGTTGGGATAGGGGTTCGCGACTTTGCCCCTCTCCTTGAGTTCGCGGGTCACGACTTTTTCCAGCAGGCGGGCAATGGTGAACACCGAGCAGTCGGGGCAGAGGCGCCGGCCGAACGCCGACAATGCTTCGTAGCGGGGGTCGGGTCCCCGGAGCACGGCGTGCCCGAAACCGGGGATGATCCGCTTGTTGTCGAGCATCTCCCGGATAAAATCCGTCAGCTCCGCCTCGGTGGGCGTGCCGTTGAAGCGCTCTTCGATGGCGCGGATGAACCGGACGCTCGTCTGGTTGGCCCGGCCGTGGATGTGCCCGGCCAGGCAGTTCATGGCGTTGGCGGCGGATGCAAACACATCGGTCATGGCGGAATGGGTGATCCGGGCCGTCAGCACGCTGGCATTGGCGCCCTCGTGGTCGCAGTGGACCGCCACGAACTGGCGGATGAAATCCTCGAAATGCCCCGCCGGATCCGACAGGCCCAGCATGTATGCAAAATTGCGGGAAAACCCGAGCCCCGGCTTCGGATCGGTCCAGTCGCGCCCCCGCAGCTTCCGCCGATAGATGTTGGCGGCGACGACCGGGAGGCGGGCCAGCAGGTTGAGGGCGTCTTCGAGCATGTACTCCCAGTGCTCGTTCCGGGGGACGGACCCGTAGGCGTCCTGGAAGGCCGACTCCCGCTGCATCGTCAGCGTGGCGATGCTGAGCTGGGTCATGGGATGGAGGTCGTCGGGGAGCCCTTCGATGGCATTCCGTACATAGCCCGGCAACTCGGCCCGACTTTCGAGATCCTTCCGCAGCCGCCGTTCCGCATCGGCATCCGGCATTTCGCCGGTGCACAGCAGGTAAAAGAGCGACTCGCCCGAGGCGTGGAGCAGGTCGTTGACCGGGATCTCCCGGACGTACAACCCCGTATGGGGATCCACGCGGCTGGTGTCGCAGATCACCGCCGGGACGTCCCGCATTCCCCGGAACAGGTGCTTGACGGTCACCTTTGAAATGGATGTGTCGCCGTGGGCCGCCAGCAATTTCTTGTTCTCTTCCCGCCAGGCGGCGATTTTTTGGGCCATCACCGATCGAAGTGTTTTCATGGGGTCGTCTTTCCGCCATCCACTGACAATTCATAAGCGCCGCCGGGGAATGAATCCCCCGGCTACAAGCCAAACCCGGCTGAAGCCGGCTCAACCGTTTTGGCCGAAACGATGATCAAGTCCCCTATGACGATAGAATAACCGCATCCAAACAGATTTCAAGACGTCTGGGTCTTGAAAAACCCCTCGTCGAATTCCGGCCGACCTTTGTATTTTTCCATGTAAAACCCCGGCATCTGATCAATGGCCTCGAACACACCCGGGTCCACCATGACCCCGGCCCGGTGGAAGGCCTTGACCATGTCGTCGGGTTTCGGCGGGCAGCCTTTTACGGGAATCATCTCCCGGATGTCCGGGTGGTCCTTGTTGGCGGCGACCATGCATTTTCCCAGCAGGATCGTCTTGTTCATGCCCGACGTGGGCCGCATGGATTTGCCGGTGAGCACCTCCACCTTGTCCCAGGGCTCTCCCTTCCAGGCGAACCGGATGGCGGCCAGGGCCAGGCCGTTTAAAAACGAGCAGTACGTACACATGCTCAAATCGTATTTGGGATAGGAAATGCCCCGGATGCCGTCCCGAACCATGGGCGCCGGCAGCCAGGATCCGTCTTCTGCTTGAGCGTAGGCGTGGTCATGGGCGTGGGGGGATGCCACATCCGCGATCCGTTCGCCGACCGCCTCGACATCCGAGAGGTCCGCGGGCCGGTTCCGGTTGGCGGCGGCATGGGCCAGGTGGGGCACATCCGCCGGATCATGCCCCAGCAGCCGGCTGCCCGCCAGATCGGCGGAGAGGATGTCGGCCGACGCGACCAGCAGGTCGGTCCGGCGCAGTTTGCCGTCGAAGGCCGGTCCCCGCTCGTTGGAGTAGATGCCGTCGATGAGGGTGAAGATGGGCGGCATCCGGTCGGCCAGTCGGGCCGCCATGAAGTTGAGGTCGCGATCCGGGTCGGCGCTGTGGCATTTTTTCCGGGAGGGGATGTCGATGGTCCCCTTCAGGTTCTTGATGCCCAGACTCACCACGGTCTGGGAATGGCATTTGAGCACCGGCAGATCGACCACGAAGTCGCTGTCCAGGATGTCGACGTTGAAGCGGAGGTCGACGCCGTCGCCCAGGTCCACTTTACGGAAGGGGCGGTCCATCACGTTCACCACCTTCACGCCGTAGCGGTCCTGGAGCGCGTCGTACCCCAGGCTTCTGAACGCATGGGCCGGCGTTTCTTTGTCTTTGGGCGAGCGGGTCACGATGCCCTCGCCGATGGTGATGTCGTCGACGCCCTGTTCCTTGAGGATCATCACCATGTCTTCGACGACCCGGGTGGTGGTGATGACGCCCCATTTGGGAAACGGGACGGCTTTGGTCCAGAAGACGATGTTGGGCTTGATGAAGACCCGGCTTCCGGCCCGGAGGCCGTCCAGCCCGC
>JAABTD010000331.1 GCA_011390065.1 Desulfobacteraceae bacterium
AATTCGTGCCCCGGGAGATCATCGACGACCTCGTCGAGCGGGGAACGGAAGAGGCCTGCCTTACCGGCGAAAAGCGGGAGGTGGCCGTGCTTTTTTCGGACATCCGGTCGTTCACCACCATCTCCGAAAACAATTCGGCCGAAGACGTCGTGGCCTTCCTCAACGGTTTTTTCAACATCATGGTGGGGATTATCAAGGATCACGGCGGCACCATCGACAAGTTCATCGGCGACGCCATTCTCGCCATTTTCGGGGCGCCCAAAAGCTACCCCGACAATGCGCTGCGGGCCGTCCGGGCGGCCCTGGAGATGATCGCCGCCCTGCCGTCGGTGGATCTGGGCGCGCTGGTTCTGCCCGACGAGGGGTTCGGCATCGGCGTCGGCATCCACGAGGGGGTGGCGGTGGTGGGCAACATCGGGTCGGCGGAGAAGTTCGACTACACCGTCATCGGCGACACCGTCAACCTCGCCTCGCGCCTGGAGGGCCTCACCAAGCACTACCACAAACCGATCCTGGTGTCGGAAGCGGTGGCCGGCAAAATCGGCGACGCCGCGTTTTTGCGGCTGGCCGACACCGTCCGGGTCAAGGGCCGGGACCGGACCACGGAAATCTACGCCGTGGAACTGGACGCCGCGCTCTTCGATAAGCGCTTTATGGACATTTACGGAAAAGGCGTGAAACTCTACCGCATGGGCAACTGGTCCACCGCGCTCGAATACTTCACCGCCTGCCTCGAACAGGCGCCCGAAGACCCCGTCGCCGCCATGTACGCCGAACGCTGCCGGCGGTTCATGGAAGATCCCCCGCCAAGCTGGGACGGGGCCGTGGCGCTGGATTTCAAGTAGCCGGGCAGCCCCTGATATTGCTTCCACCCTTCTCCCATCAGGGGAAGAAATCAGCAGTAAAATAAATATGCTATTCTGTTGACACCGAAAATGGGTTCAATGTATTTTAAGCGGCCGGTAATTTGTCCGGTAATTTGTCCGGTCATTGGTCGTTAAATTTTTTTTGGAAAGGAAGCATTAAATGCAAGGCAAGCGGACATTCTTTGATCTGCGGAAAATCATGGTGTTGATCAGCATCTGGGCATTGATGTTGGCCGGCGCCCGGCCGGTCCATGCCCTGGAATTAAAGGATGCGCTCAACGGTCTCCGGCTCCTGGCGGGCGTTCAGGCATCGACTGTTGTTCAACTCGACATCAACGGCGACGACCGGTTCGGTTTGGAAGAAGCGGCCTTTATTTTGCAAGTGATCGCCGGCCTGCGGGAGGCGCCGGGCGACAGCATCCTGGTGTCCGGACTGGTTCGGGACATCACCAACGGCGATGTGGTCGTAAGCGGCGCGACGGTGGACGTCATGGCCGACCTGAACGGCGACGGATCATACAGCCCGTCTGAAGCATTCACCGGCCGGTCGGATGACAACGGCTTTTTCGCCCTGGAGATGCCGTATATAACGGCGGCGATCCCTCGCATGACCCTCCACGCCCGTTGCGCCGGTTATTCCGAGTTCATCAAGAAATACGAAAATGTCCAGGCGTCCTTCAGCGTCGCGGTGGGATTGTCTCAGGGCGCCTTTGAAGAGATCGACATCAGCGGCATTGCGTCAAGCCCGTCCCGGGGCGGGCGCGTGGCGCTGGAAGGAGACCAGATGGTGTCCCTCCGTCTGGTGGAAGATCCGATCACCGGCCGGCGGGGCGGGCGGGTCGCCTATGACGCGCCCGAATCTTCGGGGGACGGAACCGATCTGATGAGCGTCGCCTTCCCCCTCCGGGGGATGCGGGTGCCGGAAGGTTCGGAGAAGATCTACGCCAACATGGCCTACCTGGACACCGTCAATGATCCGGACACCATGCCGGGGGACTTTATCTCCGAAGGCGAGGGGGAGACGCCCCGAGACGTACTCAAGACCTATGCGGCCAGCACCATCAAGGTGTATGACGAAAACGGCACTCCGCTGATGACCGATCCGCTGGACCGGTCCAACCGGATTCAGATCAAGATCGCCATCCCATGGGAAGCCTACGAAACCCTGGAAGACGAAATCGAGGCCACGGCGGACCAGGTGGAGATTCCCCTCTATCATTACGATGAGGACGCCGAGATATGGAAACTGCATAAAAACGCCGACGGCGGCCCGGCCTACGGCCGCCTGGAGGATCATTTCGGCAACGTCCTCACCCGGGAGGACCTCGTCCGGTTGCAGGATGTCCGGCTCGATTCCGCCACCGGCGCGTTCCTCGGAACCGGATACCGGCCGGCCGGGGCCGATCCGGCGGATGTCCGGGTTTACACGGTGGGGGAGGTGCATCATTTTTCCACCTTCAATTCAGACAAGGCCGGCCGCATGGGCAGCCAGAATGGCGACATCAAGGGATCGGATGGGAAACCCCTGGGCGCCCCCGTCCGTTATAAGAAAATCCGGGGCGGGTATTCATCCGATTACGACAAGCGGGCGGGCAAGAACCGGAGAAACATCCACCACTACAAGCCCTCGGACATCGACAACGCCGTTAAAAAGCTCATGTCCAACGACAAGGCGGTGCGGGACCAGTGGCTCCGGTGGGTGCTGGAGCACAAGGACCCGGCCCTCATCGAGGCCATCGCCCATGGGGTCCGCAGATACGCCATCCAGAAGCGCGAGGAGTGGGGCGACGCCCAGGACGATCTGTCCCGGGGCATCCTGGCCATTTTCAGCAACAAGATGATCACCGACACCATCATCGACAGCACGGACCTGGACACCGGGCAGATCGATTGCGCCAGGGCGCCGGACATCTGCAAGGGGATCGTGGCCCAGGCGGCCGAGCAGGTCCAGAAATCCAGCGACGCCAAAAAAGCCACGGCTTTTCTC
>JAABTD010000332.1 GCA_011390065.1 Desulfobacteraceae bacterium
GATCGCGGTGGACGCCTACAATCCCGGCAATCTCAATTTCGAGTACGCCCTGGAAAAGGGCGTGGGCATGATCGAGCTGGCGGTCAACACCGGCGACGCCAAGGGGCGGCTGGGCAAGATTCCGTCGCTGCTGCTGGAGGCCAAGCAGATCCGGGACAACATCAAGACCATCCTGGACAATAACGGCGGCTGGGCCCCCACCGGGGAAGGCTGGAGCGATTATTTCGACCAGTGCTACGCCTTGAAGCAGAAGGTCGAGGCCATGAAGCAGGAGGCCGGCCGGCTGGGCGCCAGCCTGAAACGCCGCGCCGCGGAGGCCCGTCAGACGCCGACCCGGGACGAGGAGGGCCTGGAATGGATTCAGCAGGAGATGATCTGGGACTATGAAGACCTGGGCGGCGTGCTCTACGGCGCCAACCGGTTCGGCCGCTTCAAATGGGGATATTACGAAGGAGACGAGTTCATCGAAACCGATCCCCCGGCCGGTCTTATGGGCGGCGGCGAAGTGGGCGTGTTCGAATATTTCAACGGATCCGAATGGGTTCCCCTGCCGGGCCGGTCCTCAACAGGCGTGGACGCGTCTTTTATTCCGGTCCCCAACGTGGTCTCCTGGGGCGATGGATCGCCCGAACAGCCGGTGGCCTACCTGGGCGAATGGACCATCGACGTTTCGCCCAATGTGACGGTTTCCGGAAGGCTGATCAGCAACCAGGACGGCCAGCCCTTCGGCAATGCCGCGAGCGTGCCGGTCCATGTCGGCGGAGAGGTCTTTTATCCGGATGATCAGGGCGTGATCGAAGGCGACATCGCCCTGTTCGAAGATGTCGTCATGGTCAGCATTCCCGGCGTCTATTCCAAACGTCATCCAGTGGCGAACGGCGCGCTGGATCTCGGCGACATCGCCATTCCGGACAGCATCATCTTCACGTCGCTGGGGGACCGGGTTCACACCGTGACCCGGTCGGACGGGGTGATCATCGATGCATCGGCCCAGACCCTTTCCGGAATGGACATCGCCTATACTTTCAAGCTGTACCGGGGATATTATTACGGCTATGCCAATCCGATCCTCGAAACGGAAAACGCCGCGGGACTGTTGCGCCTGGAGGGTTTCGACAATGTCGGCCGCCACGATGTCCGGGTCAAGGCCACCGCCGGCGATCTGGTTGCGGAGCGGACCGTTTCGATTCAGGTGGTGAATCAGAATCCGGTGATCAACGCCATCAATGTCTCGCCCGAAACGGGTCTCGCCGTTGGGGATGATTTCACCGTTTCCATCGACGCCACCGACCCGGACGGCGCCGAGGACATCGTGGCGCGGTGGGTCAATGTCCAGTGCCGGGGCGCCGACGGCAATGCCATCTGGATGAGCGCGGTTCAGGGAGAGGACGCCCTGGGACAGGTGAACTGGACGGTGAGCACGGACAACAACCGGCTCTACCGGATGCTGAACGATGATATCGCCTGCGTGCTGAGGGCCTCGGTCCGGGACAGCGCCTGGGGCTCCGCCGACATGGAAAAGACCATCGCCATCGCGTCGAAATCCATCGCCCCCGTGGCCCGT
>JAABTD010000117.1 GCA_011390065.1 Desulfobacteraceae bacterium
CTCGCCGGCCTGCTCGGCACCATCCCCGAAACCCTCTCCCGGATTTTCGCCAAAATGAGCGACAACGGCCTCATCGAGGTGGAGGGGGCGACCATCCGCATCCTGGACGGCGGCGGATTGGCCGATCTCGCCGAGTACGGAAGATTGGTGACCGACTGACCTTTTCACCAGCATCGACGCCGCCCCCTGTAAACAAGAATCCCATCTTACGGGCAGGTATCCGAACTGAAAAAGGTTTCCTTTTCGTTCCAGAAAGTGAAATCCCGATTCAAAAGTTCCCCCAGAACGGCAAGATTGATCCCGCACGCACCGATAAACTGGCCTTCGACGATCAGACAGGTGGGATGAAAAGGGGTAAACGACCCGCCGATGAGAAAAGCCGTCTGCGCCCACGGCACGATCAGTACTTTGCCGATGCCGAGTTCAAAACGGGGAAATCCAATGCCGAAATTAGCGGCGATCGGGCTTGAGGCCCCGATGGTTTTGCTCTCTTCGTCAAACTGATACGGCCCGATCTGGGCGTTTGCGCTCACGTCCACGCCGTTGAAAACAACGCCGAGATCGCTGCCGAAACTGAAACCGGTCTTGATGTTGGTCGAGCCGTCGATGGGCGTCTTAAGCTGGGAGACGAACTGGATTTTGATGGCTAATGTCGTTGGAATAACCAGTGGAATGGGAATCTCCATGAGGGTCAGGTCCGGTTTGAAATTCAGGGAATCGCTGGCGGAACCGGCGACGAGGAGCTCCAGGGTCAAATCTCCCCGAATGCCTTCCAAAGCATGTTCGAAAGCATCCAGTTTGCGGCTCCGGATTTCAATGAGATCCCTGCTCCGGAATCGGTGAAGTGTCCCCTGGGCGGTAAATTGCGCGGTGATGTTGTCGCCCACGCCCTTCTTGGCGGTGATGGTCACCGCCGATGTGTCTCCCCCCAATCCCATTTTGATGTCGAAGGTAAATCCCCCGTAAGGAAAGGAAAACGTCAGTTCATCCGCCCTCGGCAGTATTCGCCGCCCATCCGGACTTCGGCCGACGATTTTGTCGGCCGTGAACTCGACGCCGTAATCCCAGGCGATGACGCCGTCGGATATGGCCTCCGTCAGTGGCGCGAATGCAGTGTGGATCTCCAGATCCGTTCCATTTTGAGCCACCGAATCGATTTTTCCGAAGACGGTATTGTAAATAACAAGGATTCTTCCCTCAGAAATATCGAGGCCGGCGGCCGCGACGCCGGCGGCATCGAACACATAGACATCGTCAACCGTATCGGCGCTTTTCATCAAATCGAGCATGGATTCAGAGATAACCGTCGTTTCAGGCGTCCATTCGACATCGAACACAACGCGATCCGGCCCCCAATCCTCCTGCACTCCCGAAACCCGCTGAAGAACGTAAACCGCCTCTCCTATACCGATCTTTCGGTCGGCGTCGACGTCGGCCAATACGTTTACCTCCAAACCTGAACCGGCCGCGACCTGCAACGCGATGACGGCATCCCGAAGCGTCGCCTCGCCGCTGTCGTCCACGTCGCCCGGAGGGGGCAACGCGAATGCACAACGAAAAAACGCCCCAAAGACGATGATCGCCAATAGCCCCGTCATGACCGCAACACGGCCCACGCACTTTGAGAACATGGTACATCTCCTTATTTTTAGGGTCCATTCAAGGTGCTCTTGTTCATCATGGACCCATTCCCGGGAATGTGCAAATCGAAAGGATAGGATACCCTGTTTTTGGGCAGGATATCGTTATCGGGGTCGGCGATTCTGGCGCATCCGACGGCGAGGTGCAAAGATATACCGTGTTGCAGATGGGGATCTACATGCTCGTAAGCCCGATCTACACCCTTTCCCCCATTCCATTCCATCCTCACCGCCGTCATGGTTTAATAAGAATCAAACACTCGGTAAGGAAATTCAACCGGACCGACAAAGGATGTGTTTAATAATGGCCGAAGGCAAAGACAGACCACTGGTGAGCAAAGAAGATCGACAAAAGATCATGGACAAGATGTCCGTTGATACCTCCTAAGCGGAAACCCTTAAGGAGGGTGAAAGCGAGGGCAGCGGCTGCCTCCATAATGTGCAGCCCGCCAAGGAGAAACGTCAGAAAGAGATGGACAAAGGCAACGCCTAACTTTGTCGAACGCGACATAGCCGCCGACCGAATTGCCGGCGATAGAAACATGACGGGGAGCCGATTCGGCTCCCCGTTGTTCGTGTTGGGAACGGATGGGCCCGCTCTGCAAACGAGCCCAATAAAAAAGAGCACCCGAAGGTGCTCCGTATCGTTTGACTTGCGAGGATCAGGGCCTCCCTCAGCTCTTCGCGACTTGTTTCAACTCCCGGGTGAGGCGGGTGATATGACCCATTTCTTCTTTGATGATCTTATCGATGCGGGCTTTTCCCTTTTCACCGGGAACGGCCTCCTTCATGCCGGTATAAAAGACGATAGAGTCCTTCTCAGCCATAATGGCATCCTTGAGAATGGTGCGCATGGATGAAAAATCCAATTCCTTTTCGAAAAAGACCCGATGATCGGCCAAGGATTTCAGATACTGTCCGGCCATGTCGTCAGGATCGAATGCAGTGTGTTGCTTTTCCTCCTTTTGCAGATCCGATTCCATTTCCTTGAAGGTTTTTTCGTGATCGTCCTCCATCCCCGCCAGTTCCAAGAGCAGATCCTTGTGGGCCTGATCTTTGACGCTGTCGGCTGCATCCCGATAAAATTTTGCGCCGTTCTGTTCGATGCGAATCGCCATCTCGAAGATATCTTTTGCGGTGAAATCATAAGCCATGTTCGTCATGTTGTCAGCATCCTTTCTCTTCAACGGTTTTACGTCTGCCCCTTTGCTTCAAAAAAGACGATCTCTCCCATAACAATAGGGCTTCCAGATCCTGATGTAAAGCAGGCCGTCTCAGGCGGCTGCGGTCGATTTTGCCGCAACCGTTTTTTTAAGCCATTTAATCCAGGCGTCAAAGCCTTCGCCGGTCTTTGCCGACACATCGAAAATCGGCATGTCGGATTTGATCTGGCGGATGTAGCCCCGGGCCGCGGCGATGTCGTAGTCGAGATGAGGAAGCAGATCGATCTTGTTGAGCAGCGCGGCGTCGCAGACGCGGAACATCAAGGGATACTTCACGGGCTTATCCTCCCCTTCGGTCACCGAGAGCACCACCACGCGGGCGTCCTCGCCGATATCGAACTCGGCGGGACAAACCAGGTTGCCCACGTTCTCGACAATCAAGAGATCGATGGCCGACAGATCCAGATCGCTGGCGGCCGCTCCGATGACGTGGGCGGCCAGATGGCAGTCCCCGCCGAAGGCGTCGGTGTTGACCTGAACTACCGGGGCGCCGCTCTTGGCCAGTCGGTCGGCGTCGTGGGAGGTGGCGACATCCCCTACAATGACCGCGCACCGGATTTCCGGTGAAAGCTGCGACAGGGTCCGCTCCAGAAGCGCCGTTTTTCCCGACCCCGGCGAACTCATGACATTCAGCACGAAGACGCCCTGTTTCCCGAAAGCATTCCGGTTCTGGGCGGCCATGGCATCGTTCACATCCAGTATCTTGCGAACCACTTTGACTTCCATGGGAGACATCCTTTCTATAAGCGATCGATTATCGGCAGATACGCTGGGCTATTCTTTTCAGCTCCCTCATCGAGAAATGCCATGATCGCCCGAAAATAGCAAGGCGTGAAACGGAACAGGCAGCGCTCCAAAAAGAAAGGACGGCTTTCGCAAGCCGTCCCTATCAGAAAGCGCCTCATATTTCACTCCGAAAGGAGTGAAAGAAGGAGATGGGTCTTAATCTTCGATTTCGATGGAGATAATCTCCAGTTCCTGCCCCGAGGTCAACTGGATGGACCCGCTGTCGCAATCGGGACAGCGGAAGACCGGGCCTTCGACGGTCCAGTCGCGGCCGCAGTCGTTGCAGCGGGCCGTGACCGGGACCTCTTCGATGTGGAGCCGGGACCCGGCCAGGGGCGTGTCCCGGGTGATGATGTCGTAGCAGAAAAGGAGGCTCTGGGGGACCACCGCGGCGAGCTTGCCCACCTTCAGGTTGACCTGTTGGACCCTGGCCTTGGGCATATCGGCGGGAATGGAATCCACGGCGATTTGCACCACCTGGGCGGCGATCCCCATTTCGTGCATGGCGTTTAAGAAAAGGCCTTGGCGCAGAGTTCGCCCAGTCGGCCCAGGTCTTCGCAGACATGGATGCCCACGTCCTTCATGGCCTTGACCTTGCCCTGGGCCGTCCCCGAACCGCCGGAGATAATGGCGCCGGCGTGGCCCATGCGGCGTCCCGGAGGCGCCGTCAGTCCGGCGATGAAGCCCACCACCGGCTTGGTCACCTTCTCCTTGATAAACCGGGCCGCTTCCTCTTCGGCCGTGCCGCCGATCTCGCCCACCATGACGATCCCCTTGGTATCGGGATCATCCTGGAACGCCGAGAGGCAGTCGATGAAGTTGGCGCCGTTGACCGGGTCGCCGCCGATGCCGATGCACGTCGTCTGGCCGATCCCCTGCTCCGTCAACTGATGGACCACCTCGTAGGTGAGGGTCCCGGAGCGCGACACCACGCCGACGGGGCCGCCGGCCTTGTGGATGACGCCCGGCATGATCCCGATCTTGCACTCGCCCGGGGTGATGATGCCGGGGCAGTTGGGGCCGATGAGGCGAACCGGCTTGTCTTTGATGTAGTTTTTCACCCGCATCATGTCCAGAACCGGGATGCCCTCGGTGATGGCCACGATCACGTCCACTCCCCCGTCGGCCGATTCCATGATGGCGTCGGCCGCAAAGGGCGGGGGCACGAAGATCATGCTGCAATTGGCGCCGGTTTGCTTTACCGCGTCCTTGACGGAATTAAAGACCGGCACGTCGTCCATCTTCTGGCCGCCCTTGCCCGGCGTCACGCCGGCCACCACCTGGGTGCCGTAGGCGATGCACTGTCGGGTGTGGAACTGCCCTTCCTTGCCGGTGATGCCCTGCACCAGCAGTTTCGTATTTTTATCGACAAATATGCTCACGATAGGTTCCTCGTATGGAAAAAAATTATTAGAGCAGTGGCTTGTGATTAGTGGTCAGTGGCTTGTGATCCGTAGATAGAAATCACTATCCACTATCCACTATCCACTATCCACTAATCACTACGCCACTAATTC
>JAABTD010000118.1 GCA_011390065.1 Desulfobacteraceae bacterium
TCCTGCTGATCCCCCCAACCAGCAGTTTCGTATTTTTATCGACAAATATGCTCACGGTAGATCCCTCGCATAAGAAACTGGTTAAAGCAGTGACTGGTGGTTAGTGACTTGTGACTCGTGGATAGAAATCACTATCCACTATCCACTATCCACTATCCACTATCCACTAATCACTACGCCACTAATTCCGCCACTTTGCTCGCCGCGTCCTTGAGATCCACGGCCGTGATCAGGTTGAGCCCCGAATCGGCCAGGATCTTTCGGCCTTCCTCCACGTTGGTCCCTTCCATGCGGACCACCACCGGCACGTTGATGCCGGTCTTTTTGGCCGCCTGGACCACGCCCTCGGCCAGCACGTCGCAGCGGAGGATGCGGTCTTCTTTGCTGCCTGCACCACGCCCTCGGCCAGCACGTCGCAGCGGAGGATGCCGCCGAAGATGTTGATGAGGATGCCCTTGACCTTCTTGTCGGAGAGCATGATCCGGAAGCCGTTTTCCACCATCTCGGCCGATGCGCCGCCGCCCACGTCCAGGAAGTTGGCCGGTTCGGCGCCCGCCAGCTTGATGATGTCCATGGTGGCCATGGCCAGGCCCGCGCCGTTGACCATGTTGCCGACGTTGCCGTCCAGGGTGATGTAGTTGAGATTGTATTTGGAGGCTTCCACTTCCAGGGGATCTTCCTCGTCCAGGTCGCGGTACTCGAGGATGTCCTTGTGGCGGAAAAGCGCGTTGCTGTCGAAATTGACCTTGGCGTCCAGGGCGATGACGGCGTCTTCTCCCGTGATCACCAGCGGGTTGATTTCCAGAAGCGAGCAGTCGTAATCGACAAAGAGCTTGTAAAGCTTGCTCAGCATGGGGATGAAGGCTTTCACGGCCGCCGGGGGCAAATTCAGCCCGAAGGCGGCCTCGCGGCAGTGGTAGCCCTGGATCCCCAGGAGCGGGTCGACGAAGACCTTGATGATCTTCTCGGGCGTCTTGGCCGCCACTTCTTCGATGTCCATGCCGCCGGCTTCGCTGGCCATGATGACGATGGAGGCCGTGGCCCGGTCCGGGATGATGGACAGATACAGTTCCTTTTTGATGTCCAGGCCCTGCTCCACCAGGAGCTTCTTGACCTCCTGGCCTTCGGAACCGGTCTGGTGGGTCACCAGGGTCATGCCCAGGATCTCGCCGGCGACCTTTCGGGCTTCGTCGGCGGACTGGGCCAGCTTGACGCCGCCCCCCTTGCCGCGGCCGCCGGCGTGGATCTGAGCCTTGACCACCACCGGATACCCGCCCAGCCCCTCGGCGATGGACACGGCCTCGTCCACCGTGGACGCCGGGCTGCCCTCGGGAATGGGTACCTGATATTTTTTGAACAACTCCTTGGCCTGATATTCATGGATCTTCATGATCCTGCGTCTCCTTATATCTATGTAGGGGCGAAAGATTTTTCGCCCCTACAAATTGGGTATGATGAGGGTTGGAATGTGTCCGTGGGGCGAAAAATTTTTCGCCCCTGCACGATCATTCGATCACGGCCAGCACATCATTTTTGGCCACGGCATCGCCGTCGCCGAAGTTGATGGCCTTGATGGTCCCATCGGTCGGAGCGGGCAGCGCGTTTTCCATCTTCATGGCCTCCAGGATGACCACGGTGTCGCCCTTGCTGACCGCATCGCCCACTTTCTTTTCATATTTGACGATCATGCCGGGCATCGGAGCCGTAACCGGGGTGCCGCCCACATCGGCCGCTTTGGGTTTCGGCGCTTCGGCGGGTTTGGCCGCTTCTGCTTTGGGGGCGGGCTTGGCGGCCGCTTTGGGCGCGGCGGCCCGGGCGGGAGGCGGCTGGGGCGCCGCCATGGGGGCGCCGCCGGCGGGCATCTGGCTCTGAATTTGCTGGATGTATGACACCAGCGGCGTGCCGCCCACTTCTTCTACCCCCACCTCGAAGTAATCTTCGTCCACAAAGACGTTGAAGGTTCGCAGGTTCTCGCCTTTTTCCGGAACCTCTTCTTTGGATTTCTTCTCCACCAGTTTGCCGGCCTTGGCCTTCTTGATCAGCTCATCTTCCTTTTTCACATCCTCCATGGTCCGCGGCTTTACCTCTTCGGGTACCGGCTCCTTGCCGTATTTCCACTTGAGGAACCGCTTGCCGGTGGTGGGATAAAGGGCGTAGATGATGACGTCGTCCAGGTCCGCGGCCAAATCCTTGATCTCTTCCTTGGCCGCTTCCAGTTCCGGTTCCAGCACCTCGGCCGGGCGACAGGTGATGGGTTCTTCGCCCCGGGGATAGCCTTTGAGGGCCTTTTTCTGGACTTCCGCGTCGATGGGCACCGCGGTCTTGCCGTACAGGCCGTAGCAGAGATCCTTGACCTGGCCGGTGATCATCTTGTACCGCTCGTTTTCGTCGTCGAAGAGCACGTTGTTGACGGTCTGGATGCCCACGATCTGGCTGGTCGGCGTCACCAGCGGGATCTGGCCCAGTTCCTTCCGGACCCGGGGCAGTTCGCGATACACGTCGTTGATCCGATCCAGGGCGTCCATTTCGCGGAGCTGATTGACCAGGTTGGAGAGCATCCCCCCCGGGGTCTGGTGGAGCAGGACGTTGATGTCGATGATGGAGACCTTGGAGTCGTCCAGCAGGTGCTTGTATTTGGGCATGACGTCGCGCTCCAGGACCTCGTTGATCTTGGCCAGATGCTGGATGTCGAAGCCGATGTCGCGGTTGGTGCCGATGAGCGTCATGACCAGCGGCTCGATGGCGGCGTGGGAGGTCCGGAAGGCGTAAGGAGACATGCAGGTGTCGATGATGTCCACGCCCGCCTCGATGGCCTTCAGGTGGCTCATGGAAGACATGCCGGAAGTGAAATGGCTGTGGAGATGGATGGGGGTCTTGACGTTCTCTTTGAGGGCTTTGACCAGGTTGTAGGCGTCGTAAGGGGCGATGAGGCCGGCCATGTCCTTGACGCAGATGGTGTCGGCGCCCATGTCCTCCAGGGCCTTGGCCTTGCTGACGTAATAGTCGATGTTGTAGACATCGCCGCCCAGCCGGGGCTCGGTCATGGTGTAGCAGATGCAGCCCTGGAAGTGCTTGCCCGCGGCCTTGATGGCCGGGACCACGGTCTCGAAATTCCGGTAGTCGTTCAGAGCGTCGAAGGTGCGGAAGATGTCCATGCCGTTTTCAGCAGCCCGCTCCACGAACGCCTTGGCCACGTCGTCGGCATAATTCCGGTAGCCCACCAGGTTCTGGCCCCGGAGCAGCATGGAGAAGGGGGTCTTTTTGAGGTAGCGCTTCAGGGTCCGGATACGCTCCCATGGGTCTTCGCCCAGGAAGCGGTGCATGGTGTCGAAGGTGGCGCCGCCCCAAGTCTCCACCGCCCAGAACCCGACTTCATCCATCATCTCGGCCACGGGGATCATGTCTTCGGTGCGGCCCCGGGTGGCGAACAGGGACTGATGGCCGTCGCGCAGCGACAGGTCTTCGATCTTGACCGGGTTTTCCGCCTTGGGGCGGTCCTTGCCGTAATTCATTTCCGTCATTTTGACTTGGGTATGGTCGCTCATGCTCAGGTTCTCCTTGTTTATATCTAGAGTTAATTTTTTTTTAACAAGTGATTCGTGGCTTGTGGTTAGTGGCTCGTCACTGCCCACTATTCACCATCCACTATTCACTGCCTACGGCGCTGGCCGTGAAACGCCTTGAGCTGCATCTGATTGCGCAACTGCATCTGTTCCAGCCGGCCGCTGATGCCCCACAGTTTCATGGGGGGCGCCGGGGCGGCCGCTCTGGGCGGGGCCGGAACTGCCGTAGCCGCGGCCAGGACCGCTTCCTCCTCCGTCTGGATATATGCCATGACCCCCGCGACGGCGGCGGCCATTTTTGGACTCATCTCAGTCATAAAAAACTCCCTCTTAGTGGCTTGTGGTTCGTGGCTTGTGGCTTGTGGCAAATCACTGTTCACTATCCACTATCCACTTTATTTTACAGCGGAATGTTGCCGTGCTTTTTAGGCGGACGCATCTCGCGCTTGGCGCACATGATCTCCAAAGCCTCGATGAGTCGGGGCCGGGTCTCGCTGGGCTGGATCACGCCGTCGATGTAGCCGCGGTTGGCGGCCCGGTAGGGATTGGAGAACAGTTCTTCGTATTCTGCAATCTTCTCCTTCCGTTTGTCGGCTTTGTCCTCGGCCGACTCGATCTCCTTGCGGTGGATGATGTTGGCCGCGCCCGACGCGCCCATAACCGCGATTTCCGCCGTGGGCCAGGCAAAGGCGAAATCGGCCCCCAGGTCCCGGGAGCACATGGCCAGATAAGATCCGCCGTAGTCCTTGCGGGTCACCAGCAGCATCTTGGGCACGGTGGCCTCGGAATAGACCCACAGCAGCTTGGCGCCGTGGCGGATGATGCCGCCCCATTCCTGATCGGAGCCGGGCAGGTAGCCGGGCACGTCGGCGATGGTGAGCAGCGGGATGTTGAAAGCGTCGCAGAACCGGATGAACCGGGCGACCTTGTCCGACGCGTTGATGTCCAGGGCCCCGCCCATGTAGCTGGGCTGATTGGCGATGATCCCCACGGAGCGGCCGTTCAGCCGGGCCAGGGCCACGATGATGTTTTTGGCGTAGAGTTCGTGGGGCTCGAAGAACTCGCCGTCGTCCACGATGGACCGGATCACGTCCTTCGCGTCGTAGGACTGGTTGGGGCTGTCCGGGATGATGGTGTCCAGATCCGGATCGGTCCGCTTGGGATCGTCTGCGGCGTCTTTGATGGGCGGGTCCTCCATGTTGTTGGAGGGGAGGTAGGAAAGCAGGACCTTGATCTGATCGATGGCGTCATGCTCGTCCTCGCAGGCCACATGGCACACGCCGCTTTTTTCAGCATGGGCCAGGGCCCCGCCCAGGTCTTCAAAAGAGATGTCCTCTCCGGTGACGGACTTGATGACCTGGGGTCCGGTGATGAACATGTAGGACGTGTTTTTCACCATGAAAATGAAATCGGTCATGGCCGGGGAATAGACCGCGCCGCCGGCGGTGGTTCCCATGATGGCCGAAATCTGGGGAATCACGCCCGATGAGATGGAGTTTCTGTAGAAGATCTGGCCGTAGCCGGAAAGGGCGTCCACGCCCTCCTGAATCCGGGCGCCGCCCGAATCGTTGAAGCCCACAAAAGGCGCGCCGGCTTTCAGCGCCATGTCCATGACCTTGCAGATCTTCTTGGCGTGCATTTCGCCCAGGGAGCCGGCCCGGGCCGTGAAATCCTGGGCAAAGGCGAAGACCGGCCGGCCGCCGACCATGCCGTAGCCGGTGATGACGCCGTCGGCGGGGATGTCCACCTTTTCCATGTTGAAATTGGTGCAACGGTGGGTCACGAACATATCGAGTTCGCGAAAAGTGCCGTCATCGAAAAAATAATCGAGGCGTTCCCGGGCGGTCAATTTGCCCTTTTCCTTATGCTTGGCGATCGCTTTATCGCCGCCCATCTCCAGGATCTTTGCTTCGCGCTCCTTGAGATCTTTGATTTTATCTGCCACTATACCCATGCGATTGTTCCTTTCCTCTCTCCGGATTGACCATATATTTTGACGCTTCGCTTAACGCCGGAAGCGTTGGCGCTGTAAAATTCCATTATCGTATCAGCGGGAAACCCGATTGTCCAGAACGTATAGAGACCGGGCCGCGCCCGCCTCGGGCGCAACGACCGCCTTTTTCATCTTCTGGGAGACGGGGGCCGGCTCAGGGGCCGGCCCCCGATCCTGCTCATCGCGCATCGAGGGATCTCAACAAGATTATTTCCGGTCATTGAGCGCGTTCAACACCTTGTTGGCGGATTCGGTGATGGGGGTGCCGGGGCCGAAAATGCCGGCGGCGCCCGCCTTAAACAGCATGTCATAATCACGCGGCGGAATGACGCCGCCCACCACCACCAGGATCTCTTCTCCGCCGGCCTTCTTGAGGGCCTCGACCAACTGAGGCACCAACGTTTTGTGACCCGCCGCCAGAGAGGAGGCGCCCACCAAATGGACGTCATTTTCCACCGCCATCTTGGCGGCTTCCTCCGGGGTCTGGAACATGGGGCTGATGTCTACGTCGAATCCGAGGTCGGCATAGGCCGAGGCAACCACTTTGACGCCCCGATCGTGGCCGTCCTGACCCATTTTGGTCATGAGAATCCGGGGGCGTCGGCCCTCTTTTTCCATGAAGTCTTCCGTCCGCTTCCGGATGGAAGCGATGATTTCGCTGTCTTCGTACTCGGCGGCGTAGACGCCGGAGATGCACTGGGTGGTGGCCACGAACCGGCCGAAGACCTTCTCCATGGCGTCGGAGATCTCGCCTACGGTGGCCCGGGCCCGAACCGCCTCAATGCAGGCGGCCAGCAGATTCTCTTTGCCTTCCGCTGCTTTGGTGACGGCGTTGAGCGCCTGACGCGTCGCCGACTCATCGCGCTCTTCCCGGATCTTCTTGATCAGGTTGACCTGTTCGTCGCGCACCGCTTCGGCCACTTCCAGCACCTCCAGATCCGGCTGTTCGTCCTGGAGCTGGTATTTGTTGACGCCGACGATGACCTCCTTGCCCTGGTCGATCTTGGCCTGGCGGCGGGCGGCGGACTCCTCGATCCGCATCTTGGGCATGCCCGATTCGATGGCCTTGGCCATGCCGCCCAGTTCCTCCACTTCGTTGATGATCCGTTCGGCCTCGCGGACGATCCCGGCGGTCAGGGCTTCGATGTAGTAGGAGCCGCCCAGGGGATCGACCACCCTGGGAATGTGAGATTCTTCCTGGATGATGAGCTGAGTGTTCCGGGAGATGCGGGCGGAAAAATCCGTGGGCAGGCCGATGGCTTCGTCGAAGGAATTGGTGTGAAGCGACTGGGTGCCGCCCAGGACGGCCGCCAGGGCCTCCAGGGTGGTCCGGATGATGTTGTTGTAGGGATCCTGAGCCGTGAGGGACCAGCCCGAGGTCTGCACATGGGTCCGGAGCATGGAAGACTTGGGATTCGTGGGATTGAACTGACTCATCAGCTTGTGCCACAGGAACCGGGCGGCCCGGAGCATGGCGATTTCCATGAAGAAGTTCATGCCCACGCCGAAGAAAAAGGACAGCCGCGGCGCGAATTTGTCGATATCGAGCCCGGCCGCCAGCGCGGCCCGGACGTACTCGACGCCGTCGGCCAGGGTAAAGGCGGTCTGGAGCACCGAATCGGCGCCCGCCTCCATCATATGATAGCCCGAAATGGAGATGGTGTTGAACTTGGGCATGTTCTCGGAACAGTAGCCGATGATGTCGGAGACGATCCGCATGGAGGGCTCGGGCGGATAGATGTAGGTGTTCCGGGTCAGGTACTCCTTTAGAATGTCGTTCTGGATCGTGCCGTTGAGCTGGTCCTGCTTGACGCCCTGTTCCTCGGCGGCCACGATGTAGCCCGCCAGGATGGGCAGCACGGCGCCGTTCATGGTCATGGAAACGGACATTTTATCCAGGGGAATCTGGTCGAAGAGGATTTTCATGTCCTCGATGGAATCGACCGCTACGCCGGCCTTGCCCACGTCGCCCGTCACCCGGGGATGATCGGAATCGTACCCCCGGTGGGTGGCCAGGTCGAACGCCACCGACAATCCTTTCTGCCCCGCGGCCAGGTTGCGGCGGTAAAAGGCGTTGGAATCCTTGGCTGTGGAAAAACCGGCGTACTGCCGGATGGTCCAGGGCCGGCCGGCGTACATGGTGGCCATGGGACCACGGACGTAGGGCGGCAAGCCCGGCAGCGTGTTGACCGTGTCAAGCTCCTTGATGTCCTCATAGGTGTAGAGGGGCTTGATGGTGATGCCTTCGGGAGAATTCCAGTTCAGCGCGTCCGGGCTCTTCCCCTTCATCTGGTTCGAGGCAAGCTCTTCCCATTCCTTGTATTTCGGATGTTTCGCCATGTATCGTGCTCCTTGCTATTCTATCGAGGTTTCAGCAGGGGCGAAAAATTTTTCGCCCCTGCGGTTATCTGGTCAATATGAGCGTTTCTTCTAATCGCGCTGACACAATTCCACCAACACGCCGTTGGTGGCCTTGGGATGCAAAAAGGCGATTTTGGCGCCGCCTGCGCCGATCCGGGGCGTCTCGTCGATAAGCTTGATCCCCTTTTCCTTCAGTTCGGCCAGAGCCTCGTCGATGTTCTCCACCCGGAAGGCCACATGCTGAAACCCGGCGCCCTTCTTCTCGATGAACTTGGCCACGGGCCCGTCCGGCGCGGTGGACTCCAACAGCTCCACTTCGCTTTCGCCCACCGGAAAAAACGCGGTGGTCACCTTCTGCTCGGCCACCGTCTCGGAGCCTTCAAATTTCAGGCCCAGAACATCCGACCAGAAGTTTTTGCCTTCGTCAATGCTGTTGACGGCGATGCCCAGATGGTCGATTTTGAGTACTTTCATGTTTGGCTCCTCCTTATTTGAGTATGGTTTTTGATGTATCGATACAGCCAAGAAAAACGGTTCAGTTCTCCGGATTTGAAATCGCCCGCCAGAGCATTTCGAACAGGATATTGGCCTGACCAGCGAGGCTCTCTTTCTGGCCCCGGGAGATCCACATGAAAAAGGAACGCTGCACCATCCCCAGGATGAAATCCAGGAGCACCCCGGCCCGAACATTGGGGTTGAGAACGCCCTGGGCCTGTCCCTGACGCAAGGCGTCCAGAAACAGGTTGATCATCTTGGGTTGTCGAAACGTCTCGTCGGCCATCCAGGTCTTCATGGGCAGGGTCATGAAGAGAATCCGTCCCAGTCCGGGGTTGCGCTCGTAATAATCAAGCTGAAGCCAGAAGACTTTCCGCAGCTTCTCCTTCAGGTCTTCAATGCCCTGAAGATGATCGGTGATCCGATCCGTCAGCTTGCCCAGCCAGATATCGACAAAGGCGAACAAAAGCCCTTCCTTGGACCCGTAGTAGCTGTAGATGGTCGAAAAGCTGACCCCCGCCTGTTTGGCCACCGCCCTGATGTTGGCTTTGTGGAAATCGGAATTGGAAAAGATCTCCAGAACAGCCGCTTCGAGTCGCCGATGGGCCTCGGGGCTCAGCTTGTTATGAACATTGTTACGCCGAATCGGTTCCACCAATCTGATTGCTTGCCTGGAGATATTTCAACCATTTGAATTTTTAAGTGTTTAATATCGTATCCGTCAAAGCGGAAACTCAACCCGATTTATCGAATCGAAATCCGGTTTCGGACGGCATTCAAACCTAAACAATTGTATTTCTATACATGAAAGCTAAAAACCTCACACATGCTCACATCTATTCAGAACAATGTTACTAATAAAATGGATAGGGGATGTCAAGACTAAACTCGGAGGGTCCTTGAGGCGATCCGGTTCCGATCTTCCGGTGTGAATAGTTACATGATCCATGTGAGAGAATCGTTTACATATCAAAACGGATGCCCTAAAAAAGAGAGACTTCTACAATTCCATGCATTATTGACAATTTATCAGCACACGCAAGAGGGCTCTATGACGCGGTACATTTTCTTTCTGGGGGGAAGCGACGCAGAGATGGCGGAGATCCGCTCCATTCTGACGGAGAAAAATAGCCTCTTTCATGATCGGGGCCTGTCCTGGGGGGCGAAGATATCCGACTACGCGTCGGAGATCAGCGTTCTGTCCCACGACGCGGTTCCGGTGTTCGTTGAACTTGCGCCGGACACGGCGATTCCGGAAAACGCCGTAGTCATCGATCACCACGACGAGCATGCCGGAAAGGGCAGGAAGGCATCCATCGAACAAACGGCGGATCTTCTGGGAATCGACCTGGATCTTCGTCAGCGGCTCATCGCCGCCAACGACCGGGGGCACATCCGGGCCATGCGGGCGATGGGGGCCTCAGAAGCCGAAATCCGGGAAATCCGGGAGATGGACCGCACAGCCCAGGGCGTGACGGCGGAAGACGAGCGGCTGGCGGAGCGGTCCGTTCGGGAACGGATGGACATCCTCGGCGAAGGGGCGGTTTTTGTGGAGAGCCTCACCGAAAGGATCAGCCCCGTCACGGACCGGCTGTGGGACCGATTCGAACACATTTTCGTCCATACGCCCGAAAAAAAGTTCCTTTACTCCGGGAAAGGCTATGTGATCCAGCGGCTGAAGGACCGGTTTTCAGCCAT
>JAABTD010000333.1 GCA_011390065.1 Desulfobacteraceae bacterium
CGACTGTAACGCCGAGCGGTCCGACCGGCAGCGCGGCGTCGGCGCCTTTGAAAAAATCGTCCAGGCCATTCGGGAACTGAACACAAGGTCCTTCGGAATGCCCGAAAGCGGACTGGCACTTCATCTGGTGCACAATCCCGCCGGCGCGTACCTGCCGGGATCACAGAGCGCTCTTGAAGCGGAGTATCGCCGCGTCCTGCGAGACCAACACGGCCTCCATTTCAATACGCTGTTTTGCCTGGTCAACAGCCCCATCGGCCGCTATCGCGAGTTTTTGAAGCGCACCGGAAACCTGACCGATTACATGCAGACCCTGCAATGCGCCTTCAATCCGGACACCGTGAACAGCGTCATGTGCCGGACGACCCTGTCGGTGGGCTGGGACGGACATCTGTACGACTGCGACTTCAACCAGATGCTGGATCTTGTCGTCAACGGCGGCGCGCCCCATCATATCGATGCCTTTGATTTTTCACACCTGGCCGGGCGCGAGATCGTGGTGCGAAGCCACTGTTTTGCATGTACGGCCGGCGCGGGGTCTTCCTGTCAGGGAGCGCTGGCGGAATAAAAGCCTGTCCGACAGCGGATCGCCGACCCGATTCACCCATATCCGACCCCGGTCGGAGGCCATTGAGGATCAAGGCGTTGAAATAACGCCCGGTTCACCTTAATTCGATCGGGGCAAGCGGGCGTCGGATTTCCGGATGTAATGAGGGACGAACCGGACCGGGTCATCCACGTCCTGTTTCATCAGGCGCTCCATGCCTATAAATGCAAGGGTCGCGGCCCGCAGGATATTAGCCTCGGGCGGCGCAAAAACCGCCCGGTCCATCAGGGATTCCGCAATAACCTGTTGATAGAGCGTTGCGCCGTTGCCGATGAAAAGGCAGGGGGCGTCGATGGCCGACAGGGCCATGGCCGGCGCCATGGCGTCTTCCGGCATCATTTTTCTGAACCCCCCGTCCACATACCTGTACCGGCAGCAGTAGACTTCTTTTCGCCGGGCGTCGATCCAGGGGCACACATCGCCGGTTCGGGTCGGGGCCTGGCGGGCCAGGCCCTCCAGGTTGGAAACGCCGACCAGGGGTTTCCCGGTCGCCATGCAGAGCCCTTTCACGGTGCTGATGCCGATGCGAAGGCCCGTGAAACTCCCCGGTCCCCGGGCAGCGACAAACCCGTCCAGATCGTCCAGGGTCCGGCCGGCGGTTTCCAGGACGGCCTGGATCATCTCCATCAAATGCCGGGAATGGGTCTGCCGGCTGACCGCGGTCATCTCCGACCGAAGCGTCTCTCCCTCGATCAGGGCCACGCTGCAACTCTCCGTGGCTGTGTCCACCGCCAGAACCTTCATGATTCGGCTTCGGTTTCCTCTTTCAGGGTCAGGGCCAGCACCTCGTCCATGTTCTTCACCGGCACAAACCGCAGCTTCCGCTTGACGTTCATGGGGATCTCGGACAGGTCTTTCCGGTTTTTATAGGGAATGACCACCGTCTTGATGCCGCCCCGGACCGCGCCCAGGGCCTTTTCTTTCAGGCCGCCGATGGGCAGCACCCGGCCGCGCAGGGTGATTTCGCCGGTCATGGCCACATATTGATCCACCGGACGTCCCGTCAGCGCCGAAATAAGCGCCGTGGCCATGGCGACCCCGGCCGATGGGCCGTCCTTGGGAATGGCGCCCGCGGGCACATGGATATGGATGTCCACATTTTCGAACAGGCTCTCCTCAATGCCGAAGGCGGGCAGGTTCTTCCGGGCATAGCTGACCGCCGCCCGGGCCGACTCCTGCATCACCTCGCCCAGTTGGCCGGTGATGATCAGTTCTCCCTTTCCGCCGATGAGCGACGCCTCCACATAAAGGACTTCTCCCCCCACCTGGGTCCAGGCCAGTCCGGTGGCCAACCCCACCTGGCTCTCCTCCTGATCCATCTCGGGGATGTATTCCGGAATGCCGAGATATTTGGAGATGCTGTTCTTGGTGATGGTAAAAGGCCCTTTTTCTCCTTCGGCGATCTTCCGGGCCACCTTCCGGCAGAGGGTTCCGATTTCCCGTTCCAGATTCCGCAGCCCCGCCTCGGAGGTGTATTCGGTGATCATCTGGTTCATGGCCCCCGGGCTGATGGAGATGTTTTTGGGTTTCAGGCCGTTTTCCCTGATCTGGCGGGGCAGCAGGTAGGTTTCGGCAATGAGCTTTTTCTCTTCCTCGGTGTATCCCGACAGATGGATCACCTCCATCCGGTCCAGAAGAGCCGACGGGATGGTGTCGGTGAGGTTGGCCGTAAGGATGAACATGACCTTGGACAGGTCAAAGGGCAGATTGAGATAATGGTCGCTGAAAGCGACGTTCTGTTCGGGGTCCAACGCCTCCAGGAGCGCCGACGAGGGGTCGCCCCGGAAATCGGAAACCAGCTTGTCGATCTCGTCCATCATGAAGACGGGGTTGTTGACGCCGCAGCCCTTGATCCCCTGGATGATCCGTCCCGGCAGCGCCCCGATGTAGGTGCGCCGATGCCCCCGGATCTCCGCTTCGTCCCGGACGCCGCCCAGAGAGATCCGCACGAATTTCCGCTTCATGGCGGTGGCGATGGCGCGTCCCAGAGAGGTTTTGCCCACCCCGGGCGGCCCCACGAAGCAGAGGATCGGCCCCTTCATTTCCGGATTGAGCTTCCGGACGCTCAGGTATTCCAGTATCCGGTCCTTGATGCGGTCAAGGCCGTAATGATGCTTGTTGAGCACCTCTTTGGCCTTTTTGATGTCGAGCATGTCCTTGGTGGACTTGCTCCAGGGCAGCTCCACCAGCCATTCGAGGTAGGTGCGGACGATGGAGGATTCGGCCGAATCGGGATGCATCTGCTCCAGCCGTTTGAGCTGCTTGGCAGCCTCTTTACCGGCCTCGGCGGGCATTTTGGCCTTTTTAGTCTTTTTACGGAACTCCTCGATCTCCTGGATCTTGTCGTCGTATTCTCCCAGTTCCCGGTGGATCACGCGGACCTGTTCCCTCAAAAAATAATCCCGCTGACTTTTGGAGATTTCGTCTCGAACGTCCGACTGAATCTTGGCCTGCATGGCCGAGAGTTCCACCTCCCGGGAGAGCAGATCGTTCACTTTTTTCAACCGATCAACCGGATCGAAGAGTTCCAGAAGCATCTGGGATTCTTCAATCTTCAGTTTCAGATTGGAGGCCACCAGGTCCGCCAGTTTGCCGGGGTCGTCGATGCTCTCCAGAATAGCCCCCACTTCGCCGGTGAGTTCCCCCCGCAGGGCGAGGATCTTTTCCGAGTGCTCCCGGACGTTGCGCATCAGGGCTTCGGTCTCCAGATCGGCCTCCTCCGGCGCTGGCTCCGGGATCAAATCGACCTTCACCCGATACCAGGACCGCTTCCGCGTGTATTTCTGGATCCTGCCTTTGCAGATCCCCTGGACCAACGCCTTGAGCCGGCCGTCCGGGAGCTTGAGCATCCGAAGCACCCGACCCACCGTGCCCACGCCATAGACCTGGTCCGGTTTGGGGTCTTCGACGCTGGGGTCTTTCTGGGTGGCCAGGAAGATGTAACTGTCCTGGGCCACCGCCTCTTCCACCGCGCGCACCGACTTCTCCCGCCCCACAAAAAGGGGCAGCAGCATATCTGTAAAGATGACCACATCCCGAACCGGCATCAGCGGCATGATATCGGGGATATCTTCGTCTCTGTCGTCCTCTTCGAGGATGCTGATCAAATCGTCTTTGTCCGTTTCCGCCATTAACTCTCCCATCCTTTCGCTATCTGCGCATAACCCATAAACAGCTAATGATAAAACATGCCTCGGGATTTACAACACGGACGCTTGATTTTTTCGCGTGATGCGCTTAAGGTGCACACTGATCGTCAAAACCATTATCAGCAAAGGATCGCCATTTCCATGCCCCAACCGGTCATCATCGGCATTTTCGTCTTCCTCTTCGGCCTGTGCGTCGGCAGTTTTCTCAACGTCTGCATCTATCGGCTGCCGGCATCCAGGTCCATCGTCAGGCCCCGTTCCATGTGCCTCAAATGCGGCTATCAACTTTCCGCAGCCGACAACATTCCCATCATCAGCTATGCGGCGCTCGGCGGGAAATGCCGGAACTGCGGCGTACGGATTTCGCCGCGGTATCCCCTGGTGGAGATGCTCAGCGGTTTGCTGGCCGTCGCCGCGCTCTATGAATTCGGCCTGACGCCGGAGGCGCTCATTTATTACCTGTTCATCGCATCCCTGATCGTGGTCGCTTTTATCGACCTGGACCATCGGATCATCCCGGATCTCATCACGCTGCCGGGCATCCCCTTCTTCTTTCTGGCGGCCCTGTTTCTGCCGGAAGTCGGCATCCGGGATTCCATCACGGGCCTGTTCGCCGGGGGCGGGATTCTCTTTCTGGTGGCCTGGAC
>JAABTD010000119.1 GCA_011390065.1 Desulfobacteraceae bacterium
AATACTATCCCCCGGTCCTGGACCTGGTGCTCCAGGGCAAGGTGAAGATCGACCCGTTCGTGGAGACCTTTCCCATCGACCGGATCAACGAGATTTTCGAGAAGGTGCATCATCGGGAAATTCAGGTGCGACCGATTATGACGCCGTAGACCCTTTGTCTGAACCGGGATGGCCGGGATTAAGGGATGACCGGGATTGAAATCGACCGTGGGCTGAATCTTTTCTGATTTTATGAATCAACGTCTAAGCCGGAATGGATGGATGGAATGGATTGCAGGGCAAATTGAAGTCAAATCCCGGGCATCCGTTAATCCTGGCCATCCCGGTTCAGACAACGAATGCAACTTAAGGACAAACCATGCACAAACTACTGACAGACAAGCCCGGCCATAAGCTGTTGCTGCTGGGCAACGAGGCCATTGCCCGGGGGGCGGTGGAGGCCGGCGCGGCGTTCGCCACGACGTATCCCGGCACCCCTTCCTCGGAGATCTCGCTCAATCTGTTTCAGATCTCCAAGGAGACCGACCTCTATTTCGAGTATTCCACCAACGAGAAAGTGGCCCTGGAGGTGGCGGCGGCCGCGGCCAACGCCGGCGTCCGGACATTCTGCATGATGAAGCACGTCGGTCTCAACGTGGCGGCCGATCCGCTCATGACCCTGGCCTATGTGGGCGTCACAGCGGGGATGGTAATCCTCACCGCGGACGATCCCTTCATGTTCTCCAGCCAGAACGAACAGGACAACCGCTATTACGGCAAGCTCTCGGGCCTTCCCATCCTGGAGCCCTCTTCGGTGGAAGAGGCCAAGGAGATGATGGCCGAGGCCTTCGCCCTGTCCGAACGGTTGAAGGAGCCGGTGATTTTCCGAACCACCACCCGGATCAATCATTCCACGGCGCCGGTGGTGCTGGGCGGCATCCAGAAGCCCAAGCCCAAAGGCCATTTCACAAAAGATCCGATGAACTACGTGACGGTCCCGGCCGTTTCCCGGAAGCTCCATGCCCGGCTGCTGGAGCGGTGGGACCAGGCGCTTGCGCTCGCCGAAACCTCGCCCTACAACTTCACCGAGGGCAAGGGAAAATTCGGCGTGATCTGCAACGGCGTCAGCTTCGGGTACGTCTCCGACGCCATCAAGGACCTGAACGCCGACGACCGGATCAAGGTCCTCCGGATCGGGTTTTCCCATCCCCTGCCCGGCAAGCTGATCACCGATTTCATCAGGGACTGCGACAAGGTTCTCATCGTGGAGGAAGGCGAGCCCTACCTGGAGGAAGGCGTCAAGGCGTTCGCCCAGGAAGCCGGCCTGACCCTGCCCATCAAAGGCAAGGCCAAGGAACTGTTCTCGCGGCTTTACGAACTGGACCCCGCCACCGTCCGGGAGCGGATCGCCCGGTATTTCGGGCTCGACTACACGCCCAGGCAACCGGTCGATCTGGGCAATGTCCCCGAGGTGCCCCAGCGGCCGCCCAACCTCTGCGCGGGCTGCTCCCACCGGGCCACCTACTACGCCGTCAAAAAGGCGGCGGAAGGGCTCGACACGGTTTATCCCACCGACATCGGCTGCTACACCCTGGGATTTTTGCCGCCCCTTTCCATGGGCGATTTTCTCATCTGCATGGGCTCGTCGGTCTCAACGGCCTGCGGATTCGCACAGGCCACGGACCAGAAGGTCATTGCTTTCATCGGCGATTCCACCTTTTTCCATTCCGGCATCACCGGACTGGTCAACGCGGTCTTCAACAACCACAATTTCACCCTGGTGATCCTGGACAACGGCACCACGGCCATGACCGGACACCAGCCCCATCCCGGCGTGGACATGACCCGGCAGAACATGGAGGGTTACGGCCGGGTCTCCATCGAAGACGTGGTCCGGGGCGTGGGGGTCCCGCACATCACGGTCATCCAGCCCTTCAAGGTGAAAAAATCCATCGAGGCCGTCAGGGAAGCCCTCGAATACAAAGGCGTATCGGTGATCATCTCCCGTGAGATCTGCATGTTGTACGCCAAGGGCCTCAAGGAACTCAACCCCCGGCCCTTTTACATCAGCGATAAATGCAAAAACCATCGGGACTGCATCCAGGAAATCGCCTGCCCGGCCTTTTTCCTGGAGGGCGAACGGGTCAGGATCGATCCGACGGCCTGCGTGGGATGCGCCGTCTGCGCCCAGATCTGCCCTGAAAACGCCATACTCCCCCTGAAAAAAGAAGGATGATATAACGATATGGAAACGACACGACTGATCATCGTAGCCGTCGGCGGGCAGGGAAATCTTCTCTCCTCCCGCGTTTTGGGAGAGGCGGCGCTGCTGGCGGGTGTTCCGGTCCGCATGAGCGAGATCCACGGCATGGCCCAGCGGGGCGGCGTGGTGGAATCGGCCATCGTCTTCGGCGACGCCAAGAGCACCATCATCTCCGACGGCGAAGCGGACATCCTGGTGGGGTTCGAGCCGTCGGAGACCCTGCGGGCCCTCAACAAGTGCAATTCCGACACCGTGACGGTAACCAACCTGGCGCCGGCGCCGCCTTTCACTGTGGCCATCGGGCGGGGGGTCTATCCGGACATCGATCGGATCCAGTCCCTGATCCGGGAAAAAACCCGTCGGCTCATCGCCCTGGACGCCACGGCGCTGGCCCGTGAGGCGGGCAATGTCCTGGCCGTCAACATGGTGCTGCTGGGCGCCATGACCCAGACCGGCATCATCCCCCTCACGGCGGACCCGATCCGCGAAACCATTCAAACCAAAACCCGGGAGGCATTCGTCGAGACGAACCTGAAAGCCTTCGACCTGGGCTTTCAGCAGGCGGAATGTTGTCTGGTGGAATGATGACCATCCATAAAAAAATCGTTTGCATCGTCAGGGCAAAGGAGGCGCCATGAAGTACTGGAACGAGAAAGTGGAGTGCATGCCGGAAGAGGACATCCGGAAGCATCAACTGGAAAAGCTGAAAGAGACGGTGGCCTGGGTCTACGAGCGGGTTCCCTGGTATCGGCAGCGGTTGGACGAAACAGGGGTCAAACCCGATGATATTCAGCGACTGGAGGATGTCGCCAAGCTTCCCATGACGGTGAAAACCGATCTTCGGGATAATTACCCCTTCGGGCTGTGCGCGGTTCCCATGGCGGAGGTGGTGCGGATTCACGCTTCCTCCGGCACGACGGGCAAACCGATCACCGGCGCCTACACAAAAGAGGATCTCATGCAGTGGGGCGATTGCATGGCCCGGAACCTCTGGGCCGCCGGGACCCGACCCGAGGACGTGGTGCAAAACGCATATGGTTACGGTCTGTTCACCGGAGGGTTGGGGTTTCACCAGGGCATCGAGACCATCGGGTGCGTGGAAGTGCCCACTTCCTCCGGCCTTACGGAACGCCAGATCACGCTGATGCAGGACTTCAAGACCAACGTGCTGGCCTCTACCCCTTCCTATGCCCTGACCATTGCGGAACGTGCCGAGGAGATGAACGTCAACATCAAAAAGCTGCCCCTGCGCGCCGGGGTCTTCGGGGCCGAACCCTGGAGCGAATCCATGCGCAAGGAGATCGAGGACCGAATGGGGATCGACGCCATGGAGGCCTACGGGCTGACCGAGCTGGGCGGCCCCGGCGTGGCCTTTGACTGCGAAGCCAAGGACGGTCTCCACATTAACGAGGATTACTATCTGGCGGAGATCGTCGATCCCGACACCCTGGAACCGGTTCCATCAGGCGAAAAAGGAGAGCTGATCTTTACCTCCCTCCAGCGGCGGGCCATGCCCATGCTCCGGTATCGGACCAAGGACATCACCCGGCTTCGCCGGGAAAAATGCAGTTGCGGCCGGACCCTCGTTCGGATGGACAAAGTCTATGGCCGGACCGACGACATGCTCATCATCAGCGGCGTCAATGTCTTTCCCTCCCAGATCGAATCCCTGCTCCTCGACTTCGACGAGGTGGAACCCCAGTACGTTCTGGTGGTCCGCAAAAAAGGGTACCTGGACCACCTCACCATCCGGGTGGAGGCCAAGCGCGACATCTACGAGGCCGGCCCGGAAAAAGAAGCCGAGGTGGAGAAGAAAATCTCTCGACACATCAAGGGCATGCTCGGTCTGTCCGCCCGGGTCCAGCTCGTGGAACCCAAACTTATCGCCCGCAGCGAAGGCAAAGCCAAACGCATTCTGGACGAACGGCCAAAGGAATAGCCGGCCGGGGCCAATGAAACCGGAAGCAGGGGCGAAACATGTTCCGCCCCTGCTGAAAACCTTCCTCGATGGCAACGGTCCCCCTCCATCCGCCCGTCTCGAACGATTAGAAACCCCATGCATTCCGTTCCGTAATTTGCTATATTGCCGCCAAACAACTTTCCCCCTGGACGCGGTCCCACTGGCGGCGGCTCAGGGGCGCGATGATGAAACCGGCTCGACATAAAGGAGACGCAGTATGAAACGATGGGTGCGGATCGGCGTTTTACTGACGGCAATGACATTGTTCGGCTTTTCAACGGCCGGAGCGGCCAAATGGACCTTCATGGTCTACATGGCCGCCGACAACAATCTGGAAGCCGCCGGCATCAAGGACTTCCTGGAAATGGCCGCGGTGGGGAGCAGCGACGACATCAACATTCTCGTTCAGATGGACCGCATCCCCGGATATTCCGACGCTTACGGCGACTGGACCGACTGTAAACGATTCCGGGTCACCCCGGGCATGACGCCCATTCCTGAGGCAGCAGAGGAACACCTCGGCGAAGTCAACACAGGGGACCCGGCCGTCCTCACCGATTTCGTCAACTGGGGAACCGCCAATTACCCGGCCGACCGTTACGCCCTCATCCTGTGGGACCACGGCAGCGGCTGGCAGAAGCGTACCTTCTCCCGCGACCTCGCCTTCAAGGCCATCTGTTCTGATGACAGCGACAGCCACGCCATACTTTACAACCGGGAAGTCCGCCAGGCCCTCCAGGCCGCCGACGTTCCGGTCCATCTCATCGGCTTCGACGCCTGCCTCATGGGCATGGTCGAAGTCGCCTATGAAATCCGGGACGCCGGCCCGTCGGTCATGGTGGCATCGGAAGAGCTGGAACCGGGCGACGGCTGGCCCTATGACGCCATCCTCGGTCAGCTGGCCGCCAATCCCGGCTGGAGCGTCGCCCAACTGGGCTACGCCATCGTGGAACTCTATTACGCATCCTACAGCGAGAGCACCCCGATGCGCACCCAGTCGGTCATCGACCTGACCAAAATACAAACCCTGGCCGACGCCATATCCGGATTCGCCGACACCCTCCGATCCTCATGGGAAACCGATCCGACAGCCGTCAGAACTTCGGCCCGCTCGGTCATGGACCGGATCGACCTGGCGGTGATCCATGAAAAGCACGGGGACAACCATCGCGGGGCCAACGGTTTGGCCATCTATTTTCCGCTGGACGCTTACGATTACAGCGCCGGCTATAACGGCAACACCATCCGGTTCCCCGCCGACAACCAGTGGGATGAATTTCTCGACGACTACTACACCGACATGTCCGGGTCCTGGATTGAATCGGCCCGGAAGGCGTCGGTGGAGTTCCAGAAAGATCACGGCGGCGGTCATATCGATCTCTATCACTTCTGTTCCCTCCTGGCCAGCCAGACCCGGACCGATCCGGGCTACACCGTCCGGCGGACGACGTATGGTTTTGAAGACATCAGCGCAACCGGAACCCGCCTTTCCATCAGCGACGAGGGGTATGGGCATATCCGGCCCGGATTCATTTTTTCATTCTATGGCGATGATTACGACGGGTTCGGCATCAGCGACAACGGCGTCATTTATTTCGAGGATGCAAATTACGGCAACACCGCCTACACCAATGAACCGGTGCCCGGCAGCACCCGCTGGGGCGAACGGTTCATCGCCGTTTACTGGGACGACCTGGACCCCGACGCAGGGGGCGATATCTTCTATGACGTCAGAGGAAGCGGCGCCGAGCGGCGGCTGATCGTTCAGTGGACCGATGTGTTCCATTACGACGGGGGCGCGGGCGGCGCAACGTTCCAGGCGGCTTTATATGAAAACGGGCGCGTCCTTCTCCAGTATGCGGACACCACCTTCGGGGCCGGAGAACTGGACAACGGCAACTCGGCCACCCTCGGCCTCCAGGGCAGCTATGCCCGGGGCCTGGAATACGCTTACAACACGCCGGACAGTCCTGCAGGAACGGCCCTGCTGTTCACCCCCGAGACCACCACGACGTGTACCTATGCGCTGTCCGCCGACGCCAGATCCTTTTCCAGCGCCGGCGGAAAAGGCAGCGTCGCGGTGAGCGCCGGCGACGCGTGCGCGTGGAGCGCCGCCAAAGACGCCGGCTGGATCAGCATCGACGCCGGATCGGGTGGATCGGGCGACGGAACCGTTTCCTACACAGTCCTTTCCAACACGGACATCGTCTCCCGAACCGGCCGCATCACCATCGGCGATGGCAACGAGAGCGTTGCTCACACCATTACCCAGGCATCGGTTTGCCGCTACACGGTCAGCCCTGAGGAGACCGCCGTCTCCGCTGCCGGCGGCGCCGGCGATATCCAGATCGAAACCTCAGGCGCCGCCTGCGGGTGGACCGCCGCCGCCGGCAAAAGCTGGATCACCATCACCCAGGGCGATTCAGGTTCGGGCAATGGCCAGATCCGGTACGCCGTGGGGGCCAATCCCGGCGCCACCACCCGTCAGGGAACGATTCAGGCGGCCGGCAAGACGGTCATTCTGACGCAGGCGGGGACGGCAACGGTCGAACCGGTTCTGTTGAACAGCGGCGAAGATGTCCGGGACCTCGTACAGGACAAAAACGGGTCGCTTTATTTCAAAATCGATGTGCCGGAAGGGGCCTCGGATCTCCAGGTCCATACCGCCGGCGGCAGCGGCGACTGCGACCTGTTCGTGCGGTACGGGGAAATTCCGACAGACGATGCGGCGGACAGCAGCGCGTCCGTCACCGTCGGCAACGATGAAACCGTGATCATCGACAGCCCCCTGGCGGGGAGCTGGTTCATTCGCCTCTTTGCCGCCCAATATTTTTCCGACGTGTCCGTGGTCGCCACCTACCAGTTAACCCCCTGCGCCTACGGACTCTCCGAGGAAACCATTCACTTCACCGCCGACGGCGGGACGGACAGCGTCGCCGTGGAAGCCGCCCGACCGGATTGCGCCTGGTCCACGGCCAATCCTTTTAGCTGGATCAAAATCAATTCCAACAACAGCGGCGTCGGAGACGGCCGAATCGATTTCACGGTCTCCCCCAACTTGCAACCGGATGACCGGCAGGGAACCCTGACCATCGTCAATCAGACGCTGACCATCGTCCAGAACAGCGCCGCGGCCGCCGGCGCGACGGAACTGACCAACGGGACCTCCGTCAATCTGCCGGATGAAGAACCCAACAATGCCCGGTATTTCACCATTGAGGCGCCGGCGGATCAGACGCGCCTGACGATCACGATGCGGGGAGAGGGCGACGCCGACCTTTACGTCCGGTACGGCGAAGCGCCGACCCTGGACCACTACGATTATGCGCCCTATCTGGCGGGCAGCAACGAGGACGTTGCCATCGATGCGCCCAAAGCGGGAATATGGCACATCATGATCTATTCCTTCGAGGGCTTCTCCAATGTCTCCCTCACGGCCCGATACGACCAGGCCGCCCCGACCGCCCTGACCTCCGGCGAGCCGCTGGCGGGAATCGGAGGGGGCGAAGGCAGCCTGACCTATTTTAAAATCACCGTCCCCGACGGAATGGCGAGCCTGGTGGTGGAAACGACGACGGACAACGCCGCAGCCGACCCCGACCTCTACATTCGATACGGTCAACTGCCGTCCACCTACGACTATGACGCCGCCTCCACGTTCGCCGGAGGCAATGAAATCGCCTACATCGCCGCGCCCCTTGCCGGCGACTGGTTCATTCTGGTGCAGGGTTACAGGGACTATTCGGACATCAACATCCAGGCGACCTACTCCGGCTGCGGCTACGAGCTGGCCGTTTCCCCCGAGGTCTTCGGGGCGGACGGAGGCATCGGCGAGATCACGATTGACGCCGCGAATGCCGCCTGCACCTGGGAAATTACAGGCGCCTCGTCATGGATTTCCTATGACGTTGCCGCGTCTTCAGGCGCCGGCGACGGCTCGGTCGCGTTCACGGTGACGCCCAACGATGAGGCCGCGACCCGGAACGGCGTGATCATTGTCGCGAATCAGCAGGTCGAAGTCGCCCAGTTCGCCCGGGGCGTGACCGACGCGGCGCTTCTGACGAACCGCCATCCCCAAACCGGGCTCGACGGCGCTGAAGATAACCAGACCTATTTTCGAATCACGGTCCCCGAAGGGCAACGACGCCTTTCAGTGACCACCTGGAGCGGCGCGGGCGATTGCGACATTTTTCTGCGGCGCGAGGCCCTTCCGACGATGGGCCGGTTCGATGGCGCGTCCATGCTTCCCGGCAACGAGGAGCGCATCGTCATGGACAACCCGGAAAGCGGCGACTGGTATGTGCTCATTTACGGTTACGCCGCATATGCGGACGCCAACCTCGTGGCATCCCATACCGAATGCGATGCGGGCGTTTCCCCCGCCGGGGAACTGTTTACCAGCGACGGCGGCGCCGGCGCCGCGACGGTTTCGCCGTCGGCGGCTGACTGCGCGTGGACCGCTTTCTCGACCGTTCCCTGGATCACCATCAACGCCGGCGACGCGGGGACCGGAGAAGGGACCATCGACTACGCCGTATCGCCCAAAAGCGACGCCGGCATCCGGAGCGGGGCCATTCATGTCATGGGCGCCGCCATCGAGATCGACCAGCTCGGCGTTGATTTTCCGCCGCCCGAGGTTTTGGAAAACGGCATGAAATACACCTACGACCCGACCAGCGCCGGCGGCATGGCCTATCTCACGGCCACCGTGGCCGAAGGGGAACGGCTGCGAGTGGAATCATTTGGCGGACCGGCATCGGGAGATTGCGATCTCTATGCCCGGCACAACCATCTGCCGACGACCGAGGTCTTTGACGTTCGGTCCCAGGGGCCGACCACCGAGGAAATCATCGACATCGACGCCCCGGCGGCGGGCGCCTGGCATATCCTGGTCCATTTCCCCGAGGTCAGCGACGGCGTCGCCATTCTGGGCGCCGCCGTGCAAAAACTGTCCAACGGCATCCCCGCAACGAATCTGGCGGGATCGGCCGATCAGTGGCCGGTCCTGGCCATCGATGTGCCGGCGGGCCGCGAGGCCCTGACCATCACCACTGAAAGCGGCGCAGGCATGAGCCATCTTTATGTTCGTCAGGGCCGTCTCCCGGACGTATTCGACGCTGCCAACGACTCCGTCGACTATGCGGCGCCGCTCGATGCAACGATTGATATCGCAAGCCCCCGGGAGGGGACCTGGTACGCCATGCTGGTCAGCGATGCAGATTTTGAAGGCGTCTCCATGACCGCCGCCTATTCGGGCGGCGACCCGCTTGCCGATCTCGGCGGCGTGATCGCCATTCTGCAGACCCTCTGCGCCATTTCCCCGACGGCGCAGGAGCCGCCCGATTTGCTGCCCGACACGCGGATCGATATTCGGGACGCACTTGTCGGACTCCGGCGCATTGCCGGAACGCAAACGCCCGGTCGAACGACCCGGATCACGGCATCGCCTTCAAAAATCAGGACAAAACCGATGCCCGAGACGAAAATTCAATGGCAGCATCCATAGAAAGGGCATGCATGGAACGAAAACGGTATCCCAAAGAGGTCGTTTTAAAGGACTGCAAAGAAGTGACGCTCCGAACCGTGGAACCCGGCGATGAAACAGAACTGGCCCGGTTCTACGGGGACATGAATTTGTCGCTTCGATGGTTCCTGAAAGAAGACCCCACCCGGCCGGAGACCCTCCGGAAATGGATCGACAACCAGGCGCAGGGCAAGGCCTTTTCCATCGTGGCGGTCCTTGAAGACCGGATCGTTGGCCATGCCGCGCTGCTGTTGCGCCGCTACGGCGGCCGAAAACATGTGGCCCGGATGCGGGTCATGGTGGCGTCCGATTACCGCAGCAAGGGGCTCGGCACCTGGATGGTCTTCGATCTGACCAAACGGGCCATGGAGATGGGCCTGGAAAAACTTCGGACCGATTTTGTGGTGGGGGTGGAGGACCGGGCCATTGTCGGGGTCCGGAAGATGGGTTTTGTGCGGGAAGCTTTGCTCAAAGATTACATCCGGGATCAGGACGGCAACTACCGCGACTACCAGATCATGATCAAGGACCTTCAACAGGAATGGAGCGACTTCTAATCGCCGCCCCCATGAGCGACACCCGTCAAACCTCCCGTGAGATGATCACCGACAAGGGTCCGGTGACGCTTCGGTCGTTCTGCGGCCCCGATGAGATTCTGGCATTTGAATTCGACGACTCGTTTACGCGCTTCGCCCAGTACGATCCCATCATCTCCAGCAAAAAGAGCCTGGCCCAAAAAGCCCAAGAGCCGGACGCCAATGTGACGCTGGCCTTCCTCCCGGGAAAGAGCGCGATCATCGGATTTGCCGTGCTCGCCTATCCCGACCCGGATGAACGATGGGTCCGGGTCGGGGAGAAGGTGATGATGGAAGTGAGGGGCATCGAGGTGAGCCGCCCCTGGCGCGGCTGCGGTCTGGCCGGGGCCCTGGTGGAGCTGCTCATCGATCACCCCCTGGCGGAGGACCGGATCATCTACATGGTGGGCTATTCCTGGACCTGGGACCTTGAAGGGATGCCGGCCATGAAATACCGCGACATGATGATCCGGCTTTTTTCCCATTTCGGATTTCAGGTCTTCCAGACCAACGAACCCAACGTCATGATGCATCCGGAAAACCTCTTCATGGCCCGCATCGGGGAAAACATCGCCGAGGAAACCGTCCGCCGGTTCAAGATGGTCCGATTCAACATGGATTGACTTTATGGCGAATCTCACTCAAACGATCTGTCCGATCTCCGGCGAACATGGTATAATTATTTTTTTCGAGAACATTCGCGATGAATGACGCAACGGACATACCCGGCCCCGAGGTCTGCATCGACCCCGAACGATACCGCGTGCTTTTGGAGGATGTCGCCGACGGTTACTACGAAACCGATCTGAAGGGCAATTTCACGTTTTTCAACGGATCCCTGTGTCAAATCTTCGGTCGCGAACCCGGGGAAATCCGGGGGCAAAACTACCGCTCCTTCATGGATGCGGCCAATGCCGATTACGCTTTGCAGCAGCTCAATCGCGTCTATCGAACCGAACAGGGGCTGACGGACATCGCCTGGGAAATCGTCCGCAAGGACGGCGAGGTCCGGTTTCTGGAAATATCGGCCAACCTCATCTACGATGCGGCGGGCAACAAAGCGGGGTTCCGGGGCATCTCCCGGGATGTCACGGACAAACGCCGCATCGAGCGGAACAACGAGACGCTCTTCCGCATCGCGCAGGCCCTGCCCCGCTACCGGAGCCTCGACCCGTTGCTGGGGTACATCACCCGGGAAATGCGGGAAATCCTGGATGCGGGCGGCGCGTCCGTCATCCTGCTGGACGAGGCCGCCGGGGAGTTCTATTTTCAGGTGGCGGTCTATGACGACACTGAAGCGGGGCGGCGCATCAAGGAGATCCGGTTCCCGGCCGACAGAGGGATCGCCGGACAGGTGTATCGCACCCGCGAACCGGTCATCGTCCAGAACACCGCAACGGATCCGAATTTCTTTGTCGAGGTTGACCGGCAGTCCGGGTATCCAACCCACAATATGCTCGATGTTCCTCTGATCGCCTCGGCTGAACCGGAACGGATGATCGGCGTGCTGTGCGCGGTCAACAAAAAAAACGGGGTCTTTGACGACACCGACGTCAAGATGCTCTCCACCATCGCCGCCACGGTGGCGCTGCCCATCGAGAACGCCCGGATCACCGACGCCCTGAAGCAGTCCTATGAAGAGGTCAAGGCCCTCAACCGGGCCAAGGAACGGGTGATCCATCACCTCTCCCATGAGTTGAAAACCCCGGTGTCGGTATTGTCCGCTTCCTTCGGGCTTCTGAAAAAACGGCTTCCGGATGCCGACGAACGGTCCCGCCGGATCATCGAACGGGTCGGCCGGAGCCTCGATCGGCTGCTGACCATGCAATACGAGATCGAGGACATCCTTCGGGAAAAGGACTTCCGCACCCATGCGATGCTCTCCACATTAATCGATGCCTGCGCCGACGCCCTGGAGACCTTCGCTGAAATGGACGCCGACCGTCCGGATATGGCGGAGCGGCTTCGGACCTGCATTAATGAACGCTTCGGCCCCAGGGAGGCGACGCCGAAACGGCTCCGGCTCGAGCGGTTTGTGGAGGATCGGATGCGGGAACTCCGGCCGAAATTCGCCCATCGGGGATGCCGCGTCATGCTCCGGACATCCCCCGCCTCCCCGGTCTTCATTCCGCCGGAGGTGCTGGAGAAGATCATCGACGGACTGGTCCGGAACGCCGTGGAAAACACCCCGGACGGCGGTCGCGTGGAAGTGACCGTTCAGGAAGGAAAGAACGGCGCGAAGCTGATGGTGGAGGACAACGGCATCGGCATATCGGAAGAAGACCAGAGACTGGTCTTCGAGAGCAATTTCACGACCCGTGAGACGGATCAGTACGCTTCCCGCAATCCGTATGATTTCAAGGCCGGCGGCCGGGGATTCGATTTGCTGCGCATGAAAATCTTTTCCGAACGATACGGCTTCTCCATCGGCCTGACCTCCCGCCGGCGTGCGCCTGCGTCGACCGACGCCGGTCCGCGTCCCGACGAACCCGGGATCCGTCGGGACGGGGAGGCGCCGGATGACGGCGGCGGCGGGACCAGCGTTATCGTCCAGTTTTTGAATCAGGACAAACAGGATGAAAACGGATAGACAGGACCTGAGAGAGCCATGAAAGACGCCAATCCCCCTTTGCATGAAGATGAAATCCCGGAGACTTTTTTCCGGGAAATCCAGGTGGAATTTCTGATCCATGAGTTAAAGGACCCCTTGTCGGTGGTCGAAACCGGTCTTCGGTCGCTGCTGGAACGGCGGGAGAAATACGGCGACCTTACCGACCGCCAGGAAAAGACCCTGAAACGGTCGCTGCGCAACACCCGGAAGGCCCGGGAGATGCTCTATGGTCTTCTGGAGGTCGGGCGGTCCCAGGCCGGTTGCGTCCGCCCTTCCTGCTTCCGGCTGGGACCAGCGGTGCTCGACGTGCTCGGCGACTGTATGGAGACCGCGGTTCTGGGGGGCGGAGATCCGCCCGAGCTGGACAAAGACCCGGCCTCGGTGGCAGCATCCCTCTCGCGCCACGGCGTCTTTCTGGATATGGCCGACGCCGCCGACCTGGAATTGGAGCAGGACGAGATCAAGTTTCGACAAATTCTGTCCAACCTCCTGCGCAATGCCCTTCACCATCGACGGCAACAGCTCGAAATCGCCTTCCGCCGGGACGGCGACACGCTATGCGTGGACATCACCGACGACGGCATCGGCATCGCCGCGCGGCACCATGACGTGATTTTTGAGCGCTACGCCCGGGTGGAAACGCCCAACTGCGACCTGCCGGATCGACGGGGCCACGGATTGGGTCTGGCCGGCGCCCGGATCATGGCCAGAACCCTCAACGGCGACATCGCCATCCGGAGCGAAAGCGGAAGGGGCGCCACCTTCCGCCTGACGCTGCCCCTGACGCTGCCTCTGAATCTCACTCAACCCACAAGGAGGACACCATGACCGCACCTCGCCTTCAAGGCAAACACATCTTGGCCGTGGACGACGAAACCGACATCCTGGAAACCATCATCGACATCCTCGACATGGCCCGGGTCGACACGGCCGCTGATTACCAAAGCGCATCGGAAAAGATCCAAAGAGGCGGCTACGACCTCGTCGTGCTCGACATCATGGGCGTCGACGGGTTGACCCTGCTGGAGGAGGCAACGGAAAAAAACATCCCCGCCGTCATGCTCACGGCCCATGCCGTGAATCCCGAGGCGCTGATGGCCTCCATCCGCAAAGGCGCGATTGCCTATCTTCCCAAGGAAAAACTCAACGACCTGGATACGTTGCTCGACGAGCTGCTATCGGCCCACGAGCGGGGCGAACCGCCCTGGAAACTGCTCTTCGATAAACTGGGGACCTTTTTCGACGATCGGTTCGGGCCCGACTGGAAGGAAAAAGACAAGGCGTTCTGGTCCGATTTCAGCCGCACGTACCAGGTGGGCAAGGGCATCCAGGAACGACTGAAGCATGACCGCCGTCTGAAAGGGCTGGGGGTGTAACAATGGCGGCAACCAGCGCCCCGGAAAACCGGCACTTCGAGCAGGGCCCCATCCGTCCGCCCAACGAGGCGACCAGCCTCCTGCTCCGCATCACCCGCAACTGCCCCTGGAACCGGTGCCTGTTCTGCGCGGTCTACAAACGGCGCAAATTCTCCCTCCGCACCGTGGAAGAGATCAAAGGGGATATCCGGGCGGTGCGGGCCATCGTGGACGACATCCGGGCGACATCCGAATCGATCGGCGCCGGCGGCGCGGTGGACGCATCGGTGGCGAACCACATCTTCCAGCAAGACGATCTGAGCGAACGTTACAAACGGGTGGCGGTCTGGCTCTACTACGGCGCGGGGGCCTGCTTTCTACAGGACGCCGACAACCTGATCATGAAAACCGACGACCTGGTGGAGATCCTGACGTTTCTCCGGGAGACCCTGCCCGAAATCTCGCGGGTCACCACCTATTCCCGGTCCCGGACCGTGGTCAACAAATCGGTCGAGGCCCTGACGCGAATCCGGGAAGCGGGGCTGGACCGGGTTCACATCGGCATGGAAACCGGGTACGATCCCCTGCTGACGTTCATCAAAAAGGGCGTGAGCGCCGAGCAGCAGGTCGATGCGGGCCGGCGGGTGAAAGCCGCCGGCATGGAGCTGTCCGAATACGTGATGCCCGGTCTCGGGGGGCGGGCGATGTGGCGGGAGCACGCGGTCGAAACCGCCAAAGCCCTCAACCGGATCGATCCCCACTTCATCCGGCTGCGGAGCCTGCGCATCCCC
>JAABTD010000120.1 GCA_011390065.1 Desulfobacteraceae bacterium
TGGGGCCGGTGACCAGGAGGCCGTCGGCGTGGCGGGGGGAGGCCACGAAGTTGATGCCGAACCGGGCCAGGTCGAAGAAGGGGGTCGCCAGCACGTTCAGGTCCGCCTCGCAGGCGTTGCAGCCGGCGGCCGACACCTGGCGCAACTGGAGGGACCGGCCGAAGAGTTTCCGGAAATGGCGTTTGGAATGATCAGCCAGGTCGGGCAGATTGCCGGCGGTGATCAGATGGGACCGGTCGGCCGTGCCCAGTTCGAAGTCCCGGGTGAAGGAGACGAACCGGCCCTGCGACAGCCGTTCGCAGTGACCGCAGAAGACGCAGCGGCCCATGTCTACAGTGCGGTTATCGGCGTCTATGGCCGCCTGGGGGCAGGCTTCGGCGCATTTCACGGCGTCTTCGGCCGACGCATCCGGGTTCACCACCGGCCGCCCTCTGTACCGGGCCGGCAGTTCGATCGGCTCTTTGGGGTAGGCGGAGGTTCGGTATCCCTGTTCGAAACGGTTTCTCAGCGTATTGAGCATGGCGCCTTCACTCGCAGTGTCGTCTTATGTGGATAGCGTCCCTTACAGGTCGAACCCGCAGTAGGACAGGTTATAGCTCTTGTTGTTGAGGGGAAAATCGGAGATCCCCGTGTCCCGGAGCGACATGGCCAGCCCGTTCCAGTTGTGGAACGAGGGATCCTTGATCTTGTAGCGAACGACCTTCCCCGCGTCGTCGGTGATCAGACAGTGGGAGACCTCGCCCCGCCAGGCTTCGTTGACCGTGGCCACCACGGCCCCCGGCGCGAAATCCTTGGGCCATTCCTCGATAATCGCCGTCTCCACCGGGTTGCGCAGCATGGACCGGATCAGGTCGATGGACTGGAGCACCTCGTCGCCCCGGATCTTGGCCCGGGCGTAGACGTCGCCGGTGGGTTCGGCGTTTTCCGGGATGCTCAGGCGGCGGTAGTTCTCCGTGGGGAAGACCCGCCGGGCGTCGTAGGGAAGGCCGCAGGCCCGCCCCGCCGGCCCCACCAGACCGAGGTGCCCGGCGTCGGACCGGCTGACCGCCCCGCACCCGTCGAATCGGGCCCGGACGCTGGAGGTCCCGAAGAGCAGCCCGATGACGTGGGCCACCTGGGGCTGGAGTTCATCGATCCGCCCCGTCAGCACCTTCCGATCCTCGTCCGTCATAGGGAACCGGACCCCGCCGGGCCGCACCAGCCCCTTGCCGAACCGGTTGCCGCACATCCAGAGGGACATATTGAGGAAATCGCCCCGCATCCGGCCGCAGTAGTTGGCCGGGGGCAGGAAGGCCACGTCGCCGCTCAACGCGCCGAGGTCGCCCACATGGTTGGCGATCCGCTCGAATTCCAGGGCGATGGTCCGGCTGATCCTGGCCCCGGCGTCCACCTCCAGGCCGGTCAGGCCTTCCACGGCCTGGGCCATGCAAAGCCCGTGGCCGATGGCCGTGTCTCCGGCGATCCCCTCCACGATAATGGGCCACCGGCGGTAATCGTTTCCCGTCAGCAGGGGCTCCACCGACCGGTGCTGGTATCCGAGGTGGATCTCCAGATGGAGGACCCGCTCGCCGATGCAGTTGAACCGGAAATGGCCCGGCTCGATGACCCCGGCGTGGACCGGCCCCACCGCCACCTCGTGGATCTCCTGGCCGTCCACCGCATAATAGTCGTAGCGGCCGGGGATGTCCTCGCCGTAGTCGTTGCCGAACACGTCGGGCGCGGACCGGTAGTTGGGATGATACCGGACCATCTTCAGCCACGGGTGCCCCTCGGGCCGGATCCCGAACTGCTCGGCGATCTCCCGCTCGAACATGTGGAACGGTTCGCACTCCCGGGTCAGGGCGTCGTAAGCCTCGGGCGCGTCGCATCCGGCCGCCAGCAGCCGGTCGTCGTCCCGGAGGACGGCCATCAGCTTGACGGCGTCGGCTTCTTCATACCCGAAAAAATGAACCACCCGGCCGCCGCCCCTGACCATGGACAGCGCCTCCCGTCTGAAGTCGGTGAAGGGCAGGTGCGGGATGGCCTCCCTTTCCGTGGGTTTGCCGTTTTCTATCTCTTTAAACGCGGTCTTCATTAAAATCCTCCGCCGATGGTCGTCACCGCCTGGATGATGGTCTGATAAAGCGTGTCCGGAATCCAGAAACACAGGATGAGGGAGGTCAGGAGCAGGCCGTACTGGGGCCAGACCAGGGTGATCGATTCTTTCATTTCAACGGCCTTCGGGCTCTCCTCGAAAGAAATCTTCATGGCGTGGTGGGCGAACCCGCCGAAGATCACGCAGAGGCTCAAAAGAAAAAGTCCCACCGCCACGTAATGGCCGGCTCTGAAGGCCCCGAGTATGATGAAGAGTTCGCCGATGAAGATGCCGAAAGGGGGAATCCCCGAGATGCCGGCGAACCCGGCGAAAAAGGCCACGAAGGTCCGGGGCATCTCCTTGATGAGATTGCCGGTGTCCGATATCAGCCGTCCGCCGTATCCCAGGAGGAGGTTGCCCGAGGTCAAAAAGAGCGACGATTTGATGAGGCTGTGGTGGATCAGACAAAGCACCGCGCCGTAAGCCCCCAGTCCCCCGACCCCGGTGCCGAAGGCGATGATCCCCATGTTCTCGATGCTGGAATAGGCCAACAGCCGCTTGTATTCGGTCTGCTTGAGAATAAAGGTGGCCGCGGCCAGGATCGACATGAGACCGAAGACGATCAGGATCATCCCCGAAAATCCCCCCAGTCCGGCGGCGACCATGATTTTATGGGTCTTGAAGATCCCCAGGTAGGCGCAGTTGAGCAGCACGCCCGAAAGCAGGGCTGAAGCCGGGCTGGGCGCTTCGCTGTGGGCGTCGGGCAGCCAGGTGTGCATGGGGGCCAGCCCCATCTTGGTGCCGTATCCCACCAGAATGAACACGAACCCGACTTTGAGCCATGTCGGGTCGAGGCGTTTGGCCTCCTCGGTGAGGCTCGAAAACGACAGGGCCGATGTCACTCCGCCCACGTCCATGGCCACGGTGATCAGCACCGATCCCAGAAGGGCCAGGGCGATGCCCACCGAGCAGATCAGGACGTATTTCCAGGTGGCCTCCAGGGAGGCGCCCGTCCGGTGAGTGTAGATCAGGGGCGCGCTGGCCAGCGTCGTGGCCTCGATGGCGATCCACATCACCATGATGTGATCCGACAGGGTCACCATGGTCATGGTGGACAGGAACAGGAGCATCGACCCGGTGAAAATGTTTTCGGATTTGACCTCCGAACGGGCCAGGTAGGTCTGGGTGTAGATGGAGATCAGAAAAAAGAGGAGCGAAATCACGATCAGCGACAGCAGCCCCTCGGGCGTCACCCCGAAATAACCGGGCAAAAGCGCCTCCGGCCGGCGGACCCACAGGTAGACCGACAGGGCCAGGTGGACGGCGCCCGTGAGGACCAGCAGCGGCCGGCCTGACCGGCCGAGCATGAAAAAGGCCAGGGCCCCGGCGACCAGCGGGACGATGAAGACGAGTTCAACCATGCCAAAAGTCCCCTATTCCTTTAAGGTTCGCAGCAGAGCCGTATCCACGTCGTCCAGGGTCTGCTTGATGTTCTGCAGGATGACGGCCATGATCATGACCCCGGCCAGCACGTCCAGGAGGATGCCGAATTCCACGATGTGCTGGGCCCGGACCGAAAACGTAGCCCCCACCAGGTAGATCCCGTTTTCCATGGTGATGTAGCCCAGCACCATGGCGATGGCGTTTCGCCGGGCCATGAGCAGGAACATGCCGGCCACCAGCAGGGCGATGGCCGTGGGCAGCAGCAGGGCGTACTGGCCGATGCCGGGCAGGTCGAACTTCCGGCTGAAGGCGATGGCCGCCACGATGAGCGCCAGCCCGGCCAGCATGGAGGCGTGGTAGCCGACGATGGGCTCCACCTCCCGGCGGATTCGCACCTTTTTGATGGCCATGTAGATGCACAGCGGGATCAGGATGCCCCGGATGAGCAGGGTCACCTGGGTGAAGATCACCCCGCCGGCGGTCAGCTCATGGCCGACGAAAAGCGGCACGAGGGAGACCACGATCCCCTGGAAGGCCACGGCCTTGATCAGGCTCGGCAGTCGGCTGGAGCCGAAGGAAAACAGGATCGACAGTAAAACGAGGGACAAAATCGCATCGGCCGGCTGATTCATTTCATGAACTCCAGTGTGATAATGGTGGCGAAAAAGACCAGGGCGAAGGAGGTGAGGACGAACTTGGGAACCTTGTCCATCCGGTACCGCGCCATGACCGATTCGGTGATGCCCACGACGCCGTAGACCGCCAGCATGGCCGCGGCGAACAGCGCGCCGTCAACAAAGGCGTTCCCCATATCGTAGGGCCAGATCAGCCGGGTCACGATGGTGGAGTAGAAAAAGAGCTTGATGTAGGACCCCAATTCGATCATCCCCAGATCCGGCCCGCTGTGGTCCAGCACCATGACCTCGTGGATCATGGTCAGCTCCAGGTGGGTGGCCGGGTCGTCCACCGGCACACGGGTGTTTTCCGTCAGCAGAACAATAAAGAGCGCGATGACCACGAAGAAAAGCGGCGCCCCTGCGGCCCGCCACAGATGGAGCGGCTCGCCGCCGAAGAAATAAGCCGACAGCCGCAGTTCCCCGGACAGCATGAAAAAGAGGATCAGGGTCAGAAAGAGCGTGGCCTCGCAGATGATGGGGAAGTAGGCCTCCCGGGCCGCGCCCATCCCCTCGAAGGGCGAGGCCGTGTCCATGGCGGCCGCGATGGTGAAAAACCGGCCCAGCCCCAGCAGGTACAGCACGAGAATGACGTCCCCGTGCCAGGAAAACATGGGCGGCTGGCCGGCGATGGGGAGAAACAGCAGGGCCGTGACCGCGGCGCCCAGCGAAATCATGGGGCCCATCTTGAAGATGAACGTCGTGCTGTGGCTGTAAACCGACCCCTTTTGAAACAATTTGAACAGGGTGTAGTAGTTGATCAGGATCGGCGGCCCCTTTTTGCCGCCGAAAAACGCCTTGACCTTGAGGATCACCGCCGAAAAGAACGGCGCCGTCAGCATCGCCAGAAGCCAGAACAGGATGGGTTTGATCATGGAATCCTCGCTAAACGAAAAACAGGAGTGCAACAATGGCCAGCAGGATGTAGCCGATGTACAGGTGGATGTCCCCGTGCTGGATCCATCTCAGCTTGTCGAACAGGAAGAGCACCGGCCGAACCACGCCGGGAGTCATCCCCTTTTCCGCGATGTCGTCCACATGGCTGTGGTAGTGGGTCCGATCCGGGAAGCGGCCCCGGATGGGCGGATGGGTCTCGTGGAGCGGGGCCACCGGTCGGAAGAATTCGAGGATCGACCCGGAGTAGGAAGACGCCGTATACTGCATCCGGGGGGTGGGCCGCGTAAACCCGCATCCCCAGGTGCCGCCCCTGGAGACGGTTTTGTCCCGGTACAAAACCTTCCGCATGGCCAGAATCGTCAAAAAGACGATGAAAAAAACCGCCCCGCCCCGGGTGATGTTGCCGGTGATCTGGATGAAAGTCCCCAACTCCCCCGTGTCGTATCCGAGCCCCAGGGCGGAGACCCCCTCGACCGCCATCAGAACGAACCCCGTGGGAAACAGGCCGATGACCAGGCACGCGCCGGCCAGGACAATCATGGGCAGCCGCATGGCCGCCCCCGCTTCGCCCACATCTTTGGCCGCCTCGCTTCGGGGTTCGCCCTGGAAGACCACGCCCATCACCTTGGTGAAACAGGCCAGCGCCAGCCCGCCGATGATCGCCAGGCCCACGATGGCCGCCATGCAGGAGATAAAGGGCCGTCCGCCGGGGGTCGCGCCGCTGAACCCGCCGATGTAGATGAAAAACTCTCCGACGAACCCGTTGAGGGGCGGCAGCCCCGATACGGCCAGGGACCCCACCAGGAACGTGGTTCCGGTCACTTTCATGTTCTTAAGGAGTCCGCCCAGGGCGTCCATGGTCCGGATTCCTGTCTTCTGGAGCACCCCGCCGGCCCCCAGAAAGAGCAGGGACTTGAAGATGGCATGGTTCAGCACGTGGAGCAGTCCGCCGGCGAACCCCAGCATGGCCATCATCGGCCGGTCCGCCGCCACGCCGATCATGCCGATGCCGATGCCGATGAGGATGATGCCGATGTTCTCCACGCTGCTGTAGGCCAGGAGACGTTTCAAATCGTGCTGTCCCAGCGCATAGACCACGCCCAGGATGCCGGAGACGATGCCGGCGGCCAGGACGATCTCGCCGAAGACCGGCCCGTGGAACCCGATCAGCCCGTACATCCGCAGGATTCCGTAAATCCCCGTCTTGATCATCACCCCCGACATGACCGCCGAGATGTGGCTCGGCGCCGCCGGATGGGCGTGGGGCAGCCAGACATGGAAGGGAAAGACGCCGGCCTTGGAGCCGAACCCGATGAAGGCGAAGACGAGGGCCAGGATCTTGGCCGCGTCGGGCATCGCCCCCACGCTCCCGAAGTCGAAAACGCCGCTGTAGGCGTACATGACGCCGAAGGCCGCGAAGATGAACATGGCCCCAACATGGGAAAAGACGAAATACAGGTAAGCGGCCCGCCGGTTTTCCGCCGCGTCGGGGTTGTGGATGACCAGGAAAAAAGAGGACAGGGACATGATCTCCCAGGCGAGCATGAAGGTGATCATGTTGTCGGCGGCCACCACCAGGGCCATGGACCCGACCAGGAGGCTGAAAAAGAAATAGTTGACGGCCGTGGCCAGGGGTTTTTCAGCATGGTCCATGTAGTGAAAGCTGTAGACGGCCGCCAGCATCGAGACGAGATGGATGGCGATCAGGAAAAACGCGGAAAGCCCGTCGATCCGGAACGCCAGGGTGAAGGCGTTGAGGTATTCGATGGAATAGACGGTCGCGGCGGCCTCCCCGGCCCGGGCCATCCAGGTTCCGGCATGGATCAGCCCCAGAAGACAGCCGACCGCGATGAACAACGACGACGACGCCTTCATCGGATTGAAAAACCGTTGCAGGATCAGGGCGAGCGCGCCCCCGGAGAAGATGAGCAGCAGAGACAGGAAAAATAATTCCATGGGTTCCTCTTGGCAAAAAGTACCGTCAAGTGCGACCCTGGCCGGATCGGTCATTCACCGCGTCAAAGAAAACCAGCCTCTACCATTCCCGAAAGCGCATTTCAAGAGATAAATGGGATTCAGCGCCGGGTTTTGTGTCATCATTTTCCAATTTGTTCTGATTGCGGCGTGGAATCAACGGAATACAAAAAGCGAAGGCAACCCGTTCAGAGCCTATCCGAAAACCGCATCTTTTGGCCTCATGCGGCGTTCTCGCTATTTTTCAATCCTCGAATAAGTCCCAATATTCTTGTGGTTAAAAAAGCTGCGGCCTTGCCTGGAACCAAAATCCACGGTTTTCGGATAGGCGCTAAGTCCGTTATTCTATGGATATTAAAGGTTAGGACTTAAAAACGACTTGATACTGCCCCGCTCGCTTGTCAGTTTTCATATCCATGTGGTATTTTATGGTACATGATAAGATATACAATTATTATCGGTGTTTTGGCAATTTCTTTGAGTATATGGGCAGCCGGAATCGGGGGGGTCTGCCGGCTGCCCAATGCCGTCCTCTACGATTATTGCACCCGCCTGTCTCATGGTAGGGTCGATTCGGAAAGCCGTCTCCTACTAATAGAACTTGGTGAAGACGATCTTTCAGGCGGCGACAGAACATGGATGCGTCTGATGAAAGATTTGGAAGCGTTGGCGCCCGAAAAAATCCTTTTTTCGTTCATGCCCCTCTATAGCACCGCCGCCTTTTACCAAAAGGCCACTGAATACGGCAACGTCATTTTCGGGCGCAGGGTATCGCTTCCGGAAAACGGTTTTGACGCGCCGGTCATCGAACCCATTCCCGACGCAGCCAAAGGAAAATCGATCAACTATGGATACATCTCGGTACATCCTGCGGATTACGGCGTCCATCGGCGGCAGTATACAAAAATCATGATCCAAGGTCGGGTATTGCCAGCCTTTGAACGCGCCGCCGTTCACGGAGAGCGTCTGGCGGATGACGGGACCTATCGCGTCAATTTTATCGGCGGGGAGGCCGGGTTGCCGAAAATCTCCCTGCAGCGGGCTCTGTCCGGCGATTTATTGTCGGCGATGGTCACTTCCAGACATATCCTCATCGGGGTTGAAAAATCTCCATTCGAGGCCGGGATTCACACGCCGTTGTCCCCGGAAAAAGGGATGTCCCGCCTCGATTTTCATGGATTCGCCCTCAACACGCTTTTATCTGATCAAATGATAACGGATATCCCGGACAGGTGGGCGCTTCCCTTGATCGCCGGGGTGGTCGTCCTGGTGTTTCTGCTCAGCATTTTTGTCAGCATGGGCGTGCTGACCTGGATTGCCGTTCCCCTTTCGGCCCTTGTCCTGGCGTTGGCCTGGCTCCTTCTGAGTCGATTTCTTATATGGATTCCCACCACCGAACTCCTTGCAGCCCTCCTATTGACGTTGATTTTTATCGTCAGGACCCGATCCGTCAGGCAGGAACACCATATCCGAAATCTTCTCTATCAAGTGTCGGCCAAAACGAAAGAGCGCCTTATCCCTCAAAGCTTTTACGATTCGGAGGAACCTTGGACTTATATAATGGCCATGATGGATCAGACCTTGAACCTGACCCGCTCCATTTTGTTGGAGCCCCTCCGGAAAGACAGACGTGTCAAGGAAATAAAGGCCTTAAACTGCTCCATAGAAGATATCCATGAGCGAAGGCGGGATTATCGTCGGGAGCCCTACAACATCGCCATCAGGGACAACGGCATGATCCGCCTCGATCGCCGTCCATTCTTCAAAAACGCATCCGAGGCGGAAAACCAATATTTGGTTCCCCTCGCCTATGCCGGACGCCTGCTGGGATTTTGGGCCTTCGGCATGTTGCCCGAGGCGGAGGCTGCTATCCCCAATTTCAACGCCGTGATTTCCGATTTTGGCGGTCGGATCGGGGAACTATTGTATCGCAGGGAGTATCGACGGGATCGGGGGGATTCCGGCAGAATCAAATGGCGACAATACCTCTCGTTATCCCCGCCCCATGCAGTGGATCAGGACCTCAATCATGCCCTTGTGCTGTTGGAACGCCGACTCAATCTATTGGACGCCGCCTTTGACAACAGCGGCAACGCCACTGTCATGTACGATCATTTCGGGCAGATTCTCCACATTAACAAACCCATGAACGCATTGCTCCAAAAATCCGGTCTGACGTCATACCGGACGACAGCCACTGAATTCGTAACCTATATGACCCCGGCCTCGCCGGAGGACGCCCGGCAACTGCTCCGCCAATTCCTGTTCGAGCGAAAAACCGCTTCCATGCCGGCAAGACTGCCCGACGCGCCTAACCGTCATTTCATGCTCCACATCCGGAGCCTTTTTCTGGAAGATCAGCGCACGCTGAGCGAATTTGCCTATCCATTTCATGCCTATGGCATAATGATGGAGCTGAACGAGGTCACCTACCTGACAATGTTCAATCAACTGAAAACCGAACTTCTGCGGGCCATTGACCACCGATTGCGCACCGATTTGGAATTGATCCGATGCGGGGCGCCGCTCCTGCGACATCCAGACCTGCCGGATGAAAAAAAAGAGCGAACAGCGGCGGCACTTGACAGACGAATCGGTGAACTGGCGGCATATCTCGAAACCGCCGAACAAAATTTGGACAATGAGGATTTTTTGTCTCCACCCTTGGAACATTCAATCGATCCACGTCAGCCCTTTCTGGCGGCCATCGATGCGATGAAGGAGCGGGCGGCGTCCCGGAAAATCGATATTCATGCCAACCTGCCGGAAACGGCTGCCCTCGCTTGCGTTGATCATGAAACCCTGACGGACGTCGTCCAGACCATTCTGACGTTGCTCATCGACGACGCCGTGGAAAATACCGCCATCCGCATCGACATGATCGAAACTGGCGAGGAATTTATCTGCAATTTCTCAAATTCCGGCTTCGGAATGCCAAATCACGTGTTCAGGGACTACTTGTTTGGCGAGACGGATGTCTCTTCGTCTGAATTCATCCGGGTCAGGTCCGGGGCCGCTGAAATTGAAAAAGGGGGGGGACGGCTGGATGGAACCAGCGAAATGGGCGTCGGGTTCCGATTCACCATCCACCTGGCATCCAGATTTTGCAGTCCGCCCTCATCGTTCCATCTCCAGCATCATCCGCTGACGGAAAATTTAACGTGAGCCGAGACAAACACCACATTCTGGTCGTGGACGGGGACCGGGACTTTCTTGACATTGTCGATAGCCTCCTGAGACTGGCCGGATACGCGGTCACGGCCGGGGACGCTATAGACGCCATGACCGCCATTCGGTCCTTTGAACCCGATTTGATCATCTCCGAATGGACGCTGCCCATGATGGACGGCCGCCGATTGGTGAAATGGTCGAGAGAGGAAACCGGCTATACCGGACCAATCCTAATTTTGACGGCCATGAAACACCCAGGTGTCGAGAGCCGAATTCTTGGCGCCGGCGCCGATGGGGTCCTGTTTAAACCCGCCGGACCGTCCCTGATTCTGGATAGGGTTCAGGATCTGCTTCTATAGGTCAGCGCAATGATGACAGGATTTTCATGAACGGCGACGTTTTCTTGAATATTTTCCCGACCGGGAGTCTCTCCGCCTCCATCATCACGACGGTCTATGTCGGGGTTTGCGTCGTTGTTTTTTTCAACCTGAGATTCGGCTGGAGTCCCTCCGGCCTGGTGGTCCCGGGGTATCTGGTTCCCCTGCTCATCATCAACCCCTTGTCCGCGGCGGTCGTGATGGTGGAAGGGGCGATGGCCTACGCCCTCGTGCTGATTCTTTTTGAATACGCTTCCCGCATCGGCGGCTGGAACAGCGTATTCGGTCGGGATCGCTTTTTCGCTCTCGTTCTCTCAAGCGTTGCCGTTCGCCTGGCCATGGACGGCTGGCTCCTGCCCGTCATTGGTGAGATTATAACTCTTCACAGCGACGTTCCTTTTGACTATCAGAACCAACTCTACAGCTTCGGGCTCGTCGTCGTCGCCCTAATTGCCAACCATTTCTGGAAGCCGGGGTTCGCCCGGGGCATCATTCCGTTTGCCGTCACGTTGGGTCTGACGTGGGCCATTATTCGATTCGGCCTCATGGAATGGACCAATTTTTCCATCAGCAACCTGGGGTACATGTACGAAGACATCGCCGCATCCATGCTGGCGGCGCCCAAAGCGTACATCATTCTGCTGACCACCGCCTTCATCGCCTCGCACATGAACCTCCAATATGGATGGGAATACAGCGGCATCCTCATCCCGTCCCTTATCGCGCTGTTGTGGTACCAGCCCATGAAAATCGTCGCCTCTTTCGTGGAAACCTTCGTGATCCTCGCCGCCGCCGCTATGATCATTCGGTTGCCGGTCCTCAAAAAAAGCACCATCGAAGGCGCCCGGAAAATCCTGTTGTTCTTCACGATCAGTTATGTCTACAAATTTCTCCTCGCCTATGCCATGCTGGCCCTGTTTCCGGAAAAGAAAATCTCTGACTACTACGGCTTCGGTTATCTTCTGCCGAGTCTCCTGGCCGTCAAGATGTTCGACAAAGAGATGGCCGCCAACATCACCCGCGCTACCATACAGACCTCCTTTACCGCCATCATCATAGCCAGTGCGGCAGGGTTCGGCCTGACATACGTCTCACCGCTCCTGGTCGCCCCGGACGCCCCTGACGCTCTGTCGGCCCGGGGAGCTGCAACGACATCGGACCAGTCCCTTTCGACGATGATCCAGGTCGACAAAGTCCGTCTCTACAGCGCCGTCTTGAATCAGGCATCCGTTCGGCCAGCCCCCCAGGACATCGAAAGGTTTTCCCAAGGCGTGCAGCGTCTCTTGGCGTATGCGGAAAACAAAATAGATCGCGACTTGCAGACAGCGCAACATTACCTGTCAGCCGTGGGCTATGATATTTTCATGGTAGAAGAACGATACCTGTATCTGCGGGACGGCTCCGCTGAATCCGCCGAAAATCAGGGTATTTACGTAATCGATCTTAAAACGGATAATCGCCTCGGCATTGAAATCCCTGCGCCGATTTCCGAAAACGGCGTGCTCGCGGCAGGGGAAGTCCTCTTCCGGACCATGGCGGCCCGAACCCTGGCTATCGCCTCATCCGACAACATAGTCGGCCTTCAAGACAGCGAGCTGTCCGTGCCCGTCGATCCCCGAACATTCTTCAATGCCTTCCACCGGATCGCCAACCGGTCCAACGCCCTTCAGATCAGGGGTTATGATGCCGAAACACTCCGATCGATTTACGGCTTGCGCTTGGACGACGCGGCCATCGAATTGTCCGCCCCCGAAAGCGTCCTCTGGGTCAAAAAATCCCTTCCCCCCGGTCTCCGGCTGAAGGCCCTCGAACAGGCGGTGGGCCAATTCCAGATTCGATGGGAGAGTCCGCCCGCGGCTAATTTACAGCGCTTCTCATCCCCATCGGGTTTTTCCGAGTTGTACCTGAACCGGCCCGATATGCTGAAAGTTTTCTACAGTCCGGTTTTTTCAGTCTATGAAACGCCCATGGAGGTCCGCGACCAGCGAATCGAAGGATATCTGCAGGAACGGTTGTTGACCGACAAAAAAGGAATCGCCCAGAAGGGCTCGGGCGCATACCGTCCGCCCAGTCTGGCGGAACTGCTTCTGTTCGACCGGGAGATACTCACCCCGATGGTCCGGTTGGCCGACACAGGATACCGCGACGGCGATTGGTCCGCCAACGGGCTGTCGGAGCTGCGCGCCGTGTCGGGCGCCGCTTCAGCCATGGGGTACCGTTTGATCCGTTACCGCCACAAACCCACCGCCCAGGACTACCTGCTGCTCAATGAAACGTCATCGGGGGACGCCGATGGAGCGCGCCGGCATTGGGGGACCTACGTGCTTCGGTTGGGAGACAGCAGAGGATACGCCGTCCAGATACCTCGGCCCATCTTCGAGATCAATGCCTTCGAATTCGGGGTGTCGCTTTTCAACCGGCTGGATGCGGTCGCCTTGCTCATTTCCGGCGCCCACAAAGACGCCAACCCGGACGGCGCGGCTGATCCCGTTCAGATGCGAAACAAGCAGAATCTGTTCAATCTTTTCCACCAGGTGCTGCTCCGGGAGCGACCAGACACCCCCATCATGGCCGTCCAGACCCGCGCCCTCGGCCTGATGCCTGATCGCCCCAGTCCCGGCACGGATCTGCTGATCGCCTTTGGAAGCGGCCTTCGCAACGTGGACCGGATGGGTCCCCTGGCACGGCATTTGATGTCCCTTTTTCAATCCGACCGCCTTCAAATCCGGTTCGTGGACGGGAGTCCGGAAACGGCGGGATACGAGGTAGGCGGAACCCCCCAGGCCCGCTACCTGGAACAGACCGCCGGCGATGCCTTTGCCCTCGTTTGGGTCACACCGGAAATCCGCGCGTCCTTCCGTCAACAGACGGAAAACCGGGTCCAGGATCTGCAATTCGACGCCGTCGGGGTGCAGACGGTCAGGGGCTATATTCAACGCCAGCTCACAGAGGGAACGGTCTGGGAAACCGGCCAACCGGCGCCCGGCGCCCTGCGCGAGCGCATCAAGACCTATATGGAAACCCGGGATCTCGTGGTCTTGCGGACCATCATCGACCGATGGCCCCAATGGCGGTTCCTTCGCTTTATCGACCTTGACAGCCGGCAGGCATTCCTGTTGGTCTATGTGACATCGCCCGCCGTTGAGGGGGACGGCCGATTGCTGATGACCGCCAACCTTTCGCCCCTTAATTTTACGAGCACCTGCCGGATCGGAGACGGCATCGATCCGGAAGGAACCATTTCCCGCTTCCTGACGAATCGTTCCGCCTGGCTGGTTTACGGAGATTCGCCATGAGACGGCTGTTTCTTCTCGGCGTTCTGTTAACCCTGAGCCTCCATCTTTACCGCACCGGCATCCCCATGCTGACGACGGAAAGGGTCAACGATGCGTCGCATATGCGCGACAAAATCGCCGCCGCCGTCGCATCAACCGGCTACATCCTTCCAGAGGCCCCTCCGCCGGAATGGCTCCGGTTTCCGTTGCCGCCGGCGACCCGCGAAGTAAAGGTACTGACCCACGCGGGCCTCCCCCTTTCGGCCGAAAATGATGTTGAAAAGCGATATTGGTATCGGCTCCGATGCCGCATCGAAAATGTCGACGGCCACCCTCTGGCGGATTTTCGCTATCATCATTACGCTGGCTTGACCTTTTTCCGGGAGCCTGAAACCGGGGAAGTCATCGCCCCCAGATTTTACCTGGACAGCGGCATCGTCCCGGCCGACGGAAAAATCATGCCGGTCCATTTCGACAACTTCCCAGGTCTTCTGTCAAACGACGGGACCTCTGAGGCATCATTCTCCGAGGCGGCTTTTATTTCCTTTCGTCTGGAATGGAAAGATCCTTCCATCCACGATGCGCTGATCCGGGTGTATACAAAAGAAAAAGTTTCCGAAAGAAAACTGGGATACCTGTGGCGGCGCCTGAGTCCCGTGGAAAAGGCCTATCTGGCCAAAGGAAATGTTTATCCACCCGATTTTATGACGGGAAAAGAAAAATATCATGTGCTGCATCACATGTGGCAACCCCTGGGGCCGCTGGGGGTCGAAACCGTCGATTACGTTAAACGTCAACTCTACATCCTCAAAGACATCGAGGGCGATCCGGTACAGGAAGCGCCCATCCCCCCCCAGGGGTTTCTGGTGGACCGCCGCCACCGGGGAATCGTTCCCCTGCCGGAAGGGGGCGGGCGGATTCGTCTCGACATCCTGGGAATAGGGGACAACGGCGAAACGAATGGGGCGCCAGGAGGTGATCTCCGTCTTCGATGGTTCGGCGCTGCATCCACCGACCGCGGCGCAGCGGATATATCCTGGTCCGGCGACGGCGCCGTTTTCGAACGGATGTTCGAAGGGGGCCTCATCCACC
>JAABTD010000012.1 GCA_011390065.1 Desulfobacteraceae bacterium
TAGGCCGGCAGGGAGACGGGTCCCAGGTCGAAGTTCTTGTAGATCTCCACGCCGATGTCGTGCCATTCCTGGAGCCGGAGCAGACCGTTGTTGCCGTGGTACTGCTGATGCCACCAGAGCTGCTTGGCGTATTCCTCGGAGTAGAGGGGATCGAAAAGGCCGGCCCGGAACTCGATCCCGTAGGGGAGCAGTCCGGCCAGGGCGGCCTCGGAAATCTTGGTGTTGATGGAGGAATTGGAATCCCGGCTGATGTCCGTACCGAGACGGGGCGTGGCCCCGGACCTCACGCCGGTATCGGTCTGGACATCCATTCGCAGCCAGTCGTTGAGGCTCTTGGTCATGTAAAGGAAGACGTTGTGGACCCCGGCCGACAGGTTGTTGTTCTGGTCGAGGCCGTTGCGTTCGCCTTCGGAACGGTCCGCCAGGTAGAGCTTGAGATGGCCGCCGAAGGTGAGCCCCTGGGTGATGCCGCCGCCGGGGGCCGGCCCTTCCTTCATCTCGTCAACATCCATCAGGTCGCCCTCCAGGGCGATGTCCAGTCCACCGCCTTCGCCGGCGCCGAACTCCCCGCCGCCCTCGGCCGCACCGAATTCACCGCCGCCGGCGTCACCGAATTCGCCCGCATCCGCCGCGCCGAACTCGCCGGCGCCGCTCTCGGCTTCTTCCGCCGCTTCAAAGGCCATCTCTTCCCCGGCCTCGGGAAACGCTTCTTCCTCCTCGAACACCATCTCCTCTTCGGCTTCCGGAAACGCCGCCTCGGGCTCGGCCGCCCCCTGGGACTTCAGGGTGTCCACCTCCTGTTTCAGGGCCTTAATGGTCTGTTCCAGCTGCTCGATCCGTTTCTCCATATCCGACATCTCATCGGGTGCGGCCAGCCCCGGACAAAGGAAGATCAGCGCGAAAGCGGTCGTCAGGACGATACGTGGCTTCATTTTTCCCTCCTTATAAAAGTGCGCGGAAAAAAACGGTCGCACCACCAAATAGGTTGATAGAATTCACCCTCTAACGCTGCGTCGTTCGGACGCCGGTGTTTCCCCGTGAACCGCTTCGCTCTCCCGGGGGACGGCGTTTCGCCAGACCCGGCCGTGGGGGGTCGCCTCCAGGTAGAGCGCGGCAATGACGTTGCTGATGAGCGGGATGATGGTCCGAATCCCGGCTTCTTTGCGGAAATTTTCGGATTTGATGGCCGACCGGGCCGCGGCCCAGATCTCGGGAAAGGAGGCCCAGGCCAGGGTGAAGACCGCGGCGATCCGGTCTTCGGAAACCCCGACGCATCGGAGCGGAGAAAGGATCCGGGTCAGACCGGCGGTGGTCTCCTCCGGGGACGTGGTCATCACCACCAGGGCGCTGGCGGCGATGAGAAACAGGATTCTCAGGCCCAGGGTGAGCCCCGTGGCGAGTCCTTCCGCCGTTACGTGGAATCCGCCGATGGACGCCGCGACGTGGACTCCGCTGTTGAACAGGATGGGGAGCGCCACGGCCAGCACCACCAGAAACGCATATTTCCGAACCCGGCAGAAGACGGCGGAAAAGGGAATCCGGGCCGTTGCAATGCCGGCCATCAGCAGCGAAAACAGGACCGCGAACGCCCAGCGGTTGGAAACGAACAGGACCACCGCCGACAGGATCAGAAGGGCGCCGAGTTTCACGGCGGCCGGCAGCCGATGGATGGGGGAAGATCCCGGCAGGTAGCCCCTGGCTTCGGGCCCGCCCATATCGCCGGCGCGGACGCCGGTTTCCGGCGCGGTCGCTTCGGCTCTCTCCAGCCGCCGGCACACGCCGCCGGCCACCAGCCCGGTGATCCACCCGGTGCCCACGGCGCCGATGGCCAGCCAGGGGAACAGCACGAAGATGCCCGTGTGTTTCACAAGGATCAGGTAGGCCAGGAAGAGCTGGACCATGTTGTGGGTGAGGGCCCCGGCGATGCTGACGCCGATAATGGAAAAACCGTACCGCCAGCGGGCCGCGGAAAGCCGGTGAAACAGGCCCATGGTCGCCGTCGCGACCATGGCGGCGGAAAAGCTCAATATAAAGGTAGGGGACATGAAGGTTCCCATGAGCAGGGAACTGATGAGGGTGCGGTAGAAGGCCACCTCCAGGGCGGCGCGCACGCCCATGGAGACCAGGGCCACCAGGGCCAGCATGTTGGCCAGGCCCAGGCGGAGGCCCGGAATCGGGTGGGGGATCATGGATTCGGAGATCTGGAGGACGCAGGAGATCGACGCCAGCAGGGCGATGCGATAGATCCGTTCCCGTTCCGTATTCGCCGTCACGCGCTTCCTTTCATATTCTTTTCAAGCTTATTCAGTCCGGAGTTCCGAACGTGCTAATGGACCACCGCGTCCAGGAACCCGCCGCTCCGGGACCGGACTTTGACCAGCACCCGGTTGGGGACGCAGGTAATCACCTGTCCCGGGGTTTTGGCCCATCCGGCCGCCACGCAGATCTGTCTCGGGCAGTCCGATTTGGCCACCCGAACGCCCCCCGGATCGGCCTCGATGATCATGCGGCCGTCCCGCAGGGAAAGCTCCCGGTGATCATCCATCCGGAGACGTCCCACCAGCCGGCCCTCTTCATAGACCATGGCGTCGAGATCAGCGGCGCCGGCGCCGCCGGCCCCGAACTGGAGGTAGGCGATGGCCCAGCCGGACAGGGAAAGGATCGCCAGGATGAGCAGCACGTCCCGCCAGTTAAGCCTGTAAAACCGGTCTGCGTTTCCGTGGTCATCCCGTTCCCGATCCATCCGGTTCGATGAGAGCCGTTACCATGTAATGGCGGCGCTGTTGAGGATGCCGCCGATGAGCAGAAACAGCCCGGTAAACATGGCCAGATACCCCACCGCGTAAAAGACCGCCCGCCGCCCCCGGCCGGCCTCGGTCGTAATGGCGCCCTTCAGGTCGTCATTTTTCTCCAGCCGCTCGTACCAGGCCGGTCGCTCGTGGCGGACCGAGTCGATGTCCACGCTCCCTTCGAACATGGCCTTGTCCATGGGGAAATTGTGGCGGCGGAGATGGCCGATGAAGAAATGGATGATGAACACATGGCCCATGGCGAGGATCGCTTCGATCCGGTGGACCCAAAAAGCCACGTTGAGCCCCCATCCGGGGATGATCCGGCTGGAGGAGAGGGAAAAGGCCAGTAAAAGCCCGGTCACGCCCATGATGACCATGCCCCAGAAGACGGCCCAGTAGTCGAATTTCTCCCAGTACCCCCAGCGGTCGAACCGGGGCCAGTCCCGGATGCCGATCAGCCAGAGGGCGTGCTCGTAGGCCTCTTTGGCGTCCCTGGGCTGGAGCAGCACCGAATCGCGGCCCAGCAGGCTCTTGGGAAATCCTTTCCAGTCGATTCTCGCCAGCAGGTAGAAGAAATGGACCAGAAATCCGGCCAGCATGAAGATGCCGACGTAGATATGGATCGTCAGGCAATACTCGTACCCGCCGAAGACCCAGGCGATGTACTGCCCCCATGGGGTTTCGATGTACATCCGGGCTAATCCCGTGGCGCCCTGGACCAGAAACGACACCATGAGCAGCAGATGGAAGAGCCGTTGAACGGCGGTGAAGCGACGAATCCGGGTATTATTCATGGTGCTCACCCGATGTCTCCTTTTTTCGAGCCAGCAATTCCCGTATGCCCCAGAGGAAGGTATGGGGCAGAAAAACCAGAAACGTGCCCACGGCGATGGCCGCCATGGCCCAGAAGACATAAAACAGCGCCGGAAATTCCTCCAGAGCCTTGATGTCCGCCGGGTTGGGCGGATGGATGACGTAACTGGCAAAGGAGGCGCCGGCCCCTTCGTGGCACTTGGCGCAGACGTAGGCGTGCCGGCGGATGGGATTCATGGGGGAATAATAATGGTCGATGCTGGCGATGGGTTCGCCGCCGTGGCACTGCCGGCAGGTGAGATTGGCCCGGACGGTGTGGAGGTCGTCCGACTGTTCGGGGTGGCAGGTTTCGCATCTTTGGACATCGTAAAACTGAAGCCCCCGATGGCTGTCGGCCAGACGAGATCGAATACGGACCCTGGCCCCGGAGGGGCTATAGGGAAACGCGCCGCGTCCGACGCCGGGCAGGACGACAAACGGCCGTTGCCGTTGGGGCCGCACCTCATATTCTTCGTAATAACCGGTGCTCACCTCCAGGTCCCGGTATCGGCGGATGGCCGAAGAGACCTCCTCCTGGGAACAAACCGTTCCCGGCGCGGCGATCAGAATCGCCGCCGCCAGGGCCAGGAGCGCTCTATGCCCATATTGTCCCTTCATCGTCCCCGCCTCGCTCCGTCGCTCCACGCTATTCGAACTCCAGCATTTCGCCGCCTTCGAGATCCAGATCCAGCCCCTCGGGCGCCTCGTCTCCGGTCTCGTCTTCGCCGCCGAACTCGCCGCCGGGCGCCACGGGCATCACTTCGCCCAATCCCGTGGGGTCGAAGGCGTTCTGGAGATCCATCAGTTTGTCGTCCTTATGATGGTGGCACGCCTGGCAGGAATTTGGAACCTTCGGGTTTTTGATGGTGTCGATGGGCGTCAGGGAGTCGAACACATGACTGTGGAGATCGCCGGACACGGCGCTTTTGACGATCCGCGGCATGTGGCAGCCGATGCAGTTCCCGAAGGAGTGAATCGAATGGGCTTGAACCTTGTTGATGATTATGTGGCATTCGAAGCACTGGGCCGAACCGGCGTTGATGGTCTGGGACCGCGTCGGCGGCATGCCGATCTGGTGAACGAAGTGGCAGGAAGTGCAGGTGACGCCCTCTTTATAATGCTGGGATTGTTCCCAGTCGAGGTACTGCTGATGGTGCCCCCTGGCGAACTCGTTGGCGTAGACGTATTCCTCACGCGAGGCGTAGTCGATGGAATCGAAATAGGCATTCAGGGCCTTTCCGGGTTGGTAGCCCACCGGCCATTCGGCGTTCTCGTTCTTGGTGGACCGGCCCCGGTTGTGGCAGGAGCCGCAGATCTGAACGGCCACGCCCATGGTCATTTTGGAGGGATTGACGATGGTCTCCCGCTTTTCGAATACCGCGGTCTTGGGCAGGGCCGCGTGCCACGATCCTTTTCCATGGCAGGCTTCGCATCCCACCGCTGGCTCGCTGAATGCCCCCTGCTCCAAATCCAACCCCGTGGAATGGCAGCCGCCGCATTTGAGGGACCAGGGGCGCTCCTGCCAGTCCGCTTCATGGTAGGCCACCCATTTGTCCGTATCGATATTGTATTGGATGGGGGCGACGTAGAGGGTTCCTTCTTTTTTGACGACATATCGCTGCTGCCACTGACTGCCCATGGTGTAGAGGATCTCTTCGACCTTGGGAACGTAAATCTCCTCCACCGGCGCCGACAATTCGTCCTTTATCTCGGCCAGGTCCGCCCGGATGGCCGCTTCGTCGATTTCCGCCACAAAGGCGTCCACATTGTTTTGCGCATCCTGAAGGCCGCGGCTGTGGAGGGTCATCTGCCAGGAGTCGAAATGCTCCAGGTGGCATTTCTTGCAGGTATCCGAACCGACGAACGCTTTGGGACGGGCCGTCACCTCCTCCACATTCACGACCGGATCACGCCCGCATGCAGAGAATGCAAAACCGATCATGACCGCGATCACAACAGCGACAAAACCTCTGGTCCCCATGGCGTCCTCCTGAGCGTTGCAGTTAATTGGCAAACACCTCTCCTATACCGACTGAATTCCATTCATCGGGAATGATCAAAAAAACTTAAGTTCTACTAAAAACTTCCGGGAGAAAACGCGTCGGAGCGGCGTGAAGGACACTTTGCGATATCGCTTCGCCGCAACGCGTTCCAAAAGCCCGGAGCAGGGTTCCGAAGAATCGGGGGGACGGCTCAACTCAGAAGAAATGATCAAATCATCGCTGAAGAACAGTCGTAATCGGAAAAGATCGGTTAGGCTTTTGATAAAAAATATCATGCGGTCGTTTGACGGGTCAAGAAAAAATGATAAAGAGAATATTCTGTTTTAAAACAATATTCACGGTTTATTGTCCCTCACTTCCCGATTGAGACCCCACCGTTGCCCCAATCGATCTGGAGTGGTATACTCTGCAAAATATGGATGGATAGTCGGAAGGAGACGCTGTAATGAAGATCGCCGTAAGAGATAAACTGCCTGAATTTATGGGTCTCATCGGGTTGGAAGACCATGCCCAGCCACCTCTTCGAGGAGATGATCGACCGGTGCGAAGCGTCGTTTCTGACCCGGAAGAACTGGTCCACGGTGAAGAAAAAGATCGACAAGAGCCGGGACGCCTGGAGCAGGTAAGCCTATGAAACCGACCGTATTTATCGCCCATCCCATCCCCGAGATCGGCATCGACCGGCTGCGGAAACGCTTCGAGGTGTCGGTTCATCCGGAAATCCGCCCTATGGCGCCGGAGGTCATGATCCGGAAGATGGCCGATTGCAGCGCCGTGATCAGCCTCCTGTGCGACCGGATCGACGCGCCGCTCCTGGATCAGTGCCCCGGTCTGAAAATCATCGCCAACCATGCCGTGGGATACGAAAACATCGACGTGGCGGCGGCAAACGAGCGGGGCGTCCTGGTCACCCACACGCCGGGCGTGCTGACCCATGCCACCGCCGAAATCGCCTTTGCCCTGCTCATCACCCTGACGCGGCGGATCATCGAAGCGGACCGGTTCACCCGAAAGGGCCTGTTCATCGGCTGGGATCCGCTCCTGTTGCGGGGAGACGAACTGGCCGGCCGGACGATCGGGATTATCGGCATGGGCCGAATCGGCCGGGACATGGCCCGGAAGTGCCGGGCGTTCGACATGACCATCCTTTACCACAACCGCCATCCCGTGGATTCAGAAACGGAAAAGGCCCTGGATGCCCGATACGTCTCCCTGGACGAGCTGCTGGCCCGTTCCGACGCTCTCTCCATCCATGCTCCCGCCACCCCGGAGACGCGACATCTCATCGACGCCGCCGCCTTCGCGAAAATGAAGCCGGGGGCCTACCTGATCAACGCGGCCCGCGGCGAAATCGTCCACGAGGCCGCCCTGGCCGAGGCCCTGGCGTCCGGAAAGATCAAGGGCGCGGGGCTGGATGTCTACGAATTCGAGCCGAAAATCACCGAGGCCCTGCTGGATATGAAAAATGTGGTCCTGCTTCCCCATATCGGGTCCGCCACCCGGGAAGCCCGGGACCGGATGTCGGCCATGGCGGCGGACAACGTCATCGCGGCCCTGGAAGGCCGGAAGCCGCCCAACCTGGTTCCGGAGATGGCCGATCTTTCGCCTTAGCCGACTGATGTAAAAAACTGACACAAGATAAGGAGACCATTGATGACCGAAAAAAAGAACGCGCTGATCGTTTACGCATCGCCCGGCGGCAGCACGCGCCATGTGGCCCGTACCATCGAGGATCGGCTGAAGGAGCTGGGCGGCGCCGTTTCCGTCCTTGACCTGGGCCGGGGGGCGGACGCGGGCGCCGTCCATGATCTGCTGTCGGCGGCGGCCGGCGACACCCTGCTGTTCATCGGGTCGCCGGTTTATGTGGGCCGCGCCGTGCCGCCGGTCATGTCGTTTCTGGAAAGCCTTCCCGAAAACAGCGGCGTCGCCGCCTTTCCCTTCGTTACCTGGGGCGGCGTCTCCAGCGGCATCGCGCTGTGGGAGATGGGGAAAACGATAAAGGAGAAGGGGTATCATCTGGCCGGCGCCGCCAAGGTGCTGGCGGTCCATACCATGATGTGGCAGGAAGACGAACCTCTGGGCGAAGGCCATCCGGATCCCGATGACGACGACATGATCCGCAACCTGGCGGCGGCGGTTTACGCCAAGGCGGTCGGGGAAGGGGACATCCCTCTGGACGCCCTGGATTACCAGCCCGAACCGCTGAAGCAAGAAATGCTCAAGAGTTCTCTCAAGCAGGCCGAAGAAAAACTGCCCAACCGGAAGGTGGACGAGGACCTGTGCACCGAATGCGGGATCTGTGCGGATGTCTGTCCCACGGACGCCATCGCTTTTACGCCCTACCCCGAGTTCGGCCCTGCCTGCATTTTCTGCTTCAATTGCGTCCGGGAATGCCCGGAGGAGGCCATCAAGGCCGACATGTCGCCGGTGGGGCCTCGACTCAAGGCCCGATCCGAGCAACTGGACGAACGGCCTTTCACCAAGGGGTTTCTGTAGCCGTTTCCTTCAATCTCAAGTCGAACGCACCGATGTCCCGGGAAGGGGTTTACGACGACATTCTCCAACAGATGGCGGCCTGGCTGGCGGCGCGATAAGGAAATGTCTACCCTTCATTACCCCGGTGGACCTATTGACGCAGGGGACAAGAGGGGGTAAACCCTGTTGAAAAAGGAGGCTCCACTTTACTCCACCTTTTCCACTTTTTTGCCTGTTTTAAGCCTTTGAGAACATTTGCAATACCAGAGCATGATGATAATATATGGCTAAATTTTATCCTAAAACATCATTTTATGCTTGTCGGGTGGATAAAAGTGGTGGTAATAAAGAAGAATGTTCCGGGGCATCTCCTTCCATACCATCGATCCCAAGGGGCGGATCATTATCCCCTCGCGGTTTCGCGATACAATACGGGCCACGGGGGAAAACCTGCTCATGATCACCCGGATGGACGGATGCCTCTACGCCTATACCTTCGAGGAATGGCGACAGATCGAAAACCGGGTCCTGGCCATGGCCGAGCAGGGCGAAAATATGCGCCGGTTCCGACGGGTCTTCATCGGCGGCGCCTTCGAATGTCCCATAGACAAGCAGGGGCGGACGCTGATACCGCCGGTGTTGCGGCAATATGCGAAACTCGAAAAGGAAATCGCCCTGGTGGGGGTTCTCAACCATTTCGAGATCTGGGATCAGGGGGCATGGGACGAGGAGAACCGGCTGATGGAGGAAGCGATGCAGTTGGAGGACGCCCGGAGCGACGTGGCCCGTCTCGGACTTTAACCTGACAAGGCGGACCGTTGACGTTTACCCATACGCCGGTCATGATGGCCGAAGTGCTGCATTGTCTGGCCCCCCGACCCGGCGGGATCTATGTGGACGGCACCCTCGGCGGCGCGGGCCATGCCCGGGCGGTGCTGGAGAGGATCGGGAACGATGGCCTGTTGATCGGCATCGACCAGGACCCGGACGCCATCGAAAACACACGGAAGATTCTGGGAGACCACCGGGCCGAGGTCAGGCTCTTCCAGGACAATTTTACGGCGTTGCCCCGGATACTTTCAGAACTGGGGATACCGGCAGTGGACGGCATCCTGCTTGATCTGGGGCTGTCGTTCCATCAGATCCGTGAAAGCGGCCGGGGGTTCAGTTTCCAGCGCAACGAAGCCCTGGACATGCGGATGGACCCGACCCGCAAGACGACCGCCGGGGAGATCGTCAACCGGGAGAGCGCCGCGGAGCTGGCCCGGATTTTCAAGGAATACGGCGAGGAACGATGGGCCCGCCGTATCGCCGAACGGATTGTCCGGACCCGTCGGGCAGGGTCCGCTGCCGGCATCGAGACCACGGACCAGCTGGCCGAACTGGTCCGGGACGCGATCCCCGGCGGCCGCCGGCCCGACAACCGAATTCATCCGGCCACCCGGGTCTTCATGGCGCTGCGCATCCGGGTAAACCGGGAGCTGGAACGGCTCCAATTTTTCATGGACCGCATAGCGGCTGAGGCTGACGGGGCCATTTTCCGGACAGGCGGCCGGCTCTGCGTTCTGGCCTTCCATTCTTTGGAAGATCGGATCGTCAAACAGCAACTGAAATCCATGGCGTCGCCCTGCACCTGTCCGCCGGGATTTCCTCAATGCGTCTGCGGGCGCAGGCCCTTCATGCGCCTGATAACGCGAAAACCCCTGCGGCCCGGTGAGGCGGAGATCGCCGCCAATCCCATGGCCAGAAGCACCCGGTTGCGGGCGGCTGAAAAGATATAACGGCAAAAACCCGGCGGTTTACTTAAACGAGGATTGCGCCCATGGCATGGCAGATAAAGCATACGCTCCTCTGGGGCCTGATCCTGCTGGTGTTCCTCGGCCAACTCCTGTTTTATACCTGGTGCAGGGTGCAATGCGTTCAGATCGGTTACCAGATCGCCAGTGAAACCGACAAGCGCCAGCAGTTGATCGCCCTTCAAAACAGCCTGCGGATCGAGATGGCGCGACTCAAATCGCCGGAGCGGATCGCCAGAATTGCCAGATATGAGCTGGGCCTGGAAACCCCCGGCCCCGAGCAGACGATTGTGATCCCATGAAATCCGAAAGACAAAAACGGAGACGACGCATCACCATCTCAGGGGTAGTGTTTGCACTGGTCTTTGCGGTGATCTGCGGGCGGGCCGTCTATCTTCAGGTTTTCTGCCGATCCTGGCTTGCCCAGCAGGCCTCCTCTGAATACGAAAAATCACTTCGCTATCCGGGCAAGCGCGGCGCCATTTACGACGCTCTGGGCAGGGAGATGGCGCTGTCCGTAGACGCCACTTCCATTGCCGCCTATCCGAAACGGGCCGCGTCGTCGCCCGATACCGCCCGAATCCTCACTCAGGCGCTGAATATCGACATCTCCGAGGTTCACCGGCGCCTCAATTCCGACCGGTCCTTTGTCTGGATCAAGCGGCAGGCCAGCCCCCGGGAAGCCGGCGCCATCCGGTCCCTGAAGCTTGAAGGGGTCGATTTTATTCCGGAACACAGTCGATTTTATCCCAACCGAACGCTGGCGGCCCAGATGCTGGGATTTACCGGCATCGATGGGCGCGGGCTGGAGGGGCTGGAGTTCTACTATGACGCCTATCTGAAGGCCGGGGCCGGCAAGTTCACCGTTCTCAAGGACGCGCTGGGCCGGGGGTTCGATCTGGCGCAGGCGGGGCCCTCCGACTATGGCGGCAACAACCTCATCCTCACCATCGACAAGACGGTCCAGTTCATTGCGGAGGATGCCCTTGAAGCAGGGATCGCCCGCTCCGGCGCGGCATCGGGCATGGCCATCGTCATGGTTCCGGCCACCGGTCAGATCCTGGCCCTGGCCCATTACCCCTTTTTTAACCCCAACGCCTTTGCCGAATTCGATCGGAACGCGTGGCGGAACCGGGCTGTGACCGATCCCTTCGAACCGGGATCCACCATCAAGATTTTTGCCGCCGCCGCCGCCATCGAACACGGCGGATGCCGGCGGGACACGATTTTCTTCTGCGAAAAGGGCAGCTACCAGGTGGGGGATTACCGTATCCATGACACCACCCCTCACGGCTGGCTCACCCTGGAGAACGTTATCAAGTATTCAAGCAATATCGGCGCCGTCAAGGTCGGAGAAATGATCGGCCCCGAAAACCTCTATCAGACCCTCCGGGATTTCGGGTTCGGCGACAAGACCGGCATCGACTGCCCCGGAGAGGCTTCGGGCAGCCTTCCCCATTTCCGCCGCTGGTCCAGGGCCCGAACCGGCACCATCTCTTACGGCCACGGCATGGCATCGACGGCTCTCCAACTGATCACCGCCGTCTCCGCCATCGCCAACGACGGGATTCTCATGAAACCCTATATCGTCCAGGCCATCACCGACCGCATGGGCCGTCCCATCGAACAATTCGCTCCCCGGAAGGTCCGCAAGGCCATCTCGGCGGCCACCGCCTCGGTGGTCCGGGGGATGATGCGGAGCGTGGTCTCCGAAGGGGGAACGGGGGCCCGGGCCGCTTTGAACGGCTACGCCGTGTGCGGTAAGACGGGAACCGCCCGGAAAACCGACCAGTACGGCGCCTATGCTGAACAAAAATACACCGCTTCTTTCGTCGGATTTGCCCCGGCCTCCCGGCCCGCTGTCTCCATCCTGGTGATCATCGACGAGCCGACCCGCCAATATTACGGCGGCCTGGTTGCGGCCCCGGTCTTCAAACAGATCGCCCAGGGGGTGCTGAATTATCTCAACGTGCCGCCCAGATACGGTCCGAACCAGCTGACCGCGTTTCAGAAAGGGGAGGAAAGCGGGTGAAGCTCAGCAGGCTGATGGCCCCGGATATGGTTTCGATCGCCGGTCCTGAACCCGATGCGCTTTCCATTAGCGGAATCCGGTACCGGTCTCAGGATGTCGAACCCGGCGATCTTTTTGTGGCGGTTCCCGGCATTCGCGCGGACGGTCATGACTTCATCCAGACGGCCATGGAACAGGGGGCCGCGGCGGTGGTGATCCGGGAGGATCGGGCCGGCGAGGTTTTCAAACCGACCGATACAGCGATTGTGACCGCTCCCGATACGCGGAAGGCGCTGGCGAACATCGCCGCCCGGTTCTACGGGCACCCTTCCCGGGATATGCGTCTCATCGGGATCACCGGCACCAACGGGAAAACCACGGTCAGTTATCTGGTGGACCGGATGCTGTCGGCGGCCGGTCACCGGTCAGGGGTCCTCGGCACCATTCATTACCGGTACGGCGACATCTTCTTGGACGCGTCCATGACCACTCCCGAAGCCCCGGATCTGCAACGCATGCTGGCCGATATGCGGGACGCCGGAATCACCCATGTGGTGATGGAAGCCTCCTCCCACGCCCTGGCGCCCGCAATGGCCCGGCTGGATGGTTGTCGTTTCGATGTGGCGGTCTTCACGAATTTAAGTCAGGACCACCTCGACTTTCACCGGGACATGGAGACCTACTGGGGGTGCAAAAAACGGCTGTTCACCGAATACCTGACCGGAACGCCTCGGCCGGGAACCGCCGTGATCAATACCAACGATCCCAGGGGCCGGTCCCTCGCATCGGAACTGGCCGGACCGGTCGTCGCCACGGGAAACAGCCCGAACGCCGATGTGACGGCCAGGGTCCACCGAAACGATGTGGCCGGGATCACCGCCCGGATAGAGACCCCCGACGGCGGTTTCGATTGCCGTTCGTCCCTCTCCGGGGCCCACAATGTCGAGAACCTGCTCAGCGCCATCGGCGTTGGAACAGCCCTGTCCCTGTCCCTTGCCGCCATTAAAGCGGGCATCGAATCGGTGGCGGCGGTGCCGGGACGACTGGAAAAGGTCATCGCCGGTCCCGGAGACGACCGCTCGGTGTTTGTCGATTACGCCCATACGCCGGATGCCCTGAAAAACGTGCTGACTTCGCTTCGGCCCCTGACCCGAGGCCGGGTCATCTGCGTATTCGGCTGCGGCGGGGACCGGGACCGGGACAAGCGCTCCAAAATGGGGCGCATCGCCGCCTCCCTGTCGGATCTGGCCGTGGTCACTTCGGACAATCCTCGTTCGGAGCCGCCTCTGTCCATCATCGAGGACATTCTTCCCGGCGTCCGGGACGCACTGGGCGAACGCAACGAATTCCTGGTGGAACCCGATCGCCGAAGGGCCATCCATCTGGCTATCGCAGAGGCCCGGCCGGGCGATGTGGTGCTCATCGCCGGCAAAGGACATGAAACCTACCAGATCCTGGGGGACCGGACCATCGATTTCGACGACAGGAAGGTGGCTCTGGAGGCCCTGTCCTTCTGTGAAAGAAAGACGGGCTGAGGCAGATGTCCCCTCCCCCCCTGCCCTGGACGGGGTCGGATATCATCGACGCCGTCGGCGCGCGCATCCTCTGCGGCGATCCGGACCGGTGCTTTGCGCAAATCGCCATCGATTCCCGACAGGCCACGCCATCAACCTTTTTTGTCGCCATCCGGGGCGAGCGCCACGACGCCCATGCGTTTCTGCCGGACGTGGTGGCCAGGGGCTGCCGCGGCCTGCTGGTGGCATCGGACAAGGTCCGGGGCCTTCCCCTTGAGGAATGGCGCGGAAAAGGCGTTTTCGCAGCGGCCGCGGCCGACGGCGTCCGGGCGCTCGGTGATCTGGCAGGATTTCAACGGCGCCGATGGGGCGGATCAGTGGCGGCCATCACGGGCTCCAACGGCAAAACCACCACCCGCCAGATGACCGCCGACGTCATGTCGCGCCGCTTCGACACCCTGGCCACCCGCGGCAATTTCAACAACCTGATCGGCCTTCCCCTGACCCTGCTGGAACTGGCCTCGCGCCACGAGTGGGCCGTCGTAGAGATGGGCATGAACGCCCCGGGAGAAATCAGACGGCTGGCCCGGATTGCCCGACCGGACATCGGCGCGATCACCAACATCGGCCCTGCCCATCTGGAGGGGTTGGGGTCCGCCGCCGGTTTCTCGGCGACCATGGAGAATATTCTGGCGGCCAAGGCGGAACTGACGGCGGAACTGAGCCCGGAGGGCACAGCGGTGCTCAACGCTGACGATCCCCGTCTGTTGCAGCTCTCCAAGGAGATCGATCGTCCCTGCCTTCTTTTCGGGGCTGCAGACGCATCGGCAAAAAAGGCCGCCATCAGAGCCCGTGAGGTCGTTCCCGCCGAATCCGGCGTCGCTTTCATCCTCGAAGTTCCCGGAGAAAAGGCGCCTGTTGCCCTTGCAGCGCCCGGCGATTTCATGGTATCTAATGCGCTGGCTGCAGCAGCGATCGGGCATCTGGCGGGGCTGACAGCGTCGGAGATCGCCGAAGGCCTGTCGGCGTTCCGACCGGTTCCTGGCCGGATGAACATTCATCGGACACCGGAGGGCGTCGCCATCATCGATGATGCCTATAACGCTAATCCCGGCTCCATGGCCGCCGCCCTGAACGCCCTGAAACAGCTCAAAGGAGCGTCAAGGGGGTTTTTCGTGGCCGGAGACATGTATGAACTGGGGGCATTTGCCGGCCCTCTCCACCGGGAGCTGGGTCGGATCGCGGCCGTATCGGGCCTGAGCGGTCTTTTGGCCGCCGGCCGACTTGCCCCGGAGGTGATCGCCGGCGCCGCCGCGGCGGGTATGGACCCGAAGACGCTTTTTTACGGAAGCCATGACGCCATTTGTCAAAAACTCAAGGAGATCCTTAGGCCCGGAGACTGGGTCCTGATAAAAGGCTCCCGCGCCATGAAAATGGAATGCATTTCCCAGGCGTTCCGTTCCAATCCTTAACGCTGAATGTTGATGCGCCGCTATGCTCTATCATTTTCTTTTTCCGCTCCACACGAGTTTTTCGATCTTCAATGTCTTCCGATACATCACGTTTCGCACGATCTACGCCAGTCTGACGGCGTTTCTGATCTGCTTTTTCCTGGGCCCCTGGGTTATTCGCAGGCTGCGGAAAATGCAGATCGGTCAGTACATCCGGGAGGAAGGGCCCAGCACCCATCATCAGAAGGCCGGCACCCCCACCATGGGCGGATTGCTGATCATCTTCTCCATTGTCGCGTCCACCCTCCTCTGGGCGGACCTGACCAACTGGCTCATCTGGATGATCCTCGGCGTGACCGTCGCCTTCGGAGCCATCGGGTTTGTGGACGACTACCTCATGCAGGTCAAAAAGCGGAACAAAGGGCTGAGCGTCCGGGGCAAGTTCCTCCTCCAGACAGTGGTGGCCCTTCTGGCCGGGCTGATCGTGATTCTCAGACCCGAGGCGGACACCCGCCTGACGGTTCCTATTTTCAAGTCCATCAACCCCGACCTGGGATGGGGCTATATGATTTTCACCGCCCTGGTCATCATCGGCGCCGCCAACGCCGTCAACCTCACCGACGGCCTGGACGGTCTGGCCATCGGACCCACCATCGTGGCAGCGGTCGCTTACATGGTTTTCGCTTATGCAGCCGGCCATATCGAAATCGCCCAGTACCTTCAGATTCCCTACATCGTGGGAAGCGGCGAAATCACCGTATTCTGCGGGGTTCTGGCCGGCGCCGGCCTTGGTTTTCTCTGGTTCAACACCTATCCTGCCCAGGTCTTCATGGGCGATGTGGGATCTCTGGCCCTGGGCGGCGCCCTGGGGGCCGTGGCCGTGGTGGCAAAGCAGGAGATCCTGCTGGTGATTGTGGGCGGGCTGTTTGTTATCGAGGTGCTGTCGGTGATTTTTCAGGTGGGGTTTTTCAAAATGACCAACGGGAAGCGGATCTTTCGAATGGCGCCCCTCCATCATCATTTCGAACTGAAGGGCTGGCCCGAACCCAAGGTTATCGTTCGCTTCTGGATTATCTCCATCGCTCTGGCCCTGTTTTCCCTGAGTACGCTGAAGATACGATGACGCCATGGAGATAAGGGGCAATCATTTTCTGGTGGCGGGTCTCGGAGTTTCCGGCCTCGCCGTGACGCGGTTTCTGACGACCCGGGGGGGCAGGGTGACGGTGACCGATCGGCGCGGGGAGGACGAGATCGGCGACGCGGTAAGGGAAATCCGGGCAATGGGCGCCGCGACCGCTTTAGGCGGCCATGATCCCGGCATTTTGGGCAACGCCGGGGCTGTCAGCGGCGTTATCCTCAGCCCCGGCGTTCCCCACACCCTTCCTTTTCTGGCGTCGGCCCGGGACCGGGGCATCGAAGTGATGGGTGAAATCGAGCTGGCGGCCCGTTTTATTGAGACCCCTCTGGCGGCGGTGACCGGCACCAACGGAAAGACCACCACCACCGAATGGATCGGCGAGATGTTGCGTCGTTCCGGCAGAACCGTCTTCGTGGGGGGCAACATCGGCACACCTCTGATCGGTTTCGCCGATGCGGGGCAGCCGGCTGGAATAGCCGTGGTGGAGTTGAGTTCTTTTCAGCTGGACACCATCCAGCGATTTCGGCCCAACGTGGCGGTGCTGCTCAACATTACCGCGGATCATCTGGATCGGTATCCCGACATGGCGGCTTACGCAAGATCCAAGGCCCGGATCTTTGAAAACCAACAGGAAGGAGACGCGGCCGTGCTGAATGGAACCGACGCCCGGACCGCCGCACTGGCCGAGGTTATCCCCGCCGGGGTGGATCGGATGTTTTTCCGGTCCGACGGGAGCGCGGCGGATGCCGGCATTCGGTCAGGGGCGAAAAATGCGGCGTCCCTGCTCGTGATTCGGCGGCCGGACGGCGAGGAGTTGACATTTGACCTGTCCCGGTCAGGGGCGAAAAATGCGGCGCCCCTGCCCCCGGGCCGCCACAACCTGGAAAATCTGGCAGCGGCCGCCCTGGCCGCCCTCTGCATGGGGGCCGTTCCTTCCGGCATCCAGGCCGCCATCAATGAATTCAAAGCGCCTGACCACCGGTTGACGCATGTGGCGACCATCGACGGGGTCCGGTTTTACGACGATTCCAAGGCCACCAACGTGGATGCCGTGGCGCGGGCGCTGGACGCCTTTGATGCGCCGATCCTGTTGATCATGGGAGGGCGGACCAAAGGGGGCGGATTCCGAACCTTGGCCGATGCCGTCCGGAAAAAGGTCAAAGGACTCTTTCTCATGGGGGAGGCCGCGGATGTCTTGAAGGGCGATCTGGGCGACCGGGTTCCCACCCGGATGACGGAATCCATGGACGAGGCGGTTCAAGAGGCGTTCAGGACGGCCGATCCGGGAGACGTGGTGCTGCTTTCACCGGCCTGCGCCAGCTTCGACATGTACGCCTCCTATGCCCAGCGGGGAGAGGATTTCCGCCGATGCGTTATAGAACAAACACCGACCCTTTAATGACAACCCAATACCGGCTGCCGGCGCCCGATGCCACAAACCGGTCCGCGCCCATGGCGATGCTGACCCGTCACCGAACCGCAACGCCTGATGCCCGGCCCCGGATTTTTTTTTCACGCTTCGATTTTCATCTGCTGCTCCCTGTTCTGCTGCTGGTGGGCATCGGGGTGGTCATGGTCTACAGCGCCAGTTCGGCCCTGGCGTTAAAAAAATTCGGCGCCGACACCTACTTTCTGAAAAAACAGGCGGCTTTCGCCATGGTCGGGATTCTGCTGCTGCTGGCCGCCTATCGCGTCCCCATCAAGACCCTGCGCCATCTCACTTATCCTCTGGTGGCCCTGGCCTTCGCCCTTCTTTTCGCGGTCCACATCCCGGCCTTCGGCATTTCGGCCGGCGGCGCCACGCGATGGCTCCACCTGGGAAGGTTTTCGTTTCAGCCCGCCGAGTTCGCGCGGTTCGCTCTGGTGCTTTACCTGGCCTATTCCCTGAGCCGCAAGCAGGAGCAGCTGAATGATTTTTACATCGGATTTCTCCCTCATGTCCTGATCCTCGGCCTTTTTTCATTTCTGATTCTGCTCCAGCCCGATTTCGGAACCGTGGTGATCCTGGGCGCGATCACCTGGATCATGATGTTCATGGGCGGGGTGCCCTTGAAGCATCTGGGAACGTCGCTGCTTTTTCTCTTTCCCGCCGTTTATGTCTTCCTGGTGGTGGAATCCTACCGCATCGAGCGGATCATCAGCTTTTTCGACCCGTGGCAGTACGCCTCAGACGGCGGCTATCAGATTATCCATTCTCTCATGGCTTTCGGTTCCGGCGGGGTGTGGGGCAAGGGGCTGGGGCAGGGCTATCAGAAACTGTTCTATCTTCCCGAGCCGCACACCGACTTCATCTTCTCGGTCATCGGCGAGGAATTGGGGTTGCTGGGGGTGATCTTCATCCTTTTTCTTTACGGGGCCATTATCTACAAAGGGATTCGGATCGCCCTGAATGCCCCGGACATGTTCGCTTCTCTGCTGGCGGGCGGCATCACCTTCGCCCTCGCCCTGCAGGTCTGCGTCAATACCTGTGTGACTCTGGCCCTGTTGCCGACCAAAGGGCTCACCCTCCCATTTCTCAGTTACGGCGGCACCTCCCTTCTGCTCAACATGATCGCCGTGGGCGTGCTCATGAAGATCGGGGCGACCGAGATAGAATGATGGGCGAGGGGCCGCTTCGAATACTCGTTGCCGGCGGCGGCACGGGAGGTCACCTGTTCCCCGGCATCGCCCTTGCCAAGGCCTTGACGGCGATGGATCCGCGAAACCAGGTCCGTTTTGTCGGAACGAGGAAACCTTTTGAACGGGCGGCCCTGGCTGCCGCAGGTTTCGAAGGCGCCGCCATCGATGTGGAAGGGCTCAAGCGACGGGGTCTCCGAAATCAGGTCCGGGCCGCGGCCAAGCTGTTGCCGGCCCTGGCCGCATCTCTTGGCATTCTTCGGGCGTTCCGGCCCCATCTGGTCATCGGGGTAGGGGGGTACTCGGCAGGGCCTGTCGCCATGGCGGCCCGGTTGTTGTCCATCCCGGTAGTCCTCCATGAACAGAACATGCTGCCGGGCATTACCAACCGGCTTCTGGCCCCTCTGGCGGAGCGGATCTACGTCTCTTTCGAAGACACGAGGTTCCCGAAGAAATATGCCGATCGGGCCCGGCCTTTTGGAAACCCGGTGCGGGCTGAAATTTTAGATAGAGGCCGGCGGGGGGACGGCAAGGGTCAGAGGACGGAAAGCGGACCCACTTTCACTCTGGCGGCGCTGGGCGGCAGCCAGGGGGCTCATGCCGTCAATAGGATCATGATCGACGCCGTGGGACTTCTGAAAGATCGGGAACGGATTCACCTCATTCATCAGACGGGGCCGAACGAAGTGGCATCCGTTGCCCGGGCCTATAAGGCCATGGGCGTTTCGGCCGATGTCAGGGGGTTTTTCAGAGACATGGCCCCGATCTATGCCGCCGCGGATCTCATCATCTGCCGGGCCGGGGCCACTACGATAGCGGAGGTCACCGCCCTTGGAAAGCCGGCCATCTTCATTCCCTTTCCTTTTGCAGCCGACGACCATCAGATGCTGAACGCCCGCGGGCCGGCGGATGCAGGGGCGGCCGAATTGATTTCTCAAAAGGCGGCGACCGGCCGTTTTATTGCGGACCGGATCGCTTTCTATGCAAACCACCCCGATGCGCTCCGCCGAATGGCCGACTGTTCGCGCCGGTTCGGCAAGCCGGACGCCGCCCGGCAAATCGTTTCGGATCTTTATCGACTGTTGCGGCAATCTTGAGACGCATCCATGTACCGGAAAAAATATCGCATCCATTTTGTGGGCATCGGCGGCATCGGCATGAGCGGCATCGCCGAACTTCTGCTCAACCTGGGATACCGGGTCTCCGGTTCCGACCTGAAAAGATCGGAGATCACCGATCGCCTCGGTGAACTGGGCGGGAACATCTTCACGGGCCATGCGGCGGAACAGATCCAGGGCGCCGACGTGGTGGTCACCTCCTCGGCGGTGGGACCGGAGAATCCGGAGGTGGCCGCAGCCCATTCCAGCGGCATTCCCGTCATTCCCCGTGCCGAGATGCTGGCCGAGCTGATGCGGCTCAAGTACAGCGTGGCCGTAGCCGGGGCCCATGGGAAAACCACCACCACCTCCCTGGTTTCGGCGGTGCTGGCAGCCGGAGGGTTGGATCCCACGGTGGTCATCGGAGGAAAGCTCAAAAACCTCGGAACCAACGCATTGCTGGGCGGAGGGGACTTCATCGTTGCCGAGGCCGACGAAAGCGACGGTTCTTTCCTCAAATTTTCTCCCACCATCGCGGTGGTGACCAACATCGACCGGGAGCACCTGGATCATTACGCCGACCTGGATGAAATCAAAGCCGCCTTTCTCACCTTCCTCGACCGGGTTCCTTTTTACGGTCTGGCAGTGGTGTGTCTGGACAACGAGTCGATTCAGGAACTGATTCCCCGGATCCAGAAGCGGTTCACCACCTACGGCATGACCTCCCAGGCCGATTTCCAGGCTCGGGACGTCCGGTTTTCCGGGCTGTCCAGCCATTTCACCGTATCCCACAACGGGGAATCGCTGGGGGAAATCGCCCTGAGCCTGCCGGGTCTCCACAACGTCTCCAACGCCATGGCCGCCATCGCCGTGGGCATGGAGCTGGACATTCCCTTTGATATTATTCGATCAGCCCTGGAGACCATCGACGGCGTCCAACGGCGGTTGGAGGTCAAGGGGGAAAAAGACGGCGTGATCGTGGTGGACGATTACGGCCATCATCCCACGGAGATCAAAACCACCCTTCAGGCGGCCCGGTCGAGCTGGCCGGATCGACGGTTGATGGTGGTTTTCCAGCCCCATCGGTACAGCAGGACCCAAGCGCTCTTCGATGACTTCACCCGGGCCTTCTATCAGTCGGATTCTCTGGTGCTGCTTCCGATCTATTCGGCGGGAGAAAGCCCCTTGGTCGATTGTCCCAGCAGTCAGGACCTGTGCGACGGCATCAACGCCCACGGGCATCGGGATGTGACCTGCACCGACGATTTGCAGGGCGCCGTCGCCCATCTGAAAGCCGTCCTGGCGGCCGGCGACAACAACCATAGCGTGCTGTTGACCCTGGGGGCGGGGGATGTTTATAAAATCGGGGAGGCCTTCCTTGAGGATTGACGACGACGATCGAAAATGGCTGGTCGATCTTCTGGGTGAGTCGATCCATTTCGATGCGCCCATGGCCCGTCATACGAGGTTCCGGGTCGGCGGACCGGCCATGGCGTTTGCGCGTCCCTGCGATCTTGCGGCGCTGAAACGACTGACGGCGGGTCTCTGGGACCGGCGTCTTCCCTATAGGATTGTAGGGGAGGGCGCCAATTTGCTGGTGAGGGACAAAGGTCTCCGGAAAATCGTAATTGTTTTGACAAACGGTTTGAATGCCATTAGATATAGCCATGAAACAACCGACCGACCCAACGCCGTCGCGATTGAGGCAATGGCCGGGGCGCGTCTTCCCGCGCTGTGCCGGTATGCCCGGAAAGATGGCCTTTCCGGCCTGGAAATGCTTCTGGGAATCCCCGGAACCGTGGGGGGAGCGGTGAGGATGAACGCCGGCACAGCGCTGGGAGAAGTGGGAGACGCACTCCGCTCGGCCACCTTTCTCCTGCCGGACGGCCGGATGGAGACGCCGTCCCGAGCTGAGCTGGATTTCCGGTACAGGAGCCTCCGGGGGAAAGAGGGGGCCATCGTTCTGGGCGCGGTATTCGGTCTCCAGAGAAACGGCGCTTCCCCCGATCAGTTGAAAGCCCGGGAACAGGAGATTCTGGCGGCGCGGCGCAAGAGCCAGCCCCATCCCGCAGACGGCCACAGCGCGGGTTGTTTTTTCAAAAACCCTCCGGACGGGCCGCCGGCCGGCGCTTTGATCGACCGGGCCGGACTGAAGGGCATTCGGATCGGGGGGGCCATGGTATCGCCGCGCCATGCCAATTTCATTATCAACACGGGACGCGCCGCAGCATCGGATATTCTGGCCCTGAAGGAGCGGATACAGGAAACCGTCTCCAGGCGGTTCGGCATATGGTTGTCTCCGGAGGTGGAGATTGTCGGAGAATAACGGCTCACGATCCAAGGGAAAAGGGGGGCTCAACATTTGGCGCCCCGGCGGCCGCGCCAACAGGCGGGACCGCCGCAACGGCTTGTTCGAGAAGGTCCGACCGGCCGCCCTGATGCCGGCCGTTCAAATCATCTGTGGTCTGGCAATGATCGCCGCCATGAGCGTGGGGCTCATTCTGACCCATGATTTTCTGACCCAGTGCGATTATTTCAAGGCCGACGTTCTTTCCGTGGAAGGCTGTCGCCAATTAGAAAGGGAAACAGTGCTGCAACAGGCCCGGGTCGCTCCGGGGGTGAACCTGCTGTCGGTCAACCTGACCCTTGCGCGGAAGCGGCTGCTGGCGCATCCGTGGATCGCCGACGCCCAGGTGAGCCGGGAACTGCCGTCCGGGCTCCATATCCGCATTCAGGAGCATGCCCCCCTGGCGATCCTCGATATGGGCCGTCGATTCATCATTAACCTCGATGGCGCCGTCTTCAAGGAATATGATCCATCCGACAGGCTGGACGTCCCCGTTGTTCAGGGACTCGAATTCATGGACATTCCACTGCCGGAACGGACTGGAAGCGCACCATTCCGAGCCGTCATGACGGTGCTTGGGATGGGGCGTCAATCGTCCGGTACGCTGCCCAACCGGGTCGTTCGGTCTATTCGAGTGGACCGGGAAATGGGATTGACCCTCCACTTGCCCGATCATGCGCCCGGACCTTTTACAACCGTCCAACTCGGGTACGACGACCGCGCCAACGGGCGCGGCTATGCCGTCAAGTATGAACGGTTCCAGGAGATTATCGATTTTCTCGAGCGGGAAGGGTCGTTTCTCCGCGTGGACGCCATCGATCTCAAGGATCTGGACCGAATCGTGATCAATCCCGCCGCAGGGAACATTGAATCGCTCTCCGAAGACCAGAAGGAGGTTTAGAGTGCATGGACAGGAAGAAATCATTGTCGGGCTGGACATCGGCACGACAAAGATCTGCGCGGTAGTCGGCGAACTCTCCGGAAACGACATCAACATCATCGGGATCGGAACCCATCCCTCCATCGGACTTCGCAAGGGCGTAGTGGTCAATATCGAATCCACCGTACAATCGATCAAAAAGGCGATCGAAGACGCCGAACTGATGGCCGGCTGTGAAATATCATCGGTCTACGCCGGCATCGCCGGCGGCCATATCACCGGTTTCAACAGCAGGGGGATTATTGCCATCAAGGGCAAGGAGATCGCCCAGCATGACGTGGATCGGGTCATCGATGCGGCCCGGGCCGTGGCCATTCCCATGGACCGGGAAGTCATTCATGTCCTGCCCCAGGAGTTCATCGTCGACGATCAGGCGGGCATTCTTGACCCGGTGGGCATGGCGGCGGTCCGATTGGAAGCCAAGGTCCACATCGTCACCGGCGCCGTGACCTCGGCTCACAACATCGTCAAATGCGCCAACCGGGCGGGCCTGGATGTCTGCGACATCGTGCTGGAGTCTCTGGCTTCGGGTGAAGCGGTTCTGGCCGACGAAGAAAAAGAACTCGGGGCCGCGCTTATCGATCTGGGCGGGGGCACCACCGATCTGGCCATTTTCTCCAACAAAAACATCAAGCACACCTTTGTCCTGGCTTTAGGCGGCAACAACTTGACCAACGACATCGCCGTCGGCCTGAGAGCCCCCCTGGCGGAAGCCGAGAACATCAAAAAAACCTTCGGCACCTGTATTTCCGACAATATCGGCAGCGACGAGATGATCGAGGTGCCGGGCATGGGCGGCCGGAAACCGCGGAAACTGTCCCGGCAGATCCTGGGGGAGATCCTTGAACCCCGGATGGAGGAGATTTTCACCTTGGTCCAGCGGGAAATCTACCGGGCCGGCATGGAAAACGTGATGGCGTCCGGACTGGTGCTCACCGGCGGGTCGGCCCTTCTGGACGGGGTGACGGATGTGGCGGAATCCATTTTTAATCTTCCCACCCGACAGGGAAAGCCCAGGGGCATCGGCGGCCTGGTGGACGTGGTCAACAACCCCATGTACGCCACCGGGGTCGGACTGGTCATGTACGGCGCGCGGAATCAGAGCGCCAACAAATTTCGCATTCGGGACGCTAATATCTTCAACCGGGTCATGACCCGGATGAAGCGATGGTTCAAAGAGATAATATAATTTGACCCATGGGCAAAAATCGGGTAGGCTGTCGGCATCTGAAATCCGTATAAGGCCAGCCATTTTTCAGGAGGTAGGGTAAGATGTTTAGCTATCCAGACAACGACGGAAAATCCGCAAAGATAAAAGTAATCGGCATCGGCGGCGCCGGCGGAAACGCCATCAACAACATGATCGATTCCAATCTCCAAGGCGTCAATTTCATTGTGGCCAACACTGATGCCCAGGCGCTGGGCATTTCCAAGGCGCCCCAGAAGATACAGATCGGCGACAAGCTCACCGAAGGGCTCGGGGCCGGGGCCAATCCCCAGATCGGACGGGAGGCGGCCAAAGAAAGCGCCGAGGCGATCCGCAACGCTCTGAAAGACGCCCACATGGTTTTCATCACCGCGGGCTTCGGCGGCGGCACCGGCACCGGCGCGGCGCCGGTCATTGCGGAGATCAGCAAGGAACTCGGCTCCCTGACCGTGGCGGTGGTGACCAAGCCCTTTTCTTTCGAAGGCCGCAAGCGCTTCCGGCAGGCCGAGGACGGCATCGAGGAACTCAAGGAACTTGCCGACACCGTCATCACCATTCCCAACGACCGGCTCCGGGGGCTGGCCTCCAAAAACGCCACCATGATCGACATGTTCCGCAAGGCCGACGAGATCCTGCTCCACTCGGTCAGAGGGATCACCGACCTGATTCTCATGCCCGGTCTGGTCAACCTCGATTTCGCGGACATCAAGACCACCATGCTCAAGGCGGGCATGGCCATCATGGGCATCGGCGTGGCCCACGGCGAAAACAGGGCCGTGGAAGCAGCCGAAAGGGCCATCTCCCATCCCCTCCTGGAGGATCTTTCCATTGCCGGCGCCACCGGCGTGCTGATGAACATCACCTCTTCCAGCGATCTCACCATGGAGGAGATGACCGAGGCCTCCGAACGGATTTACAGCGAAGTGGGCGGCGAAGCCGAAATCATCTGGGGCGCGGTCATTGACGACAACCTGGGAGACGAGATGCGGGTGACCGTCATCGCCACCGGCATCGGCGGCAGCCCGGAATCGGCCCTTCCGGAGCGGCGCACGCCGACTTCGAAATTCCAGCGGAAATCCCGGGAGACCCGGCTGGAAACGCACCCCGAAGATTACGATGCCCCCACCTTTCTCCGGAAGAAAAAAAAGGAAAAAGAAGCGTCAACCCAAGACCCCGCCGAGGCCATCGACAAGCCTTACCGCGGCCCCAAAGGGATGGAAATCGACAACGAGGACCTGGACATCCCGACTTTTTTAAGGAGAAAAGCCGACTAGACGAAGCCGGGCGGGAGTGCCCGACGCTGTCGGCGCCCCTCCGATGACGCTATGACATGGAAAGCGGACAGATCATACAACGCGCTGCTTGAGGCTGAAACCGGCGCCGTCCGGAAGGAGGGCAAGGGATATCTGCGGGTGGCCCTTGTGTATCCCAATGCCTACGGCATGGGCATGTCCAACCTGGGATTTCAGACCGTTTATGGTCTCCTGAACCGGATGGCCTTCGTCGCATGCGAGCGGGCCTTTCTCCCCGCTCCGCCCCTTCCCGATCGCGCCGACCTGGTCACCCTGGAGACCGGCCGTCGTCTGGCGGATGCCGATGTGGTCGCTTTTTCCATTTCTTTTGAAAACGATTATCTCCATCTCCTGACCATTCTGGAGAAAGCCGGCCTTAACCTGCTCTCTGACCAGCGGACCGATGCCGATCCCTTGGTCATGGCCGGCGGCGTCGCCTGCACCATCAATCCCGAACCCATCGCCCCCTTCATGGATGGATTTCTCCTGGGCGAAGCCGAGGTCGGCCTCGCGACGCTTTTTGACATGCTGGCCGAAAAGCGCCATGCCGAAGACCGGTCATCACTGCTGGCCCGACTGTCCCGAACGGTCCCCGGTTTTTATGCGCCGCGGTTCTACGCTCCGTCCTATTTTCCGGATGGGCGGCTCAGGGACGTCGTTGCTTCCGAGGGTGTTCCGGAAACGGTTCAACGCCCCTATGCAGCAGATTTGTCCGACGTGGCCACCTGCAGCGAGGTGCTGGCGCCCGAGACGACCTTTGACAACGCCTTCCTCATTGAAGTCAGCCGGGGCTGCCCCCATGGCTGCCGTTTTTGCAGCGCCGGTTATGTCTACCGGCCGCCTCGGTTCCGTTCCGCAGACACTGTTGCGTCCGCCATCGACAAAGGGGCCGCTCTTTCCGGCCACATCGGTCTGGTGGGCGCAGCGGTTTCGGATTTTCCGGAGATCGGCCACGTCTGCGCCCGGGCCGCCGGAAAAGGGGCGCGCCTTTCTTTCAGTTCCCTGCGGGCGGACGCCCTCACCGGCGACCTCCTGGCCGTTCTCAGGGCAAGCGGCGTCAAAACCGCCGCCATCGCTCCGGACGGTGGTTCCGAGCGGATGCGCCGGGTCATCAACAAAGGGTTGACCGAAACCCAGATTCTGGACGCTGCCGAGACGCTGGTCTCCGGGTCCATCCCCAATCTGAAGCTCTATTTTATGATCGGGCTTCCCACGGAAACCGATGCGGACGCCGAGGCCATCGTGGAGTTGTGCAAATCGGTCAAGGAGCGGTTTCTGGCCGCCAGCCGCGACCGGGGGCGCATCGGGGTCATCACGGTCAGCTTGAATTCCTTTGTTCCCAAGCCCTTTACCCCCTTTCAGTGGGCGGCCATGGCCGACGCGACCACCCTCAAAAGACGGATACAGTTGATCAGAAAGGGGCTCAAAGGCGTGGCGAACCTCCGGATCAGCGCGGCCTCCCCCCGCACCGCCCATGTGCAAGGTCTCCTCTCCCGGGGGGACCGACGGATCTCTCAGGTTCTGATGCTGGCCCATGAAAACGGCGGCAACTGGGCCAAAACCTTCAAAACGACGCCCGTGCCGCCGGCATTCTATACCACCCGACCCCGCGGAGCGTCGGAACGATTTCCCTGGGAGGTCATTGATCAGGGGGTGAATCGTTCTTACCTGTGGCGGGAATACCAGCGTGCGCTCTCCGGAAAGATCACGCCGCCGTGCGCTGTGGGCGCCTGTCGCCGGTGCGGCGTCTGCACTGAAGAAGCCGAACCCGCATCCGCCGCAGCTGCGACCTGACATGTCAAAGCCTTGTTCTGTTTTATGCTCGCGTCCATCATCGGCAGACCGAATCGACAGATTCCATATAGATATCTTTTTAACCTCTTTCTGATCGTCTTCGGGCTGTCGTTGCCCGCCCAGGCGATCGGCGTCTTCCATCTTGTCTACGGAAACCTCACCACATCGGATGACGCAGTCCCTGACAACGACAAGGTCGCCCTGGGACCCTGATCTTCGCGGATTATACCTACGATAATGCCGGTCGGCTCACCCGGCGCTGGGATCGGTGGCCGAAATCCTCGATCCCACAGGCGTGCTGGTGGAGCGGTATGCGTATGACGCCTACGGCAACTTCGCCATAACGGATGTCAATGGAGACTCGCTCGACGCCTCGACTATCGGCAATCCCTTCTTTTTCGCCGGCATGCTGCACGATCCCATGGGCCTCTATGTTTCCGGCAAACGGTTCTACCCGCCGGATCTGGGACGGTTTATCCAGGCCGGTCCGTACGACCGAAGTGGGAACGCCTATACCTACGCGAACAATGATCCCGTCAACGGAAAAGCCGCCGCGGACTTCGCCGTCCCCGAGGCAACGGCCGGTCTGTTCAATGGCCGACTCGACATCGCCTCGGGCGGCCATGCGTCAACCGGAATGCCCTGGAGCGACGCCCTCGTTCCGAATCCGAACAGGCCCAATCTGTGCGAGCAGGGTTTGGCGACGCAATATCCGTCGCTGATCCCAGTTCCGGCGTCGCCTGAGAGTCTCCGCCCGGCGACGCCCGCACCTTCGGTTCGGATCGATTAGGCTAAATAGAGAATCTCCAACGACACATTGACCAATATTCGGTCAGGAATTAAAAAAGCCCCCAACCACTTTAAGCGGTTGGGGGCTTTTTGTTTGCTGAACAGCTTTTTTTCTCGCTACAATTCCGACAAAATCTCCTTGGCCTTCTCCGCGCCGTCGAAAGATTCGTCCAGGCTCAACGCCTTCTCCAGCGCATCCCTGGCTTTTTCCTTCTCCCCGTTTTCATAATAAGCAAGACCGAGATGATAATGGACCGCCGGGATCTCGGCGTTCTTTTCGATGCTGTCGAGAAATTCGGCGATGGCCAGTTCGTGAAAGCCCTTTTTATAATAGACCCACCCCAGCGTATCCATGATCGACGGGTCGTTGGGCAGCTTGCTTTTGGCGGTTTGGGCGTAGCCGAGGGCCAGTTCCAGGTCCTTGTCCTGGTCAGCCAGCAGATAGGCCAGGTTGTTGGCTGCAGGTGCAAAATCGGGGTCGATCTCAAGGGCCTTCCGGTAATGTTTTTCCGCCGGCTCTTGTTCCTTTTTCGAGTCGTAGATGATCCCCAGCATCATGTGGGGCCGGGCCTGGTTGGGGCTCTTTTCCAGAATGTCCTCATACTGGGCGATGGCCTCGTCCGCCTCGCCTTTTCTCAGGTAAAGGCCCGCCAGAGCGTAATAGGAAGGTGCGAAATTGGGGGACGCCTCGATGGACGATTGAAAGGACGCCTCCGCTGCATCCAGATCTTTCCGGATGGCGTGGATTCGCCCCTTGAAATTGTGGATCATGGCTTGGGCCAGTGCGTTGTCGCCGGCCTTTTTCAGCTGCACGTCACATTTCTCGATGGCCTGATCGTACTCTTTCCGGGAGAGATGAATCAGGATCACGTTGGAAAAGGCGTCCATCAGCGTGGGGCTGATGTCCAGCGCCTTCTGGAAGCTGGCCATGGCCGAATCCAACTCCCCCTGGAATCGGTCCAGTAATCCCAGCCGGTAATGGCCGGTGGGATTTTTCGGGGCCATCTCCACCAGGGATTCAAAGGCTTTCCGGGCTTCGTCGAACCGCTTCTGCCGCAGATGGATATCGCCGATGATCCGGGTGGCGTGGTAGCGGTAGGCGTAATCTTCCGGTCCGGCCATGGCGAGGACCGCCTCGGCCTCCTGCCGGGCCTGGGTGTAATTCTGCTCCCGAAGATGGATCTCGGCCAGGAGGATTTTGGTTCTCACATGCTCCGGATTTTGCTGGAGCGCCACGCTAAGCGCTTCCCGGGCTTTGCCGAGTTCCCCTTTTTCGTAATGGGAATACCCTTTGTAATAGTGGGCGGAAGCGGCCTCCGGCTCCTCTTTCAAAAGCTGATCAAAAAGCGTGATCGCCTCATCGTACTGGCGCTTCAACACCAAAAGTTCGCCCTTCAGCATCCGGGCTTGCAGGCTGTCCGGTCGTTTTTCTTGGAGCAAATCGACATACTTCTGGGCATCCTCCCGATGTTTTTCCTTGATATGGAATCGGGCCAGGGAAGTCAGGGCGTCCATGTCGTCGGGATCGGCGCCGTGGGCCTTTTCGTACATCTCCCCTGCTTTATCTGTGTTGTCCATGGCCTCGTAATAACGGGCGGCCGCCAGATAGGGCCTGACGCTGTCTCCGGAGGTCTCCACAGCCTTCAAATAGGCGTCTTCGGCGTTTTCAGGGTTTTTCATCATCATGTGATAATTGCCGAGAACGATATGCAGGTTGGAATCCTCCGGATTCGCCTCGACCAATCGGCGGATCTCATCCCCGGCGCTGTCGAAATCTTGTTTCCGCAGATAAAACTCGAAGAGGGCCAGCTTGAGTTCCACGGATTCGGGGGCCGCATCGATGGCCTCTTTTAAAACGGCCTCGGCATCGTCGAACCGCTCCTGACGCGCCAGCAGTCCCGCCCGTTTCAAGGAGGCTCTCTGGCCGCCCTTATCGGACAGCCCGATCTTCTCAAGCGTGGAGATGGCCCTTGCGTACTCCTGGTTTTTGATGTGGAGGTCCGCCAGCATATGGAGCGCATCCATATTAGAAGGCTGTTTTTCCAGAACCAGATCGATGCGTTTCTGGGCCTCCTCCGGCTTGTCCGCCAGGAGGTAAAACCCGGCCAGCTTCAGACGGGCATCGATGTTATCCGGGTCGAGCCTTTCCACCGCCGAATATTGCTGAAACGCCTCCCGGGCCTCCCCAAGCTTCATATGTGTTTCGGCCAGCAGCTTGTGGGCCGCCAAATATTCAGGGTCCACTTGAATGGCTTTTTTGAGGACGATTTTGGCGCTGTTGTAGTCCTCCGCATCAAAATAGGATTGCGCTTCCTTGAAGAATTCGGTCTTCTTCTCCTCGTCGGACTGACAACCGGCCATAACCGGGGCCAACAGGATTAAGGTCATGAACAGGATGGCGTTCAGGTGTTTCATTTTTCTCTCCTTTTGTTTCCGTCCACTGGGTTCTGTTCCGACATGTTTTGTATCATATTTGAAGACGTGGCACAAAACATTTAACCCAAGCAGGCCGCGCGGGAGTGAGAACTCCCACGCTATTGCATGTCGTCGCTACGGGACTGGAACCCGCGACAGCAGAGGAAAAATAATGTCCTGCAGGGGCGAAAATCTTTCGCCCCTGCAAAAATGATGGAATTGGGCATCATCATTTCTCGGGAAAGCGGCATTTTAACAAATGCTGAATCCCTTACAACTCGTAAGGCAGTTTCTTGTGCAGAGTAATCCGCTTCTGCTGGATCGAGATGTAGCCTTCGTTGGCCAAATCTTTCAGAACCCGACTCACCATCTCCCTGGAGGCGCCCACCATATTGGCGATTTCCTGATGGGTCATCTTCTCCGCAATGACCACCTCATCCTCCCGCGGGGTTCCGGCAATTTGGGTGAGCAGTCGGGCGACCCTGCCGTATACATCCATCAAAGCCAGGCTTTCGATCCGCTTATTCGCCTCCCGCAGCCGTTTCTGGAGGCCTTTCAACAGGCTCAACATAATGCCCGGATTGGCATTCAGTAAGTGTTCGAATTCTTTCTTGGAAATAATCAGCAGCTTTGTCCGCTCTTTGGTCATCACATATGCGCAGCGGGGTTCGCCATCCAGCAACGCCATCTCACCGAAATACTCGCCCGGCCCCAGAACGGATAATATCACCTCTCTGCCCTCTTCATCATTTATTCCGACGTTCACCTTTCCCTTTTCAACCACATAAAACGAATCTGAAGGATCGCCCTCACTGAAAAGATAAACATTTTTGGGATAAGTCTTTACAATAAGCGCCTTCCTCAACGTATCGATCTGATCTTCTTCAAGGCCTGAGAATAAGGGGATATTTTTTAGCATTATCATACTCCTCTCTGTCTATTCATTCTTGAATCATCATCAAGATGGCGCCTCGTCGTTATATGCGCATGATCACACCGTGGGAAACGTGAAAAAATGCAATAGGAATCGAAAAAAGAATCACTGAAATCATGGGCACATGAAACTGAATATAGATATAAACCCATCTATAGTGCGCTCAAATTTTGCAGATGCTCGACATTTCACTATAACAGGCAGAATGATGCCCTCTGCTCGAACACTACAAAAAAAACACAGATCTGTCATACTCGGAGGTAGCAATTCACCCAATGGATAGGATTATTTTCACACACCATGAAGAATTACATCACTGAAAGCCAAATCGAATTAAGCGATAATCGCACTCAAATCCCTTACCAATCAGGCATTTTATCACACTTTGCAAATATGGCAATATCGCAGGTCACATTGAATAAAAGGAGACAACTCACGTGATACAATCCGCAAAGAAACCCCATACCGGGCGATTCGTCAGGATTTCGGTTTTTACAGTCATTACGCTTTTGGCCATTGCAGTGCCCGGCCAGGCCAAGGACATTACCCTGGCCTGGGATACCAGTCCGGATGAAAACGTCGATCATTATGTGGTGTATTGGGGCGTCGAATTAGGAAATTACACCCAAAACAGCCCCCCCATCAAAGATGCCGCCTCTTATACGGTTAAAGGTCTCGAAGAAGGTAAAATTTACTATTTTTCAGCCAAAGCGGTGGGCGCAACCGGGCTGGAGAGCGATTTTTCGAACGAAGCAGCCATCCCACAGATCGATTCGCCAAAAGACGCTTGCACCATTAACGGTGAAACCGGTACAGGCGTTTCCATTCAAGGCAGAGCGGCGGGCTCTGCCGCAGTGGAAATCCTATTGAATGCCAGTCCCTTGGCGACCACCACCGCGTCAGAAGATGGCAAGTGGTCGGTTACCGTCGATTTTTCTTCTGTTCCAGAAAGTGCGTTCGAACTCAAAGCTGTCTCCACCGGCGCTGATTCGAGTCCGGTCAGCGGTCAATATGACAAGACGGCCCCCATTTCGAGCATCACCGGCTTTCCACAATACGGAACAGACGAAATCCCTGTTAATTGGACTGCCAGCGATGCCTTTACAGGTGTCGCCAGTACGGAATTGTGGTATAAAAAAGAATCCGGCGGGGATTGGACGAAATCGGCGCTTTCTTCTGACGACGTCGAGGGCGCCTTCCTGTTCGAACCGCCTCTTGGAGACGGCGTTTACTATTTTGCCACCCGAGCTGTCGATAATGCAGGAAACGCAGAGGCCTCTCCATCGGAAAACGGGGGAGGCGAGGTGATATGCGATAATCAGCCGCCCACTTCCCAGGCGATTGTTCGATCCGAATCGAGATCGACGTCTGTAACAGTAGAGTGGAGCGCATCGGACGACTTTTCCGGCGTGGCATCAACAAGGCTTTTTTACAAACAGGAAAATGACGGTGAATGGACCGACACCGGCCTCTCGCCCCGGACGGGAACCAGCGGCGCCTTTTCCTATTCTCCGCCTCAGACCAATACAACGTACGCTTTCCAAACCCGTTCGGTTGACAAGGCCGGTAATGAGGAACCGCTTGAAGCCGCAGATTCCGGCAATGAAATCGTCCTTGACAGCACCCAGCCGACCTCCACCATCACCGAAGCGCCGACAATGGTTCAGGGCCTTTTAAGAGCGGAATTCTCCATCCGATGGACTGCTTCCGATGACACGTCGAGCATCGATTCGACTGAACTCTGGGTCAGAAAAGGGGCAGATGGCCTATGGAAGGATTCGGGGCTTCCCCCGCAGGATGGGGATTCCGGCGTCTTTGCTTATCAGCCGGCATTGGGCGACGGCACTTACTATTTTGCGACCCGCACAACCGACGCGGCCGGAAATGTGGAAGAACTGCCGGCTGGAAAAGGCGGGACATCGACCCTGATTCAGGCGGATCTTTCGGATGCGGTCATGGCGTTGCAGATCCTGTCGGGAATCGATGTCGGAGAGGTGAACCGGGCGGCGGATGTCAACGGGGATGGGCGGATCGGCATAAGTGAGGTTATATATTTCCTTAGATCAACGACGGCGCAAAGGTACTTGCTATAGTTAAGAAAGGAATTTTTCAGGGCAAGAAAAACGCTGGATGGAAAATACGACAACATGGAAGGAATATTTGCCACCCTTCTCGAACTCTGCTTTTCCAGATAATCGGCGACCACTTTTTCTGAAATGCCATACTTTCTGGCAATTTATCTGCACAGACGACGGATTTCACCCTGCTGGATGCCTTTTTCTGGCCTTGATCATCATTTCGGCCAGAGCGATTGAGGCCGGCTTCAACCGGGTTTGGCTTGCAGTCGGCTGCTTCATTCTCCTGCGGCGCTTTCCTCATAACCCCCGGGATTTCCGGACTGCCATCGCCATGCGTCGGCGCAGATGGTTTCGATGTCCCGGGTCGCTTTCCAGGACAGTTCCGCATTGGCCTTTGACGGGTCGGCGTACAATTGGGCGACGTCGCCGGGGCGGCGGGGGGCGAACCGATGGGGAACCGGGCGGCCGGAGGCGGTTTCAAATGCCGCAATCAGCTCCAGAACGGAGCAGCCCTTGCCCGTGCCCAGGTTGTATGCGGCGATATTCCGGGCGCCGCCAAGGCGCTCGATCGCTTTCAAATGACCTTCCGCCAGATCCATGACGTGGATGTAATCGCGGACCCCGGTGCCGTCGGGCGTTGGATAGTCGCCGCCGAAAACGTCCAGTCTCGGAAGCCTGCCCACCGCCACCTGGGATATGTACGGCATGAGATTATTCGGGACGCCCCGGGGGTCTTCGCCGATCAAACCGCTTTCATGGGCGCCGACCGGGTTGAAATAGCGCAGCAATGCGATGTTGAACGCGGCATCGGCGGCTGCCAGATCCTGCAATATCATTTCAATCATCAGCTTGGTCCGGCCGTAGGGATTGGTCGGCGACAGGGGCGTTTCCTCCGTCACCGGCGATGTGGCCGTTTCACCGTAAACCGTTGCCGATGAGCTGAAAACCAGATCGTAAACGCCATGTTCCCGCATCACCCGGCACAGATTCAGCGTACCGGTGATGTTGTTGTGATAATACGCCAGCGGGAGGGTCATGGATTCGCCGACGGCCTTGAAGCCGGCAAAATGAATGACGGCGTCAAAGGACCGGTTGCTGAAAACCGCATCCAACGCGGCAAAATCCAGGAGATCGATGTTAAAAAAATGCGGCCTTTTCCCGGTGATGTCGGTGATCCGGTCCAGGGCCACGGGGGAACTGTTGGAAAGATTGTCGACCACCGCAACGGCGTATCCGTGATTGAGCAATGCAACGCAGGTATGGCTGCCGATATATCCCGCGCCGCCGGTAACGAGAATTGAGATCATGGGCGTACTCCTGACATGCTGTGAAATTATGGGGCGTTGTGGATGATGGTATTGGGTCGGGAGCCCCCCGGCGCCCGGCTCAACGCCCGGCCCAGGGCCTTCCGGGCGCCGGGTTCGCCGTGGACCAGGGTGACGGCGGCCGGGGGATGGGGCATGGCGTTGACCCAGTTGACGAGCATGGTCTGGTCGGCGTGGGCCGAGTAGCCCGACAGGACATGGATGGCGGCCTTGACCGGCAGGGTTTTCTCGATCATGCGCCGGCCCGGCGTGCCCTTTGCCTGGTAGCCGACAAAAACAAGGTCGTTTTTCGGATCATCCAGGCCCTGTTTCAGGTGGTCGACGATGCGGCCGCCGGTGCACATGCCGGAGCCGGCAATGATCACGGCCGGACCGGTCATCTCCATGAGCTGTTGGTGATCCCGGTAGTTTTCCACGGCGTAGAGGTTTTTAAAGTCCAGGGGATGATCGCCGGCGGCCTTCAAATCTTTTGCCTCCGCGTCCCAGAAGTTTTCCAGACGGGCGTAGATCCGGGTGATCTCAAGGCCCAGGGGGGAGTCGATGAACACGGGCGCCGGGGTCCGGATGCGGTCCAGCTCGTAGATCAGCTCCTGAGTGCGGCCCAGGGCGAATGCGGGGATGTAAACAATGCCGTTGTCGGCCAGGGCCTTGTCCAGCAGGTGTTTCAGGGTGGATATGCGCCCGGTTCTGTCGGCGTGGATGCGATCCCCGTAGGTGGATTCCAGGATCAACAGATCGCAGGCGGGCGGCGGATCCGGGTCGGGCAGGATCGGGGTGTCCGTGCAGCCGAGGTCTCCGGAGAAGATCACGGTGAAAGGCGCGGCGTCCCCCGGCCCGGGGGGAAAACAGAACCGGATGAAGCAGGAGCCCAGGATGTGTCCGGCGCCGTACAGGGTGAAGGTCACGCCCTTTTTCAGGGAGAAATCCCGGCCGCGTTCAAACCCCCAGGCCAGATCGTCGATGGTCCGCTCCAGGCGCCGGACCTGGTCGGGGCTTCGGCCGGTAAAGGACAGGGCGTCGTGGAGCATGGGCCGCAGCAGCTCCCGGGTGGCGTGGGTGCAGAGGATTTCACCCCGGAACCCGGCGTCGATGAGGTCCGGCGTCCGGCCGATGTGGTCGATGTGGGCGTGGGTGAGGAAAAGATACGGGATCTGGTCCGGCGCAACCGGGAACTGATCAAAAGGCAGCAGGGGGTCGTCGCCGTAAGCGATGCCGCAATCCACCAGGATGTTGAGGTTGTCCGCCGAACCGGGCCGGGTCTGGATGAGGTGGCAGGACCCCGTCACGCCGTCTTTGGCCCCCAAGTGAAAGATGGTCGGTTTCATAGGGCATCATTATGATGGGGCGCAGTTTGTTTGTCAATGGCGCCCGGCGGGGGATAGGTAAAAACAGCGGGCGCCGCCACTTGACAGGTTTGTGCATTAATTCTAATTTTAACCACTTATACCGACGCGCTTGTCGCGGCAATCCAAACATTCTGGAAAATGGCATGGAACCGATGCGATTACAGAAGTTTCTCTCCGCGGCCGGGGTCTGCTCCCGGAGGAAAGGGGAGGAACACATCCGGGCCGGGGACGTGGCCGTCAACGGCCGGACCGTCACCGAACTCGGGACAAAGGTGGATCCGGAAACGGACCGGGTGACGTTCAGGGGCCGAACCGTCCGGCCGGCCCGATCGATCCTTTATATCGCCCTGAACAAGCCCCGGGGGTACGTCACGTCCTGTGAACAGGCCGGCGAGCGGTTGGTGGTCGATCTCCTGGACATTCCGGAACGGGTCTTTCCCGTGGGGCGGCTCGACAAGGCGTCCACCGGCCTGCTGCTGCTGACCAATGACGGGCCGCTCCATCACCGTCTTTCCCATCCTTCTTTTGATCATGAAAAAGAATACGAGGTCGCGGTGGCCAAGCCGATGCCCGACGGCGCCCTGGCCGCCATGGCCCGGGGCATGCCCATGATGGGCGCGAAGACCCGCCCGGCGGAGATCGAGCGGATTTCGGCCGTTAAATTCAGGATGGTGCTCAAGGAGGGAAAGAACCGCCAGATCCGGCGGATGGTCCGGAAGGTGGGCCACCATGTGACGGATTTGAAGCGGGTCCGGGTGGCCAACATCCGACTGGGGGACCTGCCGGAAGGCGCCTGGCGGCATCTGACCCCCGCCGAGCGGAAGGGGTTGCTGGCCGCCGCCGGCCGGGTCCCCGGGGCCGGTTCCGGAACATAATGCGCCGCGGCGCGCCACGGGTGGCCGCGCCGCCGGTTTGCATCCCTGCGACTTTATGGTTATGATGATGCTATATGCCGATCGCCAAAGGAGAGATCATCATGGCCGAAAATCGCCTTATCGACGAAAAAAGCCCCTATCTGCTGCAACACGCCCACAACCCCGTGGACTGGCATCCCTGGGGAGACGCGGCCTTTGAAAAAGCCCGGAAAGAGGACAAGCCGGTCTTTCTGTCCGTGGGCTACGCCACCTGCCACTGGTGCCACGTCATGGAAAAGGAATCCTTCGAGGACGCGGAGGCGGCGAAGGTCTTGAACGACACTTTCGTCTCCATCAAGGTGGACCGGGAGGAACGCCCCGACATCGACGCCGTTTACATGGCGGCCTGCCAGATGCTCACCGGCAGCGGGGGCTGGCCCCTGACCGTGTTCATGACACCGGACAAGCGCCCCTTTTTCGCCGGCACCTATATCCCCAAGCGCAACCGGTTCAACCGGCCCGGCCTCATCGAACTGTGCGAGCAGGTAAAGCGATTGTGGAAAGACGAGCGGGCCAAACTGCTGGCATCTTCGGAATCGATTTCCGGTCACCTCGGCAAGGCCTTTGCCTACAAGGACGGCGGCCGACCGGACGTTGCGCTGCTGGATGCCGCCTACCGGCAAATTGAAGGCAGCTTCGACGCCCAAAAAGGCGGGTTCGGTCCGCCGCCCAAGTTTCCCACGCCCCATAAGATGCTGTTTCTGCTTCGCCATTACCACCGCACCGGCGAGGAAAAGGCCCTGAAGATGGTCCGCGACACCCTCACGGCCATGCGCATGGGCGGCGTCTGGGATCACGTCGGATTCGGCTTCCATCGGTATTCCACGGACCGGGACTGGCTGGTCCCCCATTTCGAAAAGATGCTCTACGACCAGGCCCTCATGGCCATGGCCGGCCTGGAGACCTTCCAGATCACCCGGGACCCCTTTTTCTCCGGCATCGCCGAAGACATCTTCACCTATGTGCTGCGGGACATGACCGATGCGGACGGCCCGTTCTACGCCGCCGAAGACGCCGACAGCGAAGGGGAAGAAGGCAAATTCTACGTCTGGACCCCGGACGCCTTCCGCCAGGCGCTGGGGGAAGCGGAAAGCCGTCTGTGGGAGCGGGTCTTCAACCTGACCCCCGAGGGCAATTTCGCCGAAGAGGCTGCCGGCCGGAAGACCGGGGCCAACATCCCCCACCTGACCCGGCCCCTGTCGGAATGGGCCGCGGAACTGGGGACCGACGAGGGGTCCCTGACGGAACGGTGGGAGGCGGCCCGGCAGAAACTGTTTGAAGCCCGTGAGCAGCGGGTGCATCCGTTAAAGGACGACAAGGTGCTGGCCGACTGGAACGGGATGATGATTTCCGCCATGGCCCTGGGCGGCCGGGTGCTCAACCGGCCCGACCTGACGGCGGCCGCCCGGAAGTCCGCTCAGTTCGTGCTGCGGAAGATGCAGGACGGCGACTGCCGGCTGCTGCACCGGTATCGGGACGGAAAGGCCGGCATCGCCGCCCATGCCGACGATTACGCGTTCCTTATCGACGGCCTGCTGACGCTCTATCGGACCACTTTCCTGGCGCCCTACATCCAGCAGGCCGACGCCCTTCAGAACGTAATGATGGCGGATTTCCGGGACGAAGCCGGCGGCGGCTTTTTCCTCACCGCCGAAAAGAGCCATGAACTGCCGGTGCGGCCCAAGGCGCTGTACGACGGGGCCACGCCCTCGGCCAATTCCGTCGCCCTGCTCAACCTGCTCCGGCTGGGGCGGTTGACGGGAGATCCCCGGTGGGAGGAAACGGCCCAGGCCCTGACGACGGCGTTTTCCGGAACGGTCGCGTCTCATCCATCGACCTATACGTATTTTCTGATGGGCCTTGATTTCATCCTGGGCAAAAGCCAGGAGGTGGTCATTGTCGGCGAACCCGATGCCGACGCTGCCCGGGCCATGATCGACGCCCTGAATTCGGTCTTCGCCCCTCATCAGACGGCGCTGCTGAAAACCGCTGGAAACAGCGACAAACTGGCCGGCATCGCCCCTTTTACCGCCGACCTCCCGGCACAGGAGGAGGCCGCCGCCTATGTCTGCACCGATTTCGCCTGCGGCCGTCCCGTCCACAGCGCCGGGGAACTGGCGGAAAGGATCGCATCGTCAGATCCGGCATCCATTCGATAACGTCATCGATGCGGTTATCCTCTTAAATGGCGGCGCGCCGGATGAATTCCGGAAATTTCTTTGACTTTTCGCCTCCTATTCATTATTTTTCTCGCTTTGGGAGAATCAATCCCGCCGCCGCAACCGGAGCCTGAGCAACCACGCACAGATGATTCAAATTTTCCGAAACTGGATAAACCGTTATCTGGCCGATCCCCAACTGATCATACTGGGGCTGTTGCTGCTCTTCGGCTTTTTCCTGATCTACCTGCTGGGGAACCTGCTGACGCCGGTGTTCGTCAGCATCATCATCGCCTATCTCCTGGAGGGGATGGTCGCCAGACTCCAGAAATTCCGGACGCCCCGGATGGCGGCGGTCATCGTCGTTTTCCTGATCTTTCTCGCCTGCATGCTGCTGCTGTTCATCGGGCTGCTGCCCATGCTGTCGCGTCAGCTGGCCCAGCTCTATCAGCAGATTCCCGACTGGATCGCCAAAGGCCAGAAAGAGTTGATGCAGTTGCCCCAGAAATATCCGGAATACATTTCCGAAACCCAGGTGAAGGACATCATGAACATCATCGGAACAGATCGGAAGAGCACAC
>JAABTD010000013.1 GCA_011390065.1 Desulfobacteraceae bacterium
CCGGCAGTCTTACTGCGGCTGCATTTTCAGCGAAAGAGACCGGTATTACAAGGAACCGGCCCGGGATGGCGGTTCCCACAACGCGCTCCCCAGGCACTGATCCCGCCTATGTTCGGCAATTTCATCTATTTCATCGTCGTTCTCCTGATCTACGCCACCTACCAGCCGGCCCAAGATGCGGAGATTCACCTCCCGGAGACCCTGCTAATGTTTTCGGGGCTCCTCCTGGCCTTTGTCCTCATCGTCTGGTTCCGGTTCCATCGCATCGAAAAACGGCTCTTCAGGGCGCCTTTTCACCGCATTGATCACCAATTCACCACCACACTGACCCGGTTGTCGATTCTGGCGATTCTCCTGTTCGCCGTGGACATCTACCTTCTGGACTTAGGCGCCCTCTTTTCGGATTTCGCGCTGTTCAATGCCTTTCCGACCCTGGAAGCGATCCTCTTTCTAGGACTGTTTATCCTCTATCTGTCCATCATTTGGATGATGGCGCATCGGGTCTACCGACAACTGTATGCCGCGAGCGTCTCACGGCGGTCCTACGTGGTCTCGAACATCTCCTTTGCCGTGCCCGTTCTCCTGCCCTGGTTGATTCTATCGACGGTCGCGGATCTCATCCACCTGCTCCCCTATCAGCCGGCCCGGCAATTTCTGACCACCACCGAAGGTGAAATTCTCTATTTTCTGGCATTTCTATTCGCCGTGGCGATTTTGGGACCGTTGCTGATCCAGAAATTCTGGCGATGCAAGCCCCTGCATCAGGGGATTGAACGGCATCGGATCGAACGGCTGTGCCGGAAAGCCGGCCTCCAGTACGCCGACATCCTTTACTGGCCCATTTTCGACGGGCGGATGATCACCGCTGGCGTCATGGGGCTGGTCAAACGTTTCCGGTACATTCTAGTGACCGAGGCCCTCCTCGCCTATCTCAAACCCGAGGAGATAGAGGCGGTTATCGCCCATGAAATCGGCCATATCAAGCGTTATCATCTGCTGTTTTATCTTTTCTTCTTTGTGGGCTACATGCTCATCTCCTATGCCACCTTCGACCTGATTGTCTACGGGCTCATTTACCTTGAACCATTGTACAGCATTGTCGGGAACGCGGGATTTGACCAGGCTGCAGTGACTTCCGTCGTTCTGAGCATGCTGATCATCATTATCTTCCTCGTTTATTTCAGGTTTATCTTCGGCTATTTCATGCGAAATTTCGAACGGCAGGCCGACACCTATGTCTACCGCCTGTTCGAATCGGCCCGGCCCCTGATTTCGACCTTTGAAAAGATCACCCTGACCAGCGGCCAACCGCCGGAGAAGCCCAACTGGCATCATTACAGCATATCGGAGCGTGTTGGTTACCTTAAGAAATGCGAAGCCGACCGTTCCTGGATCGGCCGTCATGACCGGAAGGTGAAGCGGAGCGTCGCCCTTTACGGCGTGGGAATCCTTTTGATGGGGCTGGTCAGTTACCATTTGAACTTTGGAGAGGCGGGCAGACGGCTCAACGCGCAGTTGGTCGAAAAGGTCATCCTTCGGGAAATACAGAAAGGACGTCAGGACCCCGGCCTGTACCGGATGCTCGGGGATTATTACTACAGCCGCGAGGATTACGCAAAGACGGCCGCGGCGTATGAGAAATCACTGGACTTGGCGCCCGGGAGCCCGGAGGTGCTGAACAATCTTGCCTGGCTGTACGCCACCGCCGAAAATGCTGACTTCCGCAAACCGCAAAGGGCTCTCGAACTGGCTCGGAAAGCAGCCGACTTGTCCAAGTCCCCTCACATCCTCGACACGCTGGCGGAGGCTTACTACGTCAATGATCAATTGGCGGAGGCTGCCGCAACCGCCGCGGGGGCGCTTCAAATGGCGGATGAGAACAGACCGTATTACGAGGAGCAGTTGGAAAAATTTCAGAAGGCGATGTCGGGAGGGAAAGCGTTGCACTGAAATCAGGTGGCCTGAGTTCAGATGAAGCGTTATGAGATGCAGACTTTCTTGACCTGGGCCATGTCGGTGAACCCTTTGATTACCTTGGCGACGCCGTCCTGCTTCAGTACGCGCATGCCTTCCCTTATGCACTGTTCCTGGATATCCTTGACCCGAGCCTGAGTCTGGACCAGTTTTTTGACCTCATCGCTGCCCAGCAGCAGTTCGTGAATCCCCATCCGACCCCTGTAGCCGGTATTGCGGCATTTTTCACACCCTTCGGGACGATAGAGGACCATGTCTTTCCGCTCAAGACCGATATCCTCTGCAAAGATCTTTTCTCCGTATTCCCGAACCATGATCTCGTATTCATCCTGATCCGGCGTGTAGGGCTGTTTGCAGTCCTTGCAGAGGGTTCGGACCAGCCGCTGGGCAAGGATGCCCAACAGCGCGTCCGCGAAGTTGAAAGGGTCCATGCCCATGTCCAGCAGTCGGGTAATGCTCTCCGGCGCGCTGTTGGTATGGAGGGTGGAAAAGACCAGATGGCCGGTGAGGGAAGCCTCGATGCCGATGGCGGTGGTCTCCTTGTCCCGCATTTCACCCACCATGATGACGTCGGGGTCGGCCCGGAGAAACGACCGCATGGCCGCGGCGAAGTTGAGGCCGATCTTGGGGTGCATCTGGACCTGGCGCAGCCCCTGTTGAGTGATTTCCACGGGATCTTCGGCCGTCCATATCTTGCGATCCACGGTATTGATGACCTTCAATGCGGAGTGGAGCGTGGTGGTTTTGCCGGAACCGGTGGGTCCGCAGACAAAGATGATGCCATAGGGCTGCTGGATGATCTCCAGAAAATACTTTTTGTTCCAGTCGGAAAAACCGAGATTGTCGAAAGGGATCGGTTCCCCGGCAGCGAGAATCCGCATGACGATATCCTCCATCCCGCCCTGGGTCGGAACGGTCGCCACACGAAGTTCGATGTTCAACCCGCCGTATTTCTTGAAAGGGATTTTTCCATCCTGGGGCTTTCTGCGTTCGGCGATATCCAGTCCGGACATAATCTTGATCCGGGAGGCGATGGCGTTGCGATAACTGTAAGGGATCGGCATGGGGTAGAGCTGACATGCGCCGTCGATGCGGGTCCGGACTTTGACATCGGCTCTCCCCGGCTGGGGCTCGATATGAATATCGGAAACGTTCTGGTGGAAAGAATCGATAATGATCTTGTTGACCAACTTCACCACCGCGTTGCTCTCTTCACTGACGAGTTCTTCTTCCTCTTCTTCGCCCGTCTCGACGTCAACGCCTCTTAGCAGTTCGTCTGAGATGGCGTCGATATCGAAATCCGTTGGTTCCTTCTTCTGTTTTTTCTCCTCGGTGAAAAGGGTGATAAAGTCGAGGATATCCTCCTTTGTTGCGACCACGAACTCCAGCGGATTATTGGGGAATACGGATTTTACGCCGCCGATTTTCTGAAAATTTTGGGGATCGTCGATGGCGATGACGATCTTGCCCCCTTCGACCCGAAGCGGGACCCATAGATTGTTCCGCATGAAAGGAACCTTGAGGCCCTTGATCAGGTTCTTCGGAATGGGCGTGGCATCGCTGTATTCCACCGCGGGCGCCCCATGATATTTTCCCAGCGACTCGACGATGTCTTTTTTCGGGACGCTGAACTGCTTCATCAGAACATTTTCGACGCTGTCTCTCATCCGCGCCGCTTCATCCTGGGCCTTCTTGAGGTCTTTGGGCGAAATCAAATGTTTCTGGAGAAGGTAGGTGAATTTACTGTTGGATTGACGCTGGGTCTTCTTGAGGTTATGGAGGCCGATGCCGATGATTTTGGCCAGTTCCTGGGCGGCTTTTTCTTCCATCTTGGAGAAAGGCCCATCGGCTTTCCGATTGACAAGCTGAATGGCGCCCATGAGATACCGCTGGAAAAAGACAGGCATCGCCATCACCTGCCGGGTGGTGAACCCGCTTTTAACATCCCAATTCTTATCGAACCTGAGGTCAGGATCGATGTCGGCCAATGCTTTTTCGTCGTAAACATTGGCGATGTTGACGACTTTCTGCCTGTGGGCGGCATAACCGGCGATGCTGTCAGTCGATACTTTAATTCGGATCTCTTTGATCTCATTGCCGGTTTTATAGCGGGATATCAGTTCCCGACGCTCCCCGTCAAGGACGTAGATCGTCATCCTCTCGGCCTCGAACAACTCGACGATCTCATCGATGATGCTGATGAAGATATCGTTCTGGCTTTTGGAACTGTAGATTTTACTCGCGATCTTCTGCAGCCGGATTTTGAACTGCATCTCCGGCCGCGGCTGCTGTCGCTTTGCCGCATCCGCCGTTTTCAAGCGCGTGACATTGCCCTTCGGCGCATCGGCGCTTTGGGTGTCGGCCTCTTTAACCTGCCGAACTTTAGGCGCTTTTGATCTGACGCTCGTATCGGTATTTCTTAACATAATGACGTATCGGTCTGGGTAATTTTCGGGATGCCCTGTCTGTTTCTACCGCTTCGGCTTCATGAACTTTGATCGTCGCCGGCGTCCTCCAACCTATTGAAATAATGACCATATGTTTTCCTGACGCCGCCGCCGATCAGCAGGACGGCGACCAGGTAAAAGCAAAGACGGGTCACGAGGATAAAGAAATCAGTATGTCCCGCTTGCCGGAGTTGCGCCATTTTCCCGGGCATAGCAAAAAAGATGCCGATGCCCGCCCCGATCAGCACAACCCCCCAAATCAGCTGAATGGTCTTTTTTTCTTTCCGCATTGCGCTTCAATTCTGCTTTTGTGACTGACCGTTGGAATATAAACCGAACTGCCGGTTTGTGTCAAACATATACCTCGCTTATCCAAAATTTCCCCATTTGCGTCGTGGTGGTCGGCATCCAGTTAGAACCTGTTCAGGGATCTGAAGCGCACAGTATGGATGGTTTATAACCCATACAGGATATTGCCGTCAATGACCGTCACCCCATTGGCCCCCAGAAGACGTACCGCCTCCCGGGTCTTCTCGAACCGGAAAATCATCACCGCCCTGTCGCCGCTCTGACGGACGAAGGCATACATGTATTCCACATTGACGCCCCCTTTATGGAGCAGCGCCAGGATGGTATGGAGGCCGCCCGGCTTGTCGGGCACTTCAACGGCGACCACGTCGGTTCTCTGAACCGTGAATCCCTTGGCTTTCAGCACCCGGGAAGCCGTCTCGTTATCATCCACAATCAGGCGTAAAATCCCGAAATCGGAGGTATCGGCCAAAGCCAGCGCCCGGATATTCACACCGGATTCGGATAGAAATCCGGTGACTTCCGCCAACCGTCCGCTCTGATTTTCCAGAAAAATCGAAATCTGCTCAACATCCATGGATCAACTCTCCTCTATCGTTTCATTCACGACATTTAAAGCAAAGCCCAACAGGTCAGCGTTCCCGATTGTCGATGACCCGGACCGCCTTGCCCTGGCTCCGGGCGATGACTTTCGGCTCCACAAGCTTGACCCTGGCGGTGACGCCTAAATATTCCTTGATATTCTGTGAAATACCCTGCTCCAGATGCTGAAGACGCCGAACCTCGTCGGAAAACAGCGCCTCTCCGATTTCCACCATCACGGTGAGGGTGTCCAGATTGCCTTCACGATCCACCACCAACTGATAATGTGGGGCAATGCCCTCCACATCCATCAATACGCTTTCAATCTGGGAAGGAAAAACGTTCACGCCCCGAATGATCAGCATGTCGTCTGTTCGTCCGCTGACTTTATCCATGCGCACCAGGGTCCGACCGCAGATGCACGGCTCGGGATGCAAAGCAGTGATGTCCCTGGTCCGATATCGGATGATGGGAAAGGCTTCTTTGGTGATGCTGGTAAATACCAGTTCGCCGGTATGACCCGGAGGAAGCACCGCGCCGGTTTCCGGATCGATAATCTCCGGGATAAAGTGATCTTCGAAAATATGGAGGCCGCTTTGGGCTTCATGGCATTCAACGGCGACGCCGGGACCGATCACCTCGCTCAGACCATAGATATCCACTGCCGTGATGTCCAGCTTGCTCTGGATCTCGTCCCTCATTTTCTCCGACCAGGGTTCTGCCCCGAAAATGCCGTATTTGAAACGCAGTTCCCGGAAATCGGTGCCCATCTCGGCCGCGACTTCCGTCAGATGAAGGGCATAGGAAGGGGTTGCCGTCAGGATGGTCGGGCCAAAATCCCGCATGATGATGATCTGCCGCTTGGTATTGCCGCCGGAAACCGGAATGACCGAGGCGCCCAACTTTTCGGCGCCGTAATGCACCCCCAGCCCGCCGGTAAAAAGGCCGTAACCATAGGCGTTGTGGATGATGTCGCCCCGGGTCGCCCCGCCGGCCATGAGAGATCGCGCCATGAGCGTCGACCAGGTATCGATGTCCCGGGCGGTATACCCGACCACCGTAGGCTGCCCGGTTGTCCCGGAAGAGGCGTGGATGCGGACCACATTGTCCATGGGCACGGCGAACATGCCGAAGGGATAATTGTCCCGAAGGTCCTGTTTGGTGGTAAAAGGCAACAGTTTGATATCCTTCAGAGACTGAATATCCAATGGTTTAACGCCGGCTGCGTCGAACTGCTTCCGGTAGAATGGCACCGTGGCATAAGCTCGTTCCAGGGTTGACCGCAGCCGGCGGAGCTGAATGGCCTCCATGGCCTCTTTCGGCAGGGTCTCGTAATCGATGTCATAGATCATGATATTGCGATCCTTTCCGTTATAAAAAAATATTATATTAAATTCTTATGCAGGGCTATTCCGTCAGGCAACAAAAAAGGCCGCGGGTCTTGCATCCGCAGCCTTGAAATGGATTAAGTGAACCTGGTTTGACAGGGGCGCCTACTGCAAACGTCCCTTGAATTCAGGTTTTCGTTTCTCCAGGAAGGCCGTCGTCCCCTCTTTTGCGTCCTCGCTGGCCATGCAGAGGGCAAATGCGTCGCATTCAATATGACAGCCTGTATCGAGATCCGTTTTCAACCCCTTGTTGATCGCCTGCTTTGCGGCGCGCAGGGAAACGCGTCCCTTTCCGGCAATGGTCCGGGCCGTTCCGAGCGCCTCCTCCATGAGGGCCCCAGCTGAGCAAACCCGGTTGACCATCCCGGCCGCCTGTGCTTCTTGGGCCGTGATCATCTTGCCGGTGTAAATCATCTCCTTGGCCATGGCCGGTCCCACCACAGAAGGCAGTCGCTGGGTGCCGCCGAATCCCGGAATAATGCCTAAATTGATCTCCGGCAAACCGAATTTCGCGGTGTCGGCGGCGTAAATGAAATCGCATGCCAGCGCGATTTCACTGCCGCCGCCCAGGGCAAATCCGTTGACGGCCCCGATGACGGGGATGGGAAGGTCCTGCAGCATCCCGATCACGCGTTGCCCCTGGGCGGAAAAGCGCTTTCCCTGCAACGCATTGAATGTGGACAGTTCAGAAATATCCGCGCCCGCCACAAACGCCTTATCGCCGGCCCCGGTAAGAATCACCGCCCGGATGGCGTCATCTCCTTGGATGGTTTCCAGCGCGTCTTCCAGCTCCGACAGCAGGGCGCCGTTTAATGCATTCAGCGCTTTGGGCCTGTTGAATGTGATGGTCGCAATGCCGTCCTGAATCTCGTAAAGGATGTTTTCATACGCCATATCGGTCTTTCCTCCGTCTGTTGTTGTCATTCCGTGGGCAATCTCACAGCAGCAGCGCAGCCGCCGTCAGGCGGGCGCACACATTATTCGGTTGTCTGCTTCCTTCCTGTTGCCCGATCTCGCCGATGGAATGTCCGCGGGCATATATTCCGGAACGATCTCTTTCAATTTCAGCCGAATCCCTTCGCCGTCCTGGCGGTGAGCGAGTCTTTGGATGGCATCGATGCTGCCGTTGAGAACGTTTTGATTGCAGGACTGTCCTCTGAGCACCATAATCTTATGGTGCAGGGTGGGAACAATGTTTTCGCCTTCGGTGATCAATTCTTCGTAGAGCTTTTCGCCGGGTCTGAGGCCAATGAACTCGATCTTGATGTCTTTATCCGGTTCGAATCCGGAAAAGGCGATCAGATCCTTGGCCATATCCAATATCCGAACCGGTCTTCCCATGTCGAGGATGAAAATTTCGCCCCCCTCTCCCATGGCGCCGGACTGGAGAATCAATTGACAGGATTCGGGAATGGTCATGAAATAGCGGATAACGTCCGGATGCGTCACCGTCACGGGCCCGCCTTTTTCGATCTGCTTCTTGAAAAGCGGCACCACGCTGCCGACACTGCCCACCACATTGCCGAATCGGACCGTGATATACCGGGTTCCTGAAAGGTTGCAGGCATTCTGCCCCTGCACCATCAGTTCCGCCGCCCGTTTGCTGGCCCCCATGACATTTGCCGGACGCACCGCTTTGTCGGTCGATACCAGCACGAATTTTTCCACACCGTACCGGTTGGCGAAATCAACCATGTTTCGCGTGCCGATGATGTTGTTGGTCACGGCCTCCCACGGATGCATTTCCAGCATCGGGACATGCTTATAGGCCGCCGCATGGAAAATAACGCGCGGTGCATATGTTTCAAAAGCATAGGCAAGGTGGCTTCGATTGCGGATATCCGCCAGCAGCGGAACGATGGCGATGTCCGGGAAATTTTTTTTCAGCTCGATTTCAATGTCGTAAAGGGGGCTTTCGGCCTGGTCGTACAAAACAAGCGTCGAGGGGTTGAACCGGCAGATTTGACGACACAGCTCGGATCCGATGGAGCCCCCCGCGCCGGAGACCATCACGCAGCCGTCTTGCAGATAAGATCCGATCCGTTTCTCCTCCAGATGAATGACTTCCCGGCCCAGGAGATCACGATAGGCCACGTCCCGAATCGCTCTCACGCTCACCCTCCCCCCGATGAGTTCTCCCATGCCGGGCAGCGTTTTGAATGCGACGCCGCTGTTTTCACAGGCGGAAACGATTTCGCGCATCCGTTGGGAGGAAATGGAGGAGATAGTGATCAAGGCTTCATCGGCACGGAGCTGTTCCGCAATATGTCGGATTTCGGTCGTCGGGCCCAGGATCGGGGTGCCGTGAATCTGCTTTCCGATCTTGGATGCGTCATCGTCTACAAAAGCGACGACGTTGTACTTGAGTTCGGCATTGTCCTGAATCTCCCGGTAAATCTTTTCCCCGAAGTCCCCGGCGCCGATGATCAAAAGATTTCTTGCCTCCCCTTTGCGGGGTGGGCGCATGGGAAAAAAGCGGGCGGCAACCGCTTTGACGGAGTCGTTCTTTCCGGCCACCTGGAAGAAAAACCGGACGCTGAATCGGCACCCGGAGACAAGGAGGACTGTCAGGAGCCAATCAATGATGAAAACGGATCGGGCAAAACCGAGGAGACCATGGGCTGACAGGACGTAAAAAAAGATGACGATCGAGGCCAAAGAAGCGGCCATGATAATCCTGAACAGGTCGTCGATGCTGGCGTAGCGCCACATTCCCCTGTAAAGATCGAAAAAATAAAAAGCGCCGATTTTGATCAGGAGCACCCCGAAAAAAGTGTGGAGAAGGACATCCATGCTTTTCGGCGGAATCTGGAAATTGAACCGCAAAAGGTGCGATCCGTACCAGGAAGCAAAAATCAGCAGAACGTCCGCGCAGAAGATTAAGAAAAAATTTCTATTGAAAATTCGTGGCTTCATGGTCAGAAGCAATTCCCCTTTGAACAGTTGTCAGGTTTCGGCCGGCGCTGCCCGTTCTCCTTTTTCGGAGCATGGTCGTTACATACAAAACAATCTACGCCTCCGTCAACCCTCAGATGCCTTGTCCAACGCTTTTTGGCGCAAGCTTGCGCCAATCGCATTGACAAACCGCTGGCTTTGACTATAATCCCCCAACAATATTTACTTTGAGATGAAAGGATCCCCATGACCGAGACCGCAAAACTTATTCTGGACGGCGCAACATTCGAACTCCCCATCATCACGGGGACCGAGGGCGAGAAGGCCATTGATATTTCAAAGCTCCGTCAACAAACCGGTTATATCACGCTGGACCCCGGATTCGCCAATACCGGCAGCTGTCGAAGCGTCATCACCTTCATGGACGGGGAAAAAGGGATTCTCCGGCATCGGGGAATCCCCATCGAGCAGTTGGCGGAGCGATCCAGTTTCAGGGAAGTGGCCTATCTGCTGATCAACGGGGTTTTGCCAACCCAGAAAGAGTTGAACCGCTTTTCGGTATTTCTCAACGACCAGTCCCTTGTCCACGAAGATATGCAGTTTTTCTTCCAGAACTTCCCCAGGGCGTCCCATCCCATGGGCATCCTCTCCTCCATGGTCACCGCTCTGAAAAGCTTCTATCCCTACCTTGAGGATCTGGAGGAGGAGATCAACATCACGGTGACCCGCCTCATTTCAAAAATCCGCACCCTGGCCGCCATGTCCTATAAGATATCCCGGGGTCACAAGGTGGTGTATCCACGGCCGGACCTTACTTATTGCGAAAATTTCCTCAATATGATGTTCGATTCTCCGGTGAAACCCTATGAGATCGACCGCGACGTTGTCCAGGCCCTCAGCATCTTCCTGATCCTCCATGCCGACCATGAGCAGAACTGTTCCACATCCGCCGTCCGCATGGTGGGCAGCGGACGAGTCAATCTCTATGCCGCCATTTCCGCCGGAGTAGCGGCCCTCTGGGGGCCTTTGCACGGCGGGGCCAACCAGGCGGTCATCGAGATGCTGAACGACATTCTCAAAAACAATATCCCCCTCAAACGAATGGTCGAAAGGGCCAAGGACAAAACCGATCCTTTCCGACTCATGGGATTCGGTCACCGGGTCTATAAAACCTACGATCCTCGCGCTCGGATCATGAAAAAAATATGCGACGTCATACTGGATAAATTAAAAATAAACGATCCCCTTCTGGAAGCGGCCAAAGAACTGGAAGGGATCGCCCTGGAAGATGATTATTTTATCGAGCACAACCTTTATCCCAATGTCGACTTTTACAGCGGCATCGTGCTCAGGGCCATCGGCATTCCCACCAACATGTTCACCGTCATGTTCGCCATCGGTCGGTTGCCGGGATGGATCGCCCAGTGGAAAGAGAGCATCGATTCTCCGGACGGCAAGCTCAACCGCCCCCGACAAATCTACATCGGTCCAACGGAAAAGCCGTATATTCCCATCGACCAGCGTGAAACGGCTGCTTCCGCTGCTTCCGCTGCTTCCGCCGCTTCCGCCGCTTCCGCCGCTTCCGCTAATCAATGATGCGGTTTACCAGCGCTTCGAGCTGTTCTTCGGTCTGAACACCGGTAATTCTGTCGGAGACAGCGCCATTTTCAACAAGCATCAACAGGGGAATCGCGGAGATGCCATAGTGCGCGATCGCCTCTTCCCCTACCCAGAACACCGGAAACGGAACGCCGTATCGATCGATGATCGGCTGAATCGCGCTGATGCCGCCGTAATCGACGCTCATCCCGATCATCTTAAGCCCCTTGGGTTTATACTGCCTGTGCAGGCGGACCAATAACGGCAGCTCTTTGCGGCACGGGGCGCACCAGGCAGCCAGGACCACGATCAGCGCCTCGTCCTGGGATTGTTTCAAGGCTTGATCGAATTCTCGGACCGTGATCGCTCTAACCGGATTTTTTTCCCCGGCCCCGACCTGGTAAGACGTCACCCATAACATGCCCATCGCCGCCAGAAAAAGGGCAAAATAGGCTTTTGCACGATAACTTATTTTGCAGCGCGCCCCACATGGATTTAAGACTCCTTTCAAATCGGGTGTGGACATACTATTTATTATACCATAGAATCGAGTTATTATACCATAGAATCGAGATAATGGAAAAAACCGGCAGAGAGCTTGACATCCCACGCGTGTTTGATATGGCCATTGCCAATGCCTTCGATAGTCTGAAACCCCAAATTGGCCTATGAGAATGGAAAAATCGTACCGCAATCCGATCCCGACGGTCGATATCATCATTGAAATCAGAAACCGGATCATCCTGGTCGAACGGCGCAACCCGCCTTATGGATGGGCCCTGCCGGGTGGATTTGTCGATTACGGAGAATCCCTGGAAACGGCCGCCCGGAGAGAAGCCAGAGAGGAAACCTCCCTCAACGTGACCCTGATTGAACAGTTCCAGGCCTACTCCGATCCGGACCGGGACCCCAGGCAGCATGCCGTCACCATGGTATTCATCGCCTGGGCCGAGGGAACTCCCGCGGCAAAAGATGACGCAAAACATATCGACATGTTTCAAAAAGAGACGCTTCCCTCTTCGCTGGCATTCGATCATGAAAAGATCTTGATGGATTATTTCCGCTATAAAAACGGAACTCCCCGGGCCGAGATTTTCAACCTGAAGGACTGAAATTCAGAGCTGAAAGGAGGTCGCACTGTGGGGCATCGCAGGCAAAAAAATGGACGTTCCCCATCCACAAAAAAGCAAGCGCCAAGCGCCGATTCCAAACCCTTTGGCCAGCTCAAAGCAATGCTGGAAGAAAAAGCGATCTCGCTGCCGTCGGATGACCACGGGAAGGGGGAAACGTCTTTTCTCCTGAGCGATATGGACAGCAACGAAGATGAGGCGTCCCTGTTTCAAAGGGCCATGGCGGACGTCGCGCCGCTGCCCCGCGGGGGTCGCCTGCCGATCCCGCCCAAACGGCGGACAAATCCCAAACCCTGCGATGTCGGCGATGTTGAGGCCTTAAGGCATTTGCGACATCTGGTGAAGTACGGAAAAGGTTTCGTGGTCGCGGACACTTCGGAATATATCGAAGGCGTCCGCTACTGCGACAATCCGGAGGTTGCCAAACGGCTCCATCGGGGGGATTTTTCCATTCAAAGCCACATTGATCTCCATGGGCTGATCACAGCAGATGCCAGAGAAGCGCTGGAAGAATTTCTGTGGGAGTCCGTCGCCAGCGGCAAGCGGGCCGTGCTGGTAGTCCACGGAAGGGGGCTTTCTTCTCCGGGCAAACCGGTCTTGAAAGCCAAGGTCCAGGAATGGCTGATTCGCGGTCCCTGGCGAAAATGGGTCATCGCGTATGCCAGCGCCCGGCCCTGCGACGGCGGAGCGGGCGCAACCTATGTCCTGCTTCGCCGCCGTCCGACCACCAAGCGGTTCAGAAAACAAGGCAGGGGCGCGCCACCCTGAACAGCCGAGTTATATTTGGACGGCCACAACCGTGATATTGTCCGCCCCGCCGGCTTTCAGAGCGGCATCGATCAGGTCTTGACATTTATTCATCAGGGGTTTCGTCTCCCCGAGAACCGACACGATCGTCTCCGACGCCACTTCACCGTACAATCCATCCGAACAAAGCAGCACGACATCGGTCGCTTTGATGGCAAAACTGCCGGATTCGGGCTCGCACCGCCTGCACCCAACACATCGGAGCAACAAATTCCGCATGGGATGCTCTCTGGCCATCTCCTCGGTAATTTCGCCCGACGCCAGCAACCTGCCGGGGACCGTATGATCCTCGGTGATACGGATCAGATTTCCGTCCCGGAACAGATAGAGCCGACTATCGCCCACATGGGCCCAGTAGAGAAAAGGCTTTTTAATGTAAGCCAGCACCAGGGTCGTCCCCATTCCCTGGAGTTCGGGCTGTGCTTCGACCGTTGTCAATACCTCCGAATGGATATCGGACACCAGATCGGTCAGGCGAGCTGGAATGTCTGTTTTCGGCGCCACGAAACTTTCCAGAGCGCCGACGGCCTGCCGGGAGGCCAGATCGCCCCCGACCTCGCCTCCCATACCATCGGCCACCGCCAGGAGGCAGGCGCTGGCTGAAAACCGACGAACGAAAAGGCTGTCTTCATTGCTATGCCTCCGACGCCCTTTATGGGTACAACTCGCCGTTATCATAAAGTTTCCGATGGATGAGCCATCTCGTCCATTCCCTCCTGACGCCGGGGCGTCGAGGCCTTGAAAAATGCCGCCCGCCCACGGATCCGGTAGGCATTGACGCCTCCCGGAACCAGCACGGCGTGTCCTTTATCAACCCTCATCGCTCCTTCCTGGCCAGGAATGGAAAACGATGCCCGCCCCTCGACGCAGAGCAGGATCTGTATACCGTCATTGCCGAAGATCGATTCATGGCCCGCTTCCGTCAGATGAAGAACGGAAAGCCGGAATTCAGCCGCCTTCCCTGGGTATATCCGTTCCACGTCGGTAAAAATTCGGGGCGTCAGGATTTCAACCTCCCGCTCCTCGAAATTAAGGGTGGCCATCAACTCCGGGCCATCCACATGTTTGGATGTCAGCCCTCCGCGGAGGACATTGTCGGAGTTGGCCATCAGTTCGATCCCCACCCCTTCCAGATAAGCATGGAGTTCCCCCGCCGGCAGGAACAGCGCTTGCCCCGGTTCTAAACGGACCAGGTTCAGCAGCAGCGGCGAAAGCACCCCGATATCTCCCGGGTACGCCTTGTTGAGGCGAACCACCCATTCGTATGCCGGATCCTGGCGACTGCGCGCACTCGATGCCTCAACCGCTCCCTGGATCAGTCGATGCCGGAAGTCGGGATCAGCGCCCATCAACAGTTGAAAGAAACGTTTAAGCCCACGTCGATCCGGATGTCGGCGAAGATCCGCCAGGGCAGGTTCCAACTCCGGCAGGGCAAGGTCGCCCATGTATGTCAGAATGCCGGATATTTTACGAAATCCGCACAGGGCCAGAAAAGGTTCCACAGCGCAGAGGCATTCGGGTTTGTGATTGTCGTCCCTGTAATTTCGATGGGGGGCGTCCATGGAAATGCCAAGGCGATTTTCTGCGGCAAACCCCTTCCGGGCTTGTTCTTTGTTCGGATGGGCCTGAACAGACAGAGGGGCCGCCGCCGCCAGCACCTTGAACAGGAAAGGGAGTCGCTTCTGAAAGCGCCGGGCGACCCATTCCCCGAGAATCCCGGCGGGATCATTCCGGATCAGCGTCTCAAGGGATTCCCACCCGTTGTCGGTTTCCACCAGTGAAGGGGCCTTGGGATGGGCGCCCATCCAGAGTTCCGCCCAAGGCGCTGCATCGGGGTTATTCCGCCCCAAAAGACGGGGAATGGCGGTGGACGAACCCCATGCATAGGTCTGAATCGGATTGTCTAATCGTCGAATGCGTTTCATTTTTATCATATCGAATACAAAATATTTGGATTTGTTATCACATCCCCCATATTATTGGCAACCGATTGTTGCGTAAAACATCACATCATCCATAGGTTTTCTCGATACAATCAGAAAAGATCATAGAAACAACCTTTTTGACAAATATATCTTTAGGAGGTAAAAAAATAAGGGTTGTCGCTTGCAAAGCGGCCGATTTATCACCATCAACCCAAATACAGGATCTATAATGTCAAACGGAAAAGACACCGCTGCAGTTGAAGAAACGCCGCTGCGCTTAACTCAGACCGTTGCGGGCGCCGGATGAGCGTCCAAACTGCCGCCAGGGGACCTGGATCGGGCGCTATGCGGGCTGACATTTCCTACCAACGCCGACGTCATCGTCGGACTCGACCGGGCCGATGATGCAGGGGTTTATAAAATAACGGATGACATCGCCCTCATCCAGACCGTTGATTTCTTCACCCCCATTGTGGACGATCCCTACTGGTTCGGGCAAATCGCTGCGGCCAATGCGCTGAGCGACGTCTACGCTATGGGCGGCGTGCCCAAAACCGCCATGAACCTGGTGGGATTTCCTTTGAAGCACATGGATCTCGCCATCCTGAGACGGATACTGGAGGGAGGGTTGGACAAGATGACCGAGGCCGGGGTCGTCGTGGTGGGCGGTCACAGCGTGGAAGACAACGAACTGAAATATGGGCTTTCGGTCACCGGATTCGTGCATCCGGACAAGGTGCTGAGAAAGAGATCGTTGAAGGCGGGGGATCGCCTGATCCTGACCAAACCGATAGGGACAGGGATCATCAACACGGCCATCAAGGGGGGGCTGGCCACTCCGGAGATCACCCAATTCGTCACCCGTCTCATGGCGGCCTTGAATCGATCGGCGGCGGAAGCCATGGCCGGGCATCCGGTCCATGCCTGCACCGATGTCACCGGTTTCGGGCTTCTGGGCCATCTTGCGGAAATGGTCGTCGGCGCCGGGCTGGGTGCGGAGATTGATTCGACGTCTCTCCCGATCATTCCCCATGCGCTGGAATATGCCGCCATGGGATTGATCCCAGGAGGGGCTTATAAAAACCGCGAATTCAGGGAAACCATCGTCGCCATTGAGCCCTCGGTGGATCGAGGGGTTCGGGACGTGCTTTTCGATCCCCAAACGTCAGGAGGCCTGTTGATCAGCGTGCAGGCCGACCACGCTGATGCTCTTCTATACGACTTACATCGAAAAGGAGCGGCGGATTCCGCGATAATCGGAAGAGTCGTTTCCGAACCCTTTGAACAAATACGCGTGATTTAAGAGGATTGACAGGAGGACGCATGCAAAAAATCGACGCCCGTGGCCTGGCCTGCCCGGCCCCGGTTTTACAAACAAAAGCAGCCATCGACGAAGGCGCCGATCTATTGGCGGTCCTTGTGGACAATAAGGCCTCTAAAGAAAACGTCTGCCGGTTCCTTGAAACCCAGGGGTTTGAAACGATCGTCGAGAGCTGGGAAACGGATTTTCATGTACATGCAACTCGCGCCGGCGTTGTTCCCCGGTCGGCTGCCGAATCCCTGTCCCCAGAGAGCGATGGGTCGAAAATCATGGTCATGATTACCACTGATCGCATGGGATTCGGCGACGACGCCCTCGGTATGAAGCTGATGACCAATTTCATCAAAACGCTCAAGGAGATGGGAGCATCCCTCTGGCGTCTGGTCTTTGTCAACAACGGGGTCAAGCTCGCTGCCGAGGGCGCCGCCGTTCTGGAGGATCTCAAAACATATGAAGCCGACGGCCTGAAAATCCTCGTTTGCGGCACTTGCCTCGATCATTTCAACCTGCTGGATCAGAAGCGGGTCGGGGAGACCACCAACATGCTGGACATCGTTACCGCCATGCAGTTGGCCGACAAGGTAATTAACATTTAGGGAAACAACACCCATGTGTATTCAAATGGCGCTATATTGATGCAACGATTGCTGAGGATGAAGCGGTCGTTGTAAATGGCGTTGTAATTATAACCGGACATCATGGACGTAAAAACAGGCCCGCTGAAGCTGGGATCAAGGATTTTTTCGTAATACTGATAAGGGCCGCAATAAATATTCAAGGTCTTGGCATAGGTTGTGGGGGATCGAATGTAGAAAACAACCATGCCGGGCCAATAATGGCTGTAACACGTCGGGCACGAGGAATAAGAAGACGTGTCCAGGGCCGCATAAGCATTGTCCAAAGATGTGAACTGGCCGTCTTCTTGCTCCGAGGCGGGGGCGTCCTCTCCGGAAGATGGCGGCGAAATCTTTAATTCTTCTAAAATGGCGTCATCCAAATCCGGCTTTTCATAAAAAAATCGAACGGGTAAGGCAGCGGAAACAGCGCCAAGGGTTTCCACCCGAAATCGATAGGCTTTCTTTTCTAAAACATCCTTGGTCTCATTGATTGTAAATATATAATAATTCAAGCCTGTTACAACCTTTTCAAGCACCACGTCGCTCCCATCCAGCAACATCACCCGATAAAGTCTCTGGCTGGCTTTGTAATTATCCGGATATGGCAACGCCTCGCTTTCCACTTCGGCATCCCGCCAGCTGACAGGAAGAAAATAGCCGGAGATCACGCTGTTTTTTTCCGGATAAGAAATTCGGATTCGATTGCCTTGATCCCCGGCATCCGCCGGATTTCCCCCGGCTCTATCCGCCGCATCGAAGGATGCGCCGCCCACTGCATAGGCGGCGCCGGCCAGGAATAGACCTGAAATGATGACAGCCCCGATCTTTAATAACGCACTCGTTCTCATTGGATTTCCCCCTTTGGATGATATGGTTTTTCATGTTGTCAAAGGGCAGAAGGCGCTACAAAAAACAACGCCTCCGGGCAAGCGAATATCTCACACTGCCCAAAGGCGCTGTTTACGCAACGTTCGGCAGCCCGGCGATCATGGCTCAATTAAGAGCTGTAGACCCGTGGCTTTGCGTCACAGCCTTTCGGCAGTTTTGCCCTTCTACACCGTTAAGTTTTCGAAGATTAACTATGCAATTTTCATGCTAATCAGCTTCACTGGATTCAGAAGGAGCTGAATCCGAACCCGGCGACCTGCGCTGACAGATGAGATTGCTTTCTATTTAAACCCGTTAGGCATGAATCCCAGCCAGAAAAATACGGATGCGGACATGACGGCTTTCCGCCTTCATGGGTCAAGTTAGTTCCTTTTTTTGTCAGCGCTTGAACAATTTTTGACCATCCGACAAAAATTTGTCAGCCACCAGAACGGGATTCAATATGCGATGCGGATCTCAGAAGTGAAAAATCAAGGAGGAATAGAGCAGATGCTCTGTTGCGTCCTGGGAAAAATCCGTATCCACCACCAGGGACCGGCCCACATCGTTGCCGTATCGAAACTGATAGGCGAGGTCAAAAATGACGGGGCCCTTTGCGAAACCGGCGCCGAGGCTGAACCCATAATAATCGTCCGGGCTGCCCTGAGCCGGCGCCGGATCATAAAAAAGTCCCCAACGCAGTGGGATCACATAATCGACCGCCGGATCAATGAACAGATATTCCATTCCCAACCGGATCTGATGAGTCGGATCGATATCGGAGTCATCAGGGGCTTTGGCCGTTACAGGCGACGTCTTATCGCCCATTTCATCTTCCATTTCAAGGTCTTCCCAATGGGTCCGGAAAAAGTCCAGTGAAACCGTCAGGCGATCTGATGTTCGCCAGGCCAGGCCGATGCCGTAGGACATGGGCATTCGCATCTTTTCATCTGAAGCCGACCGGATGTCCGTAACCTTTTGATCGTCTTCCATAACGGTTGCCGTCCGCTCATGCTCGATATCCGCCGTAAAGGGCGACTTGAAAACCATGCCGATGGTCAGTTCATCGGCGACTCGCCATATCGCACCGATATTGAAATTCATTCCCTGGAAAGTATAGTGATCCTTGATCGTTGTCAGAAAACGGGATTGACCGCTTATGCCGGACGACGCGCTCGTCCAGACCGTCTCCGTCTGCACATCGTTTTTCGATTCCCATTTGCTGTGGGTCAGATCGTCATCCCACAGGTTCAATGTAACGCCCAGAGACAGATCCGGGATGATCTGGATGCTGTATGCCAGGCCCAGAGCCGACAGAGATCCGTTCACCCGGTTCCAGTAGCGGCTGGTGGTTGTCGAGGTGATGGTGTCCAAAACGATGTCTCCGAATTCGATATCCTTTGTGACGGCATCGACAGTTGAAAAATCCCAGCTCCTCGCAAAATCATATAAGCGCTGATAATTCAAAGAGATAACCATGTTCCGATTGAACAGATTGAAAGGATAGACTGCGCTGAGGTAGTTGATGTCCGATTCCGTAATGCTTTCCCCGCCGTCCGCTTCGGAATTCAGATGAAACGAATTGTCTTCGATGCGATGGACGCCGCTGTAGACGACGGAAATTTCCGGCGTTCTGAGTTGCACCAGTCCGCCGGGGTTCCAGGAGGCCGCCGTGGCATCGTCCGCAACGCCGATGAACGCCCCGCCCATGCCGATGGCCCGGGCGCCGGAACCGACCGGATTGGGCGAGGAGGCGAATTCGAAGCGACCGGATACGATGCCGGCGGGATTTCCCGGCAACTGTGAAGGGATGGCAGGGACTTGGCTGTTTCCGTCCGGTATGGGCGGCGCATCGAAATTGTCGGGGTTGAAGCCGTCGGGCAACTGAGCAACGGCAGGACTCTGGGCGACGAACCAGAGGATCAGCAGGGTGGCCAAGAACCTCTCGGGCGCAATTTGCATTCACATCTCCGGCGGTGGTGGTGTCGTTAAGGATCAAGCCAGCTTCACGGGGAACCCCCTTTGCTCATCTCATCCGTCTCATATTTCTGCAATTTTGGCAAAAGGTTTTTGGTCAGGGCCTGTCGCTGCTCCAGGACCGGTCTGCCGTTGTCCAGCTCTTCAAATACCGTTTCCAGTATGCGTCGGGTATCCCGTTCCACGAGGCGCATCAGCACCAGGCTCTGTTCGCCGGTATCGTGGGCCTCCAGAAGCAGGATCAGATCCGGCATCAGCAAACCGGGGCGAACCCGCTGCTCCGGCGGGGTCATCCGAATCTTTCTCACCAGTTCCGACAAGACGATGTCGAAGGAATCCTGCTCCAGCAGCTTGAACGGACTCCGGGAGGCGATAATCCGTTCCTGGATAGCGTAAAGGATCATCTTTTCCCTCCCGCCTTTGACCGTCAGGGAATCGAAAACAGCGGCCAGCGTGGGGGAGGACATCTCCGTCTTTGCGGCAACGGGCGGAAGGTCGTCCGTCAATTCAGACAGGACATCGAAAAGCTGATGGGTCCGTTCCTGTTGCTTTTCAGCCCGAGCGATCAACAACTTTTGGATCTCCAGTCGGTCGGCGGTTTCCGCACGCACGGACCGGGAGTTCATCCAGTGGTCGATGCGCAACCCGCCCACAACGGCCAAGCCCAGCGTCGCCAGAATTGCAATGGCCATCAACCCCGTCTTGATCGACTCCCACTTGGTCGGGTTGAACGAATAGTTAAAAAGCGCCCCCCGGGTCAATGCCGTCTGACGTTTTGCAGCAGCAATGCTTTCCCCCCTGGGACTATTTTCCGGTTTCCCCTGGCGGAAATAGCCGATGGTCGGATCGCCGTACAAAAGATAACTGACCCAGCAGAGGTTGGGCCCGTATTTTTCCGTCAGATTGGCCCGGGCCATCCTGACCGCCTCGCCGGCGGTGCGCCCGGCCCGCAGCAGCTCGTAGAATTCATGGGCGAAATAACTGCTCGGCTCGTCCATGATCTCCCAGGAGGTTCCCACGTAATGCCGCACACCGGAGCGCAAAAAAGCATTGCCGAGACCGAAGGAGCTGTTTTTCTCGGTTCCGGTCAACTCCCAGGCTTCTGTTCGGGCCGACTGACAAGCGTTGGAGAAGATCAATGCGGGCATCGACGCGCCGCCCGCCATGCGGTCGATGTCGGCTGCAGCGAAATGTTTTCGGGCCAGTCGCCATCCGCTGCTGGAAGGGTTGTCGGCATCGTAATCCACATGCCCGGCAAAATGGACAAAATCGTATTCCTTGAGCCGTTCCTTTATCCCCTCCAGGGTCACATCGCCATCCAGGACAGGATCGATAATCGTGTCCGACCCGTTCATCCGGGCCATATCCTGGAAAACCTTCAGGCCCTCTGCTTCGGCGATGTCCAGGTCACCTCTGGGATTGGCGATGATCCACATTTTCAGCGGCCGGGACAAATCTCTCGGGCCGGCTCTGGCGACCTCCTGGCGTGTTTTGACCAGCCGCCCCATGCTGAATCGCTCGCAGAGGAAGTCCTGCTCGAGACAGATCAGTTCCCACGGAATGTGGACCAGATGATCATCCAGCCGCAGTATGAGATAACCAGCGGTGGTGTTCCGCAGCGCTTCCTTGATGGTTCGGGTCAGCAGTTCGTCGCCGAGCATCCGGCCGACGGCTTTCAGTTTTTCCACTGCATCGGGTCCGCCGCCGCCGTTGCGGCTGGTCTGGTTCAAGGCCTCCATCATTTCCCGGCATCGCGTCTGGATACGATCAATGGGGACCGGGAGATCCTCATAACGCCAGATCACGTCTCCAGGTTCATAAAGCCCGATTTTCAAATGATGTTTCTCCCGGGCCACTTCCAGAAAAACGGCATCATTTTTCATGGAAACCTTCTTCATCTATATGGAACCGGTACGTCCCTTTTTCATCGGCGTTCTGTTCAACGACGAGATGATATGTCCCGAACCCCAGGTTGTCGAAGACTTCATAGTCCCGGGTCGCATACCGGGCCTGGAGGCCGCCCCCTTCCCTTGCCAGGGTCAGGCAGACGTTCTGGGCGTTTTTCCGTCCTGCCGTCACCTTCACAGCCATGAAAGCGGCATCCAACCGGGATTTCTGGACATACATCTCCGTCTGCAGCCGCCCCATCCGCCGCGTCACCAGCACTGCGGCCCGGGCGGGTTCAGCGGAAACCGACGACCGGACGGCCGAGGCTGCGAGCCCCATGAACCAAACCGGGGGCGTCAACTCCGAAACCCACCCGTGAAACGAATCGATCTTCTTCTTCACGCTTTCGATGACGACAGTCACCACATCCCCGGCGGCGGGAATTTCATATGCGGCCATATCCATCTCGCTCAACACCATCTTTGAAACTGCCAGCGTTTCCATGCAGCGATCGCACGCCGCCAGATGATCGGCCGCCTCAGACCGCTCGATTTCGGTCAACTGGTCGTCGACATATCCGGCAATCGCAGCCGCATCCAAACAGGGTGAATTCATGCTAGGCGCTCCTTTCGACCTAAGACGTAAACGATTTAAATTCGCAGAGGTTTTTCTCAATTCTGGACAATTTTGCGTCTACGGCTTCGGGGGCGCTGCCGGTCACCAGAGCGATCTCCTCAGCGGACAGTCCGAAGGCGCGCATTCGGATGAGAATGCGATCCATCTCGGGAATGACCTGAAGCACCGGGTCGTCCAAAAGCCCGTCTTTGACAATGGAAAAATCGACATCATTCATATGTTGCCCTCCTCTGTATCTACTATACACAAAGGAATTCGGTTTCTATCAAAAAAAAATCGGATCGAAGCGGAGGGGAATTACCGATAATCGATAAAGTCGCTCAAGGTTTTCTTTATTCGGCTGATTCGGTTGTGGATGGCGGCTTCCGTGCTGTCGACGATGACCGCGATATCTTTCGCCGGCATACCGAAGCGGTGAAGCCGCAAGATGATGCGGTCGGTCTGGGAGACAACCTGCAGGGCGGTGTTGAGGGCGACCTTGCCGAGAACGTCGGATTCCAGATTAGCCGGATCTTTCTGGAACTCATCCAGATCCATCCGGCCCTTCTGTCCCATGAAGCTGTCGAATCCGCGTTTTCTCAAAAAATTGAGGGTGGCGTGGGTGGCGATCACCACGATCCAACGGGCCAGACTGTGGCCCTCCCCTTCTTTATAGAGGCGCAACCGGCGACGATTGTCGTCAAGGAGCTGCAAAAACACCTCCTGGCAGACCTCCTCCAGATGATCTTGAACAAGGGGTGCGCCCTTGAGGCGGAACGTTCGTCGAACTGTAGCGCAGACCAGCTTCCAATAGGCTTCCACAAGCTTGTCGCATCGGTTTTTTTTGATGCACTGGTTGAGGATCTTCCGCTCTTCGGATCGGGTCATCGGGCGACAACCCTGTCCGTCGGTCGAACAGCAGCGGCTGTCCCGGCATTCATAACGGCGGTGAAAACATTCCCCGTTGCGCCGCCCGTCACCATCGCATCTCCAATAATCCGGGCGTCTCTGCCCATGGCCTGATCTCCGGTCTCAGTGAATCGATAGACAATGAGCGGCCAATCCGGCGGCAACGTTTTCTTTCCGGTTCCCTGATCCGAAAGGGCGATGTGGACGCGATTCTCCGAAACATCCACGATTTCGGCGGCAAGGAGGGGAAAATTTCGCAGAAATTTTTCCGACAAGCGTCGGCCCATGGCCGCCAGATCCTCCCTGCCCGGAGAGGGGGCGTAAACATCTCCCACCGCCAGGGTCTCACGGGTCTCGATGTTGACCATCCTGGCGGCCGCCTCGATCCCGGTCCGGGTCTCATGGACGACGCCCAGCAATACCGCATGGGGGGAAGCCCCGTGAGCGGTCGCATCGGTTGTCAGGCCCTGCCGGTCCAGCAGGCGTTGGAGGTCTTCCGAAACAGCGACGCGAAACCGCCGAGGTGCGAGGAGGCCGGCCAGCATATCGTGCTGGAACCGAATCCCTTTCGGATTATCTTCTGAAAATTCAAACGGATGAATGGAAATCCCGTACCGGTGCCGCAGCTGAAAAGCCTCGGGGATCTTGCGAATGATGCGGACCTTCTTTTCAACGTTTCGACCCTCAGCGTCCGCTGCCGTGATCGTCACCGGGTTTTCTCCCGGTTCCAGGCGCAAAAACGCATTAAACGAGATCAGCCGTCCCTGGTGAAAGGGAACTGCCCGGCCGTTGACGCTCAGATGGCCGAGGTCCGCTTCGCTCCGCACTTCGACGTCCAGCCGGAGGGTCTCGGAGAAGATGATCTGCGGATCGGAAACCCCCTTTATGTCGATCCTCAAAGGCGTCTTTCCGATGCGGGCAATTCGAGACAGATCGACGGGCTCCCTGCCGTCGGTCATGACCCTGTTTTCCCCTCTCCACGCCAACCACCCGGCGGCAGACTCGCCGGATAATCCGCCTTTCTCCACACGGAACCGGGTTTCATTGCCGAGGCGGTCCTCCGTGGTCAGAAGGGCCGTCATGGAATCAAGATCCGATGTGAAAAAAGCCGGCGTCCCGCTGGAGAACGGCGCCGCTTGCCCGTTGATTTGGAGCGACGCAACCCCGGCGGGGTCCAGCAGGCTGCCGGAAATCGTCTTTCCGGGGACAAACCGGTCGATGGCGATCATGGGCCCGGTTCGGTCTACCTGCAATTGTAATCGTTGCCGGGTCTCGCCCCCCATCAGGTTCCGGACGCGCACCCTGATCTCGCAGCGTCCTTCCGCCAGATACAGGTCCTCGGAAAAGGCAACCTCCGGTTCAGAAGCCTCCATAAAAACCTGCATGTCATCAATAAAGATATCGGAGATGAATTGTCTTTCGTCCACGGCCACCCCGGCGATGCGGATTGGATCATCCCGGGTCCATACGACCTTCGCCGGATCAGACGTCGGAAGGGTCAGCGTCAGGCGGGGTTTTCCGGGAGCTTGGCCGGTCTGCCGGAGCAACCGGGTGCGCGTTTCGTCCAGGTAAAACCGCGCTTTTTCCGATGGGTATTGGGCCAGAGACCATTCCAGCTCGGCTTTTGCCGCCGGGTAATCGCCTTCCAGGTAATGGATCAGCCCTTTTTCCCGGTGGGGAAAATAATCGACGAAGTGCATTCCAACGGTCCGGGCCCGACGCTGATCCGTCCCCCGGAGCCGGATGGCCTCCTCAAGGTCCGCCAGCGCGGCCTGGCAACAGCCGCCTTCCATGCAGGAGAGCGCCCGCTCGTAATAATCGTACCACCGACCGGTGAAGTTTCCCCTTGCCTGGCAGTAAGGGACGCCGTCCCTGACGCAAACCCGTTGCGGGACGGCTCATCCCCAGACCAAAAGCAGGCTGAAAATGGTCAGCAGAAAAAAAATCCCGCCTTTTCGGCGCAAAGGGTCAGACATTGGCAACATCCTTATACCAGGCGGATCAAAGCGATATGAAGGACAGCAGGCGTCCCACCTCCGCATATTCCGCCTCGGACAGCCGATACCAGGGTGCGGTCGGAGAAAACTGGAGAACCGCTTTCACGTCCGGTGAAAAGACCTTTCCGGCCCGCAAGAGGGGTTCAGGCAAACGATATTTGAATTCTCCACCCAGATCCAGGATCAAATCGACGGCATCGTTTTCCTCCATGAGCTGAACCATATAATACGGACGCACCCTGGCTTTGCCCCGGAGGCGTCGGCGCCCCGCTGCATCCTGGTACACCTCGATCACCCCGTTTTCCAGGCTTAGCGCGGTGTTGTCCGGCGCAGCCAGAAATATTGCCTCCACACCATATTCCCCTTCCCCAAACGGAATCCATTGCGACATCAGGATATGTCTCCTTAGCGGTATTCAACCGTAAAAGCGGCTATTTGACGACCCGCAACACATCGGTCGACCGAAGCTTGACCTGCAATGCCTCGAGAATCACAAGCGCGGGGCTTTTCTCTGCATCTATGCTGCGGCAGGAGGCCTCCAGCGCTTCGTTTCCCACCCCCAGCCGAAATTCGTTCATGAAATAGCGTTCCATGGATGCAGCCACCGCGGACACCTGACGAGCGGACATATTGGCGATCCGGGTCCGCTCCCCGAAATTGAGCTTTTTCGTTAACATTTCAACCGCCTGGTTCACCGTTTTCGGGATGGCGACGGGCATGACGGCTGATTCGCGGTCACTGTGGAAAAGGGCCAGGGCGCCGGGCATGGCGGCGTCGACATGGGAGAGGCGCAACGCGGCCGTCAGGACGTCGGCTACGGCGGAGATCAGTTCCAGGCCCCCTTCGGGCCCGGTGATGTGGAGACGGTCAATGTCGTGATCCCGAAGCCATGTGGCGATTCGCCGGGCTGCGCCGAATGCGGCAATGGACATCAGGTCGATATGGAGGCAAGGACGGCCGCGGGATTCGGCGGCCGCCCGGACCGATGGATAGACCCCGGTCAGATCGCCCTCCGACAGGATCAACGTGCCCGCCGCCGCGTTCACCAGTTCAAGGCGGGTCTCGCCATCCCGAAAATCGATCCCCATGGTCGCGGCCACATCCCGGGCCGCCCGTTCCGGGCCTGTCCGGCCCAAGCTGAAAATCTGCTCTATCATATCGTCGTCCGATCACATCCGTCCGATCACACATCAGGGCCCCTTGTTTCAGATCGGTTGTCCGCAACATAAAGGCCGGTGAGACGCCATGGCAGCCCATGGATCTCACTTTGAAAATGAATTATTTCTATCAGATATTCAGGTAAAAGGTCAAGCGGGCGATCGGTTCAACCTTGGTCGGAAGGACAATTGACGGGCCGCCTGATGTTTGATGCGCTGGTAAAAACCGTGCTCCCGGCGGTGCTCTTTGTGCAGAGCATTGAGCACCTGGCTGGCCAGCAACTGGTTTTCAGGCGAGGGATCGATATATTCGAGGCCGATTTCAAAGCTGCTGCTTTCAACGTCCCAGCGATACCAGCGAATCTTGACGCCGGCCTGGAACAATCCTTTGGGAGAAAACGCCTTCAGCGTCAGCCGCGGCTTGTGATGGGCGGAGATCAACAACCGGTCGTTGACGAACATTCGGTCGGCTTGAACCAGAGCCCCTTTTCCGGAAAAATTGGTAATCGTCACCGCCATTCGGGTCTCATAATCCGGGTAACGGATCTCCAACACAGCGTCCCAGACAACGGGATATCGTTCGATCTGCCGGCGGTTCTTCTGGAAAAACATGGGCCCTCCCCAATGCCTGAAGTCTGGTGGATCCGGGTCTATTTCCGCATGGTTTTCTTTATCCCACATCCGGGCGGCGGCTGCAATGGGGCGGCGGATGTAGTTTCCGGTAGGATTTCTCGACTCTTTGCCGCTTTCCCCTTGCCCCTGAACCCGGTTTATGTCAGTATACCGACCATTTTAAAGAAAAAAAGGAAATATTACCATGAGCACTGTTATCGAACTGGAATACGAAGGCGGCCAGAAACTCCATGCCCGCCTCGGTCCCCATTTAATCCGAACCGATCAACCGCCCGAAGACGGGGGTGAGGACACGGCGCCCACCCCCTCGGATCTGTTTCTGGCCTCCCTTGTCACCTGCGCGGGGATGTATGCTTACGCGTTCTGCCGGTCGCGAAACATGGATACAACGAAACTCAAGGTCCGATCGACATGCCATTACGATGAAGAGAAAAATCGCTACACCCGAATCGCCACCGACCTCACCCTCCCGCCCGATTTTCCTGAGCGGTACAAACGGGCGCTGATCCGATCCATGGACATGTGTTTCGTCAAAAAACACCTGCTCCACCCGCCGGCCTTCGATATCGACGCCCACTACTGATTTCGGGGCTCGGACCGGCGGTCGGGCTGGAAGCGCCTGACCTGTTGCCGGAACCGCTCAAGCACCGTCTCGTCGACCTCGCCCGCACCATATCGCAGCCGCACATACCGCTCGGTGATGTCGCGGATCGACGCCTCCAGGTCCGGCCGTCGGGCTCCGATGGCTTCGGCATAGGCCGTCGGCCCCTGGTGGGAAAGGCGGGAGAGGCCGACCCGGGCCAGTTTCCGGCAGAAGCGATCGTAAATCTCCCGGACCGGATCTTCTGCCGCCGACGGCTTCCGGAAGAGCCGAAGGCCGAATCCCAGGGCCACCAGAGCGATGAGGGCCATGGCCGCCAGCAGGGCGCCGACCGAACCTTTCCAGGACCGAAGATCGATGCCGATCTTTTGAAGCAGGGATCGCTGCTGCTCAAACGCATACCCGGCGAACCACATGTCCCATTGGATGTTCACCGCATCCCATCCGTCCCCAATCGCCTGCCATAATGGAACCGCATCTCTGAATCGCCCGCCGGACAGAAAATCGGGCGCCTCGCCGGGCGAAAGGGCCGCCGCCACCCCCTGTTCGATGCGATTCGGGGCCACGGCAGCCGTGGGATCGGTCCTGACCCACCCCTCCCCTTCCAACCAGACCTCCACCCAGGCATGGGCGTCGGATTGCCGCACAATGATGTAATTGCCGTAACGATTCCGGGTTCCGCCCTGGTATCCCCCCACCACTCGGGCCGGCACCCCGGCAGCCCGCATCAGAAAGGCAAAAGACGATGCATAATGCTCGCAGTAGCCGCGTCGCGTGTCGAACAGAAACCCGTCAATGACGTCCTCCCCCAGAGGCGGAGGCGAAAGGGTATAGACAAACTGCTCCTCCCGGATCATCCGGAGGGCCGCATCCACGATCTCCTGGGGACCCTCAGCCTCTTCCGCCCAGCGGCGCGCCAAAGCCCGGCTCCGGGGATTGCCCCCTTCAGGCAGCGCCAGGGCCGCCTCCCGGTCCCTCAGGTGAACCGGCCCGGTGTTATACGTCATCAGGGATGTGAGCCGGTAATGAATCTTCCGCCTGACTTTTCCTCTCCGCATCAGGGTGTAATCCGGAAACAGGCGGGCGATGTCAGGGGCTTCGGCGGGCAGATCCAGGGCGAACAGCCAGCGATCCTGGTGCGGCTCCAGCCCGATGGCGTAGGTTGCCGGGTCCGTTCCCGAAAGGTCGTCCATATCCACGGGCGCCCGCAACCGCCACTGCCAGTCCCGGCCGTTGAAATCGTAAAAGACAATCCCCCGCCAGTAGAGCTGTCGCCGGAGGGGAACTTCTTCCTGGAACCGGGCGTGGAAGGCGATCTCGTCACTCTGCACCATCCGGGAAATCCGGCCGGGACTCAACGTATCGGAAAAGCCCGACGTGGCCTGGGAATCCCGGGGCACGCCCCACAGGCTGCCCTGAATCCGCGGAAAAAGCAAAAAAAGGATGATCGTCAGGGGCAGGGCCTGGGCCATAATCACTCCCGAAAGCCTCAAATGGGATCTCAGCGTCCCTCCGGGATGATTCAGCCGGATGAGCACGGCCGTGGTCGCCAGCACGGAAAGGCCCATATAAAGCGTCATGGCCAGGTTTTCATAGGCGAAAAGCGCGGTGATGACGATGAAATAGGCCATAAAAGCGGTGACCATCCGGTCCCGGTGGGTGGTCATCTCCAGAGGCTTGAGGCCGGCCATGACCGCCAGCAGCCCGCCAAAAGCCTCGCCGCCCAACGTGTGTCCGAATGAGACCATGACCCCGAAGATGCCGGCCAGCGTCAACCCGGTTCGCAGCCCTCTGCCGGGACGGCGCCAGCCATACCGCGCCGCCAGCGCTCCATACCCCCACAGACCGGCGCACCACCCCACGATCCAGAGCGGCAGCCGAAGCACATGGGGAAGAATGGCCACGGTTAACGCCCCGATAAGCGCCGGAACCTGTCCTGCGTCGGGCCTCATTGACGCCCCGGGGCATTGCCGAAGCGGGCCAGGGCACGCAGGCATTCATGTTTGTGGGCCTCTCCCCAGTCCGGCAAGACCTCGACGCCGGGAAGCCTCAGGCCGTAGAGGATGTGGCGGCGGTGGGCATCGAGCACCATATGACAGAGCCGGGACAGGCGCTCCTCGGGGTCTTTCGTCCCGAGACGGTCCCATTCCAGCCGCACGGCGGCGCCCCGCTGGGCTGTGAATCGCTTGGTGAACAACCCCTGACCCTGGGAATAGGTCTTCCAGGAGATGTGCTGCAGGGGATCGCCCGGCGCATACGGCCGCAGCCCCTGGAAATCTTCCGCTCCCGGCCCCATGGGTCGACTTCCGCTTTCGCCGCTCGCCGACGGACCGTCGCTGAGCGCCAACGGGCCGGGCAGGGGTTTGGGATAGACCAGACATTCCGTCGGCAGGTTAAGGCGGGCCCAGGACCGGAAGATGCCCAAAGGATATCGGGTGCTGATGGTCAGCGGGCCCGGGCTGAAAACCCCCCGTGTCCTCGCGATCTCTTTAAGAATGATCAAGGCATCCATCCCTGCGGGCAGATCCTGTTGAATTTCCGGAGATTCCGGAAAGGCGAACCGGACGGCGGGTCGATCGGGCGCCGTCGTCTGCAGAACGAATTTGAAGGAAGCCGTCTCCCCGGCAAACACCGGACGCGATCGAACCGACCCCACAGTCAGCCCGGAAAGATTTCTGACGGTATAAAGGATCGATACGAAGGCCATGCCGCCCAAGAGAAAGGTGAGCAGAAACCCCAAATTGTTGTTGTAATTCAGGGCGCCCAGCAGCATGGCCGCCAGCACTGTGACGAACAACAGTCCGTAGCGGGTGGGCAGCACATAAATATTCCGTCGGTTGAGGGTCGCCGGAAAGGAAAGGGGCGGCGGCATTTTTCCCAACTTGCGCCTTAAGATTTTCAAGGGTCTCTTTCCTATGGTCGGAGTTTCGGCAAGGGTTTCGACCGATGGCGCAGACATCATCCAGATCGGTTTTCATCAAGGGTTCAATAAGCGGTAGAACTTACAGCTAAAAAGGCGTTATGTCAACCCAGCGGAATCATTAAGCCCTTGACGTTGAACATATCGACTATTAACATCTTGATTATTTGGCGGCGATGATTTAAGGTTGCTCATTCATTTCAGGGCGGATTGCCCGCGGCGCCGGAAAAACCGAAAATCAACTTGAGGAGGTACGACTTATGACAAGACGTTGCTGTTTTATTTTGCTGACCCTCTCGCTGGTAGCGATCACGCCGCTGGCGGCGATGGCCGCCCCCCAGGGAACATTGCGGGTGGCCACCACCACCATGCCGAACGCCATCGACCTGCCCATGGGGGCTGAACGCAACGCCCACAATGTGTCCTGGCAGATTTACAACGCCCTCACCTGGATCAACGACGAAGGAAAAGTCGTGCCGGCCCTGGCCGAAAGCTGGACCATCTCCGAAAACGGCGCGGAGTACACCTTCAAACTGCGGAAGGGCGTCAAATTCCATAACGGCGAGGCCTTCAACGCCAACAGCGTGGTGGCTACCTGGGAGCGGGGAAAACAGGACAAGATGCAGTGGAAGGAAAAATTCGCCATAGCCAAATATGTTCAGAAGGTGGACGAATACACCGTCAAAATCGGCGCCGAAGGCCCCAGTCCCCTGTTGCTGCGGGTCATCGCCGAATTCTGGGCCATGATTCCGCCCCGCTACTACCAGCAGATGGGCGAAAACGGCTTCCTCAATCATCCCGTCGGCACCGGCCCCTTTATGTTCAAAGAATGGAAAAAAGGCGACCGGATCATCTTCGAAGCCAACCCCGATTACTGGGAAGACGGATATCCCAAGGTAAAGAGACTCATTTTCCGTCCCATCCCGGAATCAACCACCCGGATGGCCGCCATCCAGACCGGCGAAGTCGATATCGTCACCCGGCTGAGTTCCGAGGAGGCCGAGGCGTTGAAAGCGGTTCCCAACGTCAAGATGATCAACTACCCGGTGGATCGGGTTTACTACATCGCCTTTAACAACCTCACTTCGGGAAAAGGGCAGCCCACCGAAAGTTCCCTGGTCCGCAAGGCCATGAATTACGCGGTGGACGTCCAGGCCATCATCGACGCCCTGTTCGACGGCTACGGTCGGCAGGCCACGGGCCTCATCACGCCCGGCGACTGGGGATACGACGAGGAGATTGAACCCTTCGGGTACGATCTGAAAAAAGCCGGGGAACTCCTGAACGCCGCCGGCTATCCGGACGGATTTTCCATGGGATTCGCCTGCCCCTCGGGCGCCTACACCAATTTCGAGCAGGTCTGCGAAGCCATCCAGGGCTATTTAGGCGCCGTGGGCATCGAGACCGACCTCAACCTGATGGAATCGGGAAAATACTGGGATCTGGAAGGCAAGAAACAACTGCCGCCCCTGTTCGGCGATTCCTGGTCCGAGGCCACGGGCGAGGCCCTGCCCCGGCTCAAGGGCGCGCTGGGCGGCATGGATGCCAGCTTCTCCGCCTGGTCTGATCCCCAGATCCATAAGCTCCTCGACGAGATCGGCCGAACCGTGGACGACGAGGCCCGGGCAAAGCTATATGTGGAACTGCAACGCTACATGCAGGAAAATCCCCCCTTCATCTATCTTTACGAACCGGTCACCTTCGAGGCCGTCAATCCCAAGGTCAAGGATTACCGACCCCGGGCGGCCGAGAATTATTATCTGAAATATACGTCCATCGAATAGTGAGAATTTCCGATAAATAATCTATCCGCGTGTAGGGGCGAAAAATTTTTCGCCCCTACGGTTTCCCTGTCAGGAACATGTGATCTTATTTTGATGCCGATACAACGCCTATGCAGCGCTATATCCTCTCCCGACTGATCCAGTCCCTGCTCATCCTGCTCGGGGTGTTGCTGATCGTCTTCTTCATGCTTCAGCTGACCGGTGATCCCGTCTCCCTGATGGTCTCCCGAAACGCCTCTCCGGAGCAGGTGCAGCGGGTTCGGGAAGAGATGGGGTTCAACCGGCCCATGATGGTCCAGTTCGCTGATTTCATGACCGGGGCCGTGGTGGGGGATTTCGGCATGTCCCTGCGCCACCGGCAACCCGCCATGAAGTTGATTCTGGAACGGCTGCCGGCCACCGTGGAACTGGCCACCGTGGCGTTGTTGATGGCCATGGTTATCGGCATTCCTCTGGGGCTTCTAGGGGGCTCCAACCCCGGCGGCTTCTGGGACACCCTCTGTCGGCTGGCCGGCCTCATCGGCCAGACCATTCCCAATTTCTGGCTGGCGTTGATTCTCATCGTCTTCTTTTCGGTGGGTCTGGGCTGGTTTCCCACTTTCGGCCGGGAGACCTGCACGGTGTTCGGCATTCACCTGCCCACGCGGTCGGTGATACTGCCGGCTTTTGCGCTGTGCCTCTTCACCACCGGGCAGCTGGTCCGGTTCACCCGGGCAGCGGTGCTGGAAATCAAAAATGAGGATTATGTGCGCACCGCCTACAGCAAAGGCATTGGAGACAGGCAGATCTATACCCGTCACATTCTGCGAAATGCGGCCATCCCGCTCATCAGCATCATCGGGGTCCAGTTCGGCTACCTCCTGTCGGGTTCCATCTACATTGAAACCATCTTTTCATGGCCCGGCATCGGCAACCTGCTCGCCGAGGCCATCGGGAACCGGGATTTCGCCCTCGTCCAGGCCATCGCCTTTTTCGCCAGCCTGACGGTGGTGATCCTGAACCTGCTGACGGACATCGCCTACGGGCTGGCCGACCCGCGAATCCGTTACGGAGACTGATCCTCGCCATGCCTGAAACCAGCGCGGACGCCACCGGCCTCCTGGTCGACGAAACACCGGATCGGACCTTCCGACAATCCCTGGTCTACGTCGGCCGTCTCTTCTGGCGGGACAAGACGGGCCTGGTGGGGCTGATCATGTTCCTGATGGTGGTCTTTTCCGCGATCTTCGCTCCCTGGATTGCGCCCTACGACCCGTTGCAACAGGACCTGCGGGCCGCCAAGACGCCCCCGGCCTGGACCGAAAAAGGTTCCTTCGACCACCCGCTGGGCACCGACAATCTGGGCCGGGACATCCTCTCCCGCATCATCTACGGCAGTCGCGTGTCGCTCACCGTGGGATTTTTCGGGGTCCTTATCGCGTGCAGCCTGGGACTGACCATCGGACTCATCTCCGGCTACGTGGGGGGCCGCACCGACAACATCATCATGGGCGGGGTCAATCTCATCCTCTCCCTGCCCTACCTGGTCTTCGTGGTCTTCATCGCGGCCATTCTGGGCCGGAGCCTGCTCATCGTGATCCTCATCTTCGCGTTCACCGACATCCCCATTTTCGTTCGAATCACCCGGGGCGAAGTGCTCCGCATCCGTGAGTCGGGGTTCGTGGAGGCCGCCCTGAGCATCGGCGCCAAAAGGCGGCGGATCATCTTCCGCCACATCCTCCCCAATCTCATCGGCCCGCTCATCACCATCGCCACCTTCGAAATGTCGGCCATGATCTTCTACGAGGCCGGTCTGGGATTTCTCGGGCTGAGCGTCCCTCCCAGCGTGCCGAGCTGGGGCAACATGCTGGCCGTGGGCCGGAAATATCTGACCATCTACCCCTGGATCGCCACCATCCCCGGACTGGCCATCGTCTTCACGGGACTGGCGATGAACCTGCTGGGCGACTGGCTCCGCGACGTCATCGATCCCCGGTTGCGGCGGGTGAAAAAATAAGATGAGCACGATTCTCTCCGTCAGGGACCTCACGCTCCGCTTCCACACCTTCGATGGAGTGGTTCACGCCCTCAACGGGATATCCTTCGATGTCCAGGCAGGGGAAACCCTGGCCATCGTGGGGGAGAGCGGATCGGGCAAGAGCGTGACCATGATGTCCCTGCTCCATCTGCTGCCCATGCCCCCGGCCCGGATCGCGCGAGGAGAGGCCCTGTTTTACACGAACGGAACGCCGACGGACCTGCTGAAAATGTCCAGGGCCGACATGCATCGGGTCCGGGGAGCGCAGATCGGGTATATCTTTCAGGACGCCCTCAGCGCCCTCAATCCGGTCATGACCGTGGGCCGCCAGATCGGCGAATCCCTCGTGATGCATCTGGGGATGGATGCGGAGACCGCCCGAAAACGGGCCATCGATCTATTGGACGACGTGGGCATCCCCGGCGCCAGGGCCCGGTATCGGAACTATCCTCATCAATTTTCCGGCGGCATGCGTCAGCGGGCCATGATCGCCATCGCCATCGCCTGCAATCCCCGGATGGTCATCGCCGACGAACCCACCACGGCCCTGGATGTAACGGTCCAGGCTCAGATTGTGGAGTTGGCGAAACGAATCCAGAGGGAACGGGGCATGACGGTGGTCTGGATCACCCATGACCTCGGCGTGGTGGCGGGCATCGCCGACCGGGTTCTGGTCATGTACGCCGGCTGCCCGGTGGAGATCGCGCCGGTGGACGACCTGTACGACCATCCCCAACACCCCTACACCCGGGGGCTGTTGTCCGCCCTCCCCCGCCTGGACGACCGGTCCCGGCGGGACCTGGCCAGCATCCAGGGCGCCCCACCGGATATGATGGCCTCCCCCCGCCACTGCCAGTTCGCCTGGCGATGTCCCTATGTCTTCGACCGCTGCTGGAAAGCCGTACCGCCCTACTACCCCGCAGGAAAAGGACACGCGACCCAGTGTTTTTACGACCTGGAAAACGGAAGGCCCAGAACCGATGCCTGATCCCGCGACACCCTGCGGCGCCGACAACCGTAAGGAAATCCTCGTCCGCGTCAAAGGGTTGAAAAAACACTTTCCCATTCTGCGGGGCCTGATCTGGCAGCGGCAGGTGGGCGCCGTGAAGGCGGTGGACGACGTGTCTTTCGACATTCGCCGAGGGGAAACCCTGGGGGTGGTGGGGGAAAGCGGATGCGGCAAATCGACCACGGGTCGGGCCATCCTCCAGCTCCAACGCCCGTCGGCGGGCAAAATCTTTTTAGGAGACCAGGAGCTGACGGCCCTGGGCGAACCTGAGCTGCGGAAGCTGCGGCCCCGGATGCAGATGATCTTTCAGGACTCCTACGATTCCCTCAACCCCCGCCAATCTGTGGGACAGATCATCGCCGAACCCATGGTCATCCACGGCGATCAAAACAGGACCCTGTCCAGGCAGCACATGCGGAACCGGGTGGCGGAATTGCTGGACCTCGTGGGGCTCAATCCAAACCACATCTCCCGTTTCTCCCATGAGTTTTCCGGCGGGCAGCGCCAGCGGATCAACATCGCGCGGGCGTTGTCCCTCAACCCCGAATTCATCGTCTGCGACGAGCCCATCTCGGCCCTGGACGTCTCTATCCAGGCCCAGGTGGTCAACCTCTTCAAGGACCTCCAACGCCGGCTGGGACTCACCTATCTCTTCATCGCCCACGATCTGAGCATGGTCCAGCACATCTCCGACCGGGTGGCGGTGATGTATCTGGGCCGCATCATGGAACTGGCGGACCGCGATGAACTCTTCGACGCCCCTCTCCACCCCTACACCCAGTGCCTCATGTCGGCGGTCCCTATCCCCGATCCGAAAAAAGAGCGGAACCGCCGCCGGATCACCCTGACCGGCGAGGTTCCCAGTCCGGCCCATCCGCCCCGGGGATGCGTCTTCCACACCCGGTGCCCTCTTGCAGAAGACATCTGTTCCGACAAGACCCCGGCCTATCGGGAAATCCTGCCGGACCATTTCGCGGCCTGTCATTTCGCCGATGACAAAGGCGGCAGCCGCATCCAGGAGCCCTGACCATGGACTACCCCCTGAACGCCGAGGTCCACTGCGCCGACGGCCGGTTCGGACGATCGACCCGCATCATCTTCAACCCGTCTACCGGGCGGATGACCCATTTGGTGGTCCGGGACGCCCGGTCTCCCCATTCCGAGCGGATGCTGCCGGCCCGATGGATCCGGGAGACCACGCCGGAGATGGTTCTCGTCAACGCCGCCAAAGAGGAGGTCCGGACGCTGGAAATCTTCGACAGGACGGAATTCGTCCGGCGGGATGTCCCCCATTATGGACGGGACCCCAAAATGACGGCGTTGTGGCCGTTTCTCGTACCGGCCCGGAAGGTGATGTCGGAACGGCGTCGCGGCGTCCCGGAGGGGAGTCACGATCCCGGTATCCGAGATCGCGCGGATCGAGGAAAACACGGTCTATTTGAAAATCAGCAGAGAAGCGGTGCGGCGGCTGCCGACTTCGACAGCGACCCCCTAAGGGGTTTCGGTTTCTTTGCCGTCTCCGTCGCCGGCCATGGGAAGCAGCTTGAACCGCTTGTTGAACTGTATGGCCATGCCCTCGTTCTCGGTCCGGACCACGACGCCGGAAACTTTGATGAGGGTTTTTCTCCCTTCCAGCTTTTTCAGCTCATCCAGCGGCAGCACCAGATCGATGGCCACCTCCGTGCCCTCCGACAGCACTTGCTCGGTACTGAAGAAGGCGCCCCCCGCGCAAACATTGCGGGTCTCCAGGGCCATCACCGCATCATCTTCTTTTTGTTCTGCGACCTGCACCTGGGAAGGAAGATCAAGCCCGAAACGCTCCAAACGACGATGTTCACTCTTTTCGGTCTTCATGAATTATTCTCGCTGATCGGGAAAAAGGATCGTGACATAAAAGCTCCTGACTTATTGCCGCGCTTGACTGTCGGTTTTATTATAAACCCATGCAAGCTGTCAAACAGTGTTTTCGAAAGAAGAATGGACAAAGATGCGAGATATTGCCGACATTTCGATTCTGGCTGTGGGTCAGGGCTGGATAGCCGTGGAAAAACCCGCCGCCATCAGCGTCCACAATGACCCGGGCAACGACCTGACATCGATTTTAGCCGTCCGCATCAGGGGAATGCCGCCCCCGTATCCGGAACTCCGTTTTGACCCCGATTACGGCCTGCATGCGGTCCACCGCCTCGACCGGGACACCTCCGGCGTGATGCTCATGGCCGCCGCACCCGAAACCTTTCATCACCTGGCCCGGCAATTCCAGGATCGAACCGTCCGGAAACGGTATCTCGCGGTCCTCCACGGCCCTGTCACGGCCGCCGGGGATTCCGGCGAGGCGCTATGGGAATGGCCTCTGACGAAAGCGGCCGGCGGTCGACGCGATCCCCAAGGAAAGGGCGCCAGAAAATCCTGCCGAACGCAGCTCCGCATCTTGCGATCCACGCCCCATTATGCTCTAATCGAATGTGAGCCCCTTACGGGCCGGCAACACCAGATCCGCCGTCATGCCAAGCTGGCCGGACATCCCGTGGTCGGCGACGGGCGATACGGCTCTCCCCGATCCCTTCGATTCCTGCAGACCCGGTGCGGCTTCCACCGTTTAGGGCTCCACGCCGACGCCCTGACCGTCGTGCTGCCGGGCGAACCGGAACCAACCACTCTCCGATCCGCCGGCATGCCGCCGGAGATGGCGCGACTGCTGGACCAAGACGGTTGATGATTTTCAGCCCCCGGGGGGAAATGGCCCCTGCGGCAACAATCAACATAAAGAGGCAAACCATGCTCAGTCGTTTCGGTTTTAAAACCCGGATCATGGCGGGCGCTTGCGGCCCCCTTTTCCTTTTCGTCGCGCTCTTCGTTTTGACCGACATCGCCATGGAGCGGCAACGCGATACCGACCGATGGGTGGAACAGACCCATGAGATCCGCCACCGGACCGGTCGGATCGAGGCCATTGCATTGTCCATGAGCACCAACGTGCGGGGGTTCCTGTTGGCCGGAACCGAGGCTCACCTGGCCGTCTATGATGCAGCGCAAAAACGCCTCAGTCAGGAGATCCAATCCCTTGAAACCCTCCTTGCGGACTTTCCGGAACAGGCGCAGCGGGTCGTTGAACTGGACCGGATTTTCCAGGAATGGCAGCAGACGGCTGCAGCCGGGGCCGTCGCCCTCCGCCGGAAAATTGGCGATGCCGAGACCATGAATGATATCGCCGAACAGGTGCGAGAAGCCGAGAACAAAACCCTCTTTCGGGAATTGCGCGGGCAGATCGCCGGGTTCATTCAGCATCAGGAAACAGAGATCCGGGAACGTAAATTCACTGCCGCCGCAGCGTATGCCAAAGTCCATAACGCTTTGGCAAACCTTCCGGAAACGGATCGCCGGCTTCAAAACGACCTGGATCTTTTCCAACAGATTTACGCCGTCATCGAGACCGCCGGCGAGATGGAAAGAGGCTTTCGCAGCTATCTCCTGTCCGATGACGACGCCTATGTCGAGATGTATGAAGCCGCCGGGAGACGGCTGCCGGAACAACTGTCGCGACTGTCGCATTTTCTGTCCGACGCTCCGGAACTCGCCGTCTCTCTCAAAGACGCCCGACAAATTATCCAGTATTGGGACCAGGAGATCGCCGCCCCCGCTATCGCGCTGAAAAAAGCGCTGGATAAATCACCGTCCGCCATGCTCAGGCTGTCGGTGTTCATTGAAAATCAGGGCGGCGGCGCGTATTTCGAGACGTTTCTGAAACGGATCGAAACCATCCGGGCATCGGCGTACGAACGAATGGCCGCAAGGCGGGAAAAAACCAGCGCTGAGATCTCCTACAACGCGGGCCACATCAAAACCTTCGGCGACGCCAACTGGCGCCTCGACCGGGCACATCAGGCCATCCAGGAGGCTTTGCGGATATTGATCGAGGCCATCAACACAGAAGCCAGCGTGCGCGGCTTTTTGCTGACCGGCGTTGAACTGCTGCTGGAAGCTTACCACACGGGCGCCGCCGGCTTTTACGATCGGGTCGAAACACTCAAAGACAAGGTCGCCCACAAGACCGAACAGACCCGGTCGCTCGAGACCATCGAAACCACTTTCTCGGCATGGCTCGATCAAGTGGCCACGCCGCTTATCCTGCTGCGGCGCGACATCGGCCATTCCGCCACCATGGACGATATGGCCGATTTCATCAAACAAGGAAAAGGGGATGCCCTTCTGGCCCGGTTCCGAAGCCATCTGGAGGAGGTCAAAGCCGAAGCCCGGCGGTCCCTGGACCTGCGAAAAGCGGAAAACCGGAAGAGGGTTCAATGGACCCGGCGGCTCATGGCGGCCGGGGTCCCGGCCACCGTGCTCCTTTCCCTCCTGGCAGCCTGGGGTCTGGCCCGGAGCATCGCCCGGCCCGTGGAACAGGTGGCAACCACCCTGGGGATATCCGCCCGCTCCATCGCCTCGGCAGCC
>JAABTD010000334.1 GCA_011390065.1 Desulfobacteraceae bacterium
GTCGGTTGGGTGTAATATATTACATACTGCATGTGGTGTGTCAAGACTTTTTATGCTCGTATCGCAACGCATTGAAAAAGCGTCGTCAAACTGCTCATCCCCCTGCTCAAAGGCGAGCCCTTAAGCATTGTTTTGACAAATCCGTCGCTTTCCTGATATTAAATCTGAAATACCCGCAAATTAACAGGGAAACATCGTGCGATCTTTCGGAAAACAACAAGCGTGAAAACCAAATGAGAACCGACGAACTCTTTTACGAACTGTTCCGCTTCAGCCCCGAAAGCCTGTTTGAGCTGGTTCAACTCGATGTTCAAGGGCGATATCGGTTTGAAAGCATTACGGTCAAAACCACCGAAAAGCGTTTCGACGGCTATTTTATGAGCGAAGACGAGGGCGAACCGGACGTTTTTCTCGAAGTCCAGGGCTACCCCGACAACGGCATTTATTGGCGGCTGTTCCGGGAAATTTGCACTTTATACGAGCAAATCGGCGAAGACCATCGTTTTGTCGCCATTGTCCTGTTCCTCGACAAAAAATTCGACCCCGGCAATCCCCGGCTGATTCCCGCGCCGCCCAACTGTTTGCTTCAACTCGATCTGGCGGAATGCCTCAAAAACGTCAAAAGCAACGCCACCCCGCTGGTCGCGCTGAAGCCCTTGACGCTTGATGACCCGGCCGAATTGCCCAAAGCCGTCGAGGAATGGAAGGCGGGCATTGAGGAAATGAGGTTGCCGGAAGACAGGAAGAAGGCGTTGAACGACCTGTTAGAATACGCCATTTTACAGCGATTTAAAACGCTTACTTTGAAGGAGGTTAGGGAAATGATTCAATTGACGCCCCTTGAGGAAGTAACCGCAGTCAAAGAGTTGCTTCAACAAAGCGAGGAAAAAGCCTTGGAAAAGGGCTTGGAAAAGGGCAAACTGATCGGGAAAATACAACTGCTTCAACTTCTCCTGAAACATCCGCAATCAACTGAAAACACATTGGAAGTTCTCAATATTGAAGCGCTTAAGGCCATGCTTGCCGGCCTGGAAGCGGAACTGGCGAAAAATGCGAATTGGAAGTGATTGTCCTTAAACTGTGATTAAACGTGATTTTGGTGATGGCCATGATGGATCGGAAAGTCATGTCTATCATCTTAATCATTTGGAATCACAGTTCAGAAACGAACAGAGGAGAATCCTATGCCTGCAACCATCCAAATCCATGTTTCCGACGAACTGGCCGCTCGTCTCAAACCGCTTGAAGAAGGCGAACTTCGCGAAGTCATCGAAATGGGTCTGAGACGTTTGGGCCTGGCGGATCAATCGATATATGCCGATTTGAACGATATCCTTGAACTGCTGGCAAGCCTGCCCGCACCAGAGGAAGTTCTCTCTTTGCAGCCTTCCGAAACCCTGCAATCCAGAATCGGCTACCTATTGGAAAAAAACCGCAACGAAGGACTGTCCCCTCAAGAGGAAAAAGAATGGGAACAGTACGAATATCTTGAGCATATCGTCCGCATGGCCAAAGGCCGCGCGGGAGTGAACTCCCACGCTATTTTATGATGTCCCTACAGGACATTTTCAAGCAATTCCAGTCCTGTAGGGACGACACATAGTAGCGTGGGAGTTCACTCCCGCGCGGCAATTGCAGACTGGGTCGCATTTACCAACAGCATTTTTCCCGCCACAGCATTCTATTCAAAACCGCCAATTCCAATAGGAACCCATTGACATGCCCCTTCCCTTCTGTTATGTGATCAAAAATTTGATCAAATTTCTAATCATCTTTATCGGAGACGATCATGTCACTCAATTTTTTAGAAGGCAACGAAGCCATCGCCTACGGCGCGATGGCGGCGGGTTGCCGGTTTTTCGCCGGGTATCCCATCACCCCGGCCACCACGGTGTTCAACACCATGCTGAAACTGCTGCCGCCGGAAGGCGGGGTCTGCCTGCAAGGGGAGGACGAAATCGCCTCCATCGGGTTTTGCCTGGGGGCGTCCATGGCGGGGCTCAAATGTCTGACCGCCACGTCGGGACCCGGCATCAGCCTTTACAGCGAACAGATATCCTTTGCCATCGGCAGCGAGATTCCGCTGGTCATTGTCGATGTGCAGCGGCTCGGGCCCAGCACCGGCTCCGCCACCCGGGGCGCCGACGGCGACATCCAGTTTCTTCAATGGGGCAACAGCGGCGGCCTGCCGGTGATCGTGCTGGCACCGTCGGATGTGGGTGACTGCTACCTGCTCACCATGTATGCCTTCAACCTGTCGGAGACCTACCGGGTTCCGGTGTTTATCGCCGCCAACAAGGAGATCTCCATGACCCGGGAGACGGTGGACCTGTCCGCCCTTCCCCGGCCGACGGTGGTGGAGCGGAAAACGGCGAACGCGGACGCGCCTTTCCTCCCTTTTGCGACCGCCGGCGACCAAAAGGTCCCCGACTTCCTGCCCATCGGCGGCGACCGGATCGTCCGCCAGACCTCCTCCACCCACGGGCCGGACGGCTACATCACCACCGATCCCCAGGTCATCGGCGACGCCATCGAGCGGATGCAGGCGAAGCTGACCGACGAGATCGACCGGTTCACCTTTTATACGGAAGATCCCGCCGACGGCGCCGACACGCTCATCATCGCCTACGGCGTCACGGCCCGGGCCGCCCGGGTCGCGGGCCGGAACGCCGCGGCCGCCGGAACGCCGGTTTCGCTCCTGACCCTCAAAACCCTCTGGCCCGTGCCGGAAGCCCTTATCCGGGAAAAGGCGGCGCCATATAAACGGATTATCGTCCCGGAGATGAACCTGGGGCAATACGTCCGGGAGATCCAGCGGGTCCTGGCGGACAAAAAAGTAGAATTCGTGGGCCGGATGGATGGCAGCCTCATCCCGCCGTCCATGATCGAGGAGGTGATCTATAATGGATAGTCTGCTCAACACCCAACGTCCCCCGGTCTTTTGCCCCGGATGCGCCCACGAACGGGTCGTCCACGCCCTGGACAAGGCGTTTTCCCAAATGGGTCTTGCCGGCAACCAGGTGGCCATCGTCTCGGACATCGGCTGCTCGGGCCTTTTCGACACCTTTTTCAACACCCACGCCTTCCACGGCCTCCACGGCCGGGCGTTGACCTACGCCACCGGGCTCAAGATGGCCCGGCCCGACCTCCATGTGGTGGTCACGATGGGCGACGGGGGCCTGGGGATCGGCGGCGCCCACCTGCTGTCGGCCTGCCGCCGCAACCTGGACCTGACCCTGCTGGTGCTCAACAACTTCAACTACGGCATGACCGGGGGCCAGTGTTCCTCCACCACGCCGCCCGGCGCCGTGGTGGGGTCCGGATTTCTGAACCAGCTGGAAAAACCCATCGACGTCTGCCAGGTGGCGGGGGCCGCCGGGGCGCCCGACGTCCGCCGGGCATCCTCCTACCAGAAGGACCTGCCGGAGGTCATGGCCGGGGCCATCGGGTTCAAGGGCTTTTCCGTCATCGACATGTGGGGCGTCTGCCCCGGCCGCTACACCAAGCGCAATCCGCTGTCGCCCAAGGCCATCGAGGCGTCCCTGGCCGGGATGCCGCCGGCGGCGGGGTTCGCCGAGGCCAACGCCCGCCGGGAATACGGCGAGCACTACCGGGAACTGGCCGCCGGACAGAAGCGGCAGACGGAACCCTCCGGGATGGCCAAAACCTGCGAACCGCCCTTTTCCGGCCGCCGGGAGATCCTGATCCTGGGCAAGGCGGGCCAGCGGATCGTCACCGCCGCCGAGATCATGGGGCTATCCGGCATCGCCGCCGGGCTCCATGCCTCCCAGAAAAGCGACTATCCCATCACCGTGCTGCGGGGCCATTCGGTGAGCGAACTCATCCTGTCGGACGACCCCATCGACTACACCGGCATCTCCAACCCCGACGTGGTGATCGCCCTGGCGGACGAAGGGGTAGCCCGGCGGAAAAAGCAGCTTGAAAACCTGACGGGAAATCCGCTATTGATCAGGGAGAAGAGCATCGCCGTGCCGGACTGCGCGGCCCGGATCGTGGAAGCGGATTTCAAGGCCCAGAAGATCAAGCCCCAGGACTGGGCCCTGGCCGGCCTGGCGTTGCTGGCCCGCCGGGGCGGCATTGTCACCGGCGACATGCTGGCCGCCGGGCTGGCGGCCCGCTTCAAGGGAGACGTGCTGGCGTCGGCCGCGGAACTGGTCAACCGGGTCGAGGACGCGGTGTAACCCATAACGAGAACGGATAGAACGGAAAGGGTGAAACATGGATTTTGGTCTGTCAAAAGAACTCCAGATGCTGCAAAAAGAGGTCCGCAACTTCGTCAACAAAAAGATCGTGCCCAACGCGGACCAGTGGGACGCGG
>JAABTD010000121.1 GCA_011390065.1 Desulfobacteraceae bacterium
CAGACCTCAAGGTCTCAACCAGTTCTCGACCGCCAATCCCGGGACCCTTTTGAATTCTTCCACATTATCGGTCACAATGACGGCGCGGATGCTCCTGGCATGGGCCGCGATCATCATGTCCATGGCGCCGATGACAGCGCCCTTCCGCTCAAGATGCGCACGGATCAGCCCATATTCAAAAGCCGCCGTCCCGTCGAAGGGCAGAATTTCGAGCGGGGAAAGAAACTGGTACAGGGCGTCCCGATTCCTGTCGGGCCAGGCGCTTTTGGCGGCCCCGTACTCCATTTCCGCCACGGTGACAGAGGAAACGCAGACATCGTTCGGCGGTTTTCCGCGCAGGATTTCTACTAACGTCCGATCCTTTTTTCTGATCATATGGATCAGAATGCAGGTGTCCAGCATAAAACTCATTCAAAAAAATTCCTTTCCTGAAGGTCCGGTTGCTTTCTTTCGCGCATGAAATCATCGCTGAATTTCTCCAGACTGTCCGCCATATCCCGCCAGGGATCGTCTTTCGGGACGAGGAGCACACTGCGTCCGATCCGCCTGATGTAAACCTCTTGCCCTTCAAATCGAAATTCTTTCGGCAGCCTGACCGCCTGGCTCTGGCCGTTTTTGAACAATTTTGCAGTAACCATAAGGGTCTCCCTTTTTAAATCGATAATATATACTATATAATCTATACGTCAGAATGCGTCAAGCCTATAGTTCTCGCCCGATCAACCCATAAAACGGAGACGACCACAACAATGCGACGCCACTTGACAGGGGGGAAACGGTCTTCTATTTTGACCCCATCGCATCATTCCGGATGGCGCTCCCGCCATTGTTTAAATCGTTCAAAATAGAGGAGGAACCCATATGACAGCGAGAAAAGCGCTTTCGGGCCTTTTATGCATGGGGATTGCTCTGCTCCTTGCGTCCACTTGCCTCGCCGAATCGCCCCAGGACCGCGTCCGCGAATCGGTCATTGCGGGAACCTGGTATCCCGGCGATCCGGAAACCCTGAACAAAACCCTCCGGGGATATCTCGATGCCGTGCCGGAAACCGAAAACAAGACGCCGTTTGCGGAACCGCCGACCGCTTTGATTGTTCCCCATGCCGGGTACCGCTATTCCGGTCAGGTGGCGGCCCATGCCTACAAGCGGCTTCAAAACGCCTCATTCGATACGGTCTTCATCATCGCGCCCAGCCACCGGGTCCGGTTTCCGGGGGTCTCCGTCTACGACGGGGCCGGGTACCGAACCCCGCTCGGCGTCGTCCCCATCGACCGGGAGACGACCGCCGCCCTCATGCAATCGGACGACCGCATCCGCTTCGTTCCCGAAGCTCACGCCCAGGAGCACTCCCTTGAAATCCAGTTGCCCTTTCTCCAGACGGTTTTGGGAGACTTTCAACTTGTCCCCCTGGTCATGGGCGACCAGGGCCTCGACGCCTGCCGATGGCTGGCGGCAAAAGCGGCTGCGGCCGCCAAGGGAAAATCGGCCCTGATCGTGGCGTCCACGGACCTGTCCCATTATCATTTCTACGAAGCGGCGAAAAAACTCGACAAGGTGGTTCTGGATCGCATCGCCGCCTTCGATCCTGAGGGACTGAACCGCCGTCTGGCGTCCGGAGAGTGCGAGGCGTGCGGCGGCGGGCCCATGGCCGCGGCCATGATGGCGGCCCGGCATCTGGGGGCGGACGTTGCCCAAGTCCTCCATTACGCCAATTCCGGAGACGTCACGGGCGACAAAAGCCGCGTGGTGGGATATATGGCGGCGGCCTTCTGGAACAGCGGCCATAAAGAACGCTCAGAGAAACATTCGGAAAATCAGCGCTTGTCGGAAAAGAACGGACCCGGCCTCTCCGAAGCCGAAAAGACCCTGCTCCACAAAATCGCACGGGAATCCATCGTCGCCCGGTTGAAGGGCCAGTCGCTCCCAAAGTACGACATCCCGTCTCCGGCCCTCAAAGAGACCAGGGGCGCATTCGTGACGCTGAAGAAAAACGGCCGCCTGCGGGGATGCATCGGTCACATTGTGGGACGGCTGCCCATAGCCGACACCGTCCGCGAAATGGCCCAGGCCGCCGCCTTCGAGGACCCCCGGTTTCCGCCGGTGACGCCGTCGGAACTGGATGATCTGGAGATCGAGATCTCCGCCATGACGCCGCTAAAAGAAATTGGTTCCATCGATGAGATCCAGGTGGGACCCCACGGCCTCTACATCACCAACGGCCGGCGTTCCGGGCTGCTCCTCCCCCAGGTGGCCGCCGAGTATGGATGGGACCGCCAAACTTTCCTGGAACAGACCTGCCGTAAAGCGGGGCTGCCCAAAGATGCCTGGAAAGCGTCCGGAACGAAAATTTTCACATTTTCCGCCGACGTGTTCTAAGGACGGTTCAATCCCGCCTTTCCATTTGCATTTTCCGCTGTAAATCTCTATCATTGAAGAATGAGTCAACACTATCTTTAATCAGGCTTTAATCAGGTGAATTGCATGAGCGACAACCCCATCGGCCGACGCGATTTCATGATCCGCTGCGGGCGCTGCGCCATCGCGTGCGCCGGGGCCGGCGCGGTGTGGGGCCTGCCCTTCCCTGCATCGGCGGCGGACCTCAAACAAGGCTATATCGGAAAGAAGCTGTCCCCCTATTTCACCCTCTTAGAAAACGGTGCGATCCGGTGCGACCTCTGCCCGCGATTCTGCGAGGTGGGACCCGGCGAGCGGGGCCACTGCGAGGTCCGGGAAAACATCGGCGGAAAGTATTATTCCCTGGTTTACGGCAACCCCTGCGCCGTCCACGCCGACCCCATCGAAAAAAAGCCGTTTTTCCACGTCCTGCCCGCCACGCGGTCCTTTTCCATCGCCACGGCCGGCTGCAATCTCGACTGCAAGTTCTGTCAGAACTGGGAAATCTCACAGGCCCTGCCCGACAACACCTACAACTACGATCTGTCGCCGGAAAAAGTCGTGGCCCTGGCCCAACACTATAAATGCCATTCCATCGCTTCCACTTATGTGGAACCCACCATTTTCATGGAGTACATGCTGGACATCGGCAAACTGGCAAAAAAAGCGGGCATCCTCAAGGTGATCCACTCCAACGGCTACATCAATCCGGACCCGCTGGCCGACCTGTGCCAATATCTGGACGCCGCCTGCATCGACCTGAAGGGGTTCACGGAGAAATACTACCGGGAGATGACCGGGGGCGGTCTCCAGCCGGTGCTCGACACATTGAAGGAACTCAAACGGCGAAACATCCACACGGAGCTGGTGACACTGGTGGTCCCCGGCAAAAACGACGACATGGAGATGCTCCGGGAGATGAGCCAATGGGTCCGGGATGAACTGGGGGCCGGAACGCCCCTTCATTTTTCCCGGTTCCATCCCATGTATAAACTTAAGAGCCTGCCCCCAACGCCAACGGACACGCTGAAAAAAGCTCGCGAAACCGCCATGGATGCAGGGCTCCATTTCGTCTACATCGGCAACGCGCCGGGCAACGACGGGGAACACACCTTTTGCCCCAACTGCCGAAAAAAGGTCATCGAACGGGTCGGCTATCAGATCAAGGCCCAAAATATGGAAAACGGCGCCTGCGGTTATTGCGGCGAGTCGATTCAGGGGATTTGGACAACATAGACAGACCGTACATTTGGAGAAAGGAAGAAGGCAAATGAGAGCGTTGACCATTCCATATAGCGATGATCTGCTTGTCGCTTCCGGAAAATCCCCGGACGAGCTTGAGCAGGAACTCCAGTTTTTGCTTGCGGTTAAACTGTTCGAACTCCACCGGATTTCGTTGGGGAAAGCCGCAGAAATGTGCCGAATGGGCAAGTTGCAGTTCATGCAGGCACTGGGGCGAATGAAAGTGCCAGTCATCCATTTGGAAGAGGATCAAATTCGGGATGAACTCATAGATGAATAGCGAGGCAATCGTTGCCGATTCAGGCCCTTTGATCGCCCTTGCGACTATCGGTCAACTTGACCTTCTTCAAAAACTTTACGCAGAAACCATTATTCCACCGGCGGTTTGGGAAGAAACAACCATTTACGGAAGTGGTATGCCGGGCGCCGACGCAATCTCAAAAATTAATTGGTTCAGGATGGAAACCCCTGAACCATCCACTTTAAAACCTTTGTCGATTTTGGTTGATCGCGGCGAATCCGAAGTCATATCAATTGCATTGAAACGGAAAGACGCCGTTGTTTTGCTGGACGACTCCCGAGCAAGAAGAGTAGCCGAACGAATGAAAATCAAAAGGATCGGTACAGCCGGCTTGCTCCGCAGGGCAAAGAAATCCGGCTTGATTTCCCGTATACGGCCCTATTTCAAAATGTTACACTCGAACGGCATTTACATGAACCAGAAGCTGATTGATGCGATTCTCGACGATGTCGGTGAATAGCGAATAGCAATTAGAGTTTCAATTTAGACGCCTTGGAATCGAATTTGCCGCAGTTCGACCAGAATATCTAAATCATAATATTTTTAACATTTTTCTCCAAAACGAACAGAAAGTTATCACATTATGACATCCCCCGTCCACCCGATCCACTACCGTCTCGTTCTGGAACCCGACATCGACGGCTTCACCTTCACCGGCCGCCTCGATCTGACCGTGGAAGCGGCCGAGCCCGTCCGCGAGATCGTCCTCAACATCCTGGAACTGGCCGTCCAGCGCTGCCAATTCGATCCGGACGGCAGGGCCGAATCCTGCGACTTCACCGCCGACGCCGGAAAGGAGCGGCTGACCGTCGCCCTGCCGAACGAAATCGCCGGCGAAATCCGGCTGCGCATCGACTACACCGGCGAAATCAACAACAAGATGGCCGGCTTTTACCGAAGCCGCCACATAAAAGACGGGGCGGAAAAATTCATCGCCATCACCCAGTTCCAGGAAAGCGACGCCCGGCGGGCCTTTCCCTGTTTCGACCACCCCCGGATGAAGGCCGAATTCGACATCGAGCTGGTGGTGGACGAAACCTTGACGGCCATTGCCAACACGGCGGTCGTCTCCGAAACGCCCGCCGGAAAGGGAAAAAAACGGGTGGTCTTTCAAAAGACCCCGAAGATGTCCACCTACCTTGTCTTTTTCGGCATCGGCGACTTCGACATCCAAACAGACAAGGCGGACCCACGGGTCCGGATCGTCACCCTCCCAGGCGGACAGCGCTACGGCGGATTCGGTCTCGATTTCGGCCGAAAAGCGCTCCAGTACTGCGAAGACTACTACGGCATCCCCTATCCGCTTCCCAAGATGGACCTCATCGCCGTGCCGGATTTCGCTTTCGGCGCCATGGAGAACTGGGGGGCCATCACCTTCCGGGAGAACCTGCTGCTTCATTACCCAGGCGTCACCTCCAGGGCCGGCGAGGAGCGGATCTGCGAGGTCATCGCCCACGAAATCGCCCACCAGTGGTTCGGCAACCTGGTCACCCCTTCGGACTGGAAATACCTGTGGCTCAACGAAAGTTTCGCCACCTACTTCGGATTCGGCGTGGTGGCCCACTACCATCCGGACTGGGGCATCTGGGACCAGTTTCTCCACTCCCAGACGGAGACGGCCCTGGCCCGGGACGGCCTCCAGGAGAACTTTCCCATTGAGATCCCCGGCGGCGAGCATGTGGTCATCAACACCAGCACCGCCCCCCTGATCTACAACAAAGGCGGGTCCATCCTCCGTCAGATCGAAGGGTTCATCGGCGAATCGGCCTTCCAGCAGGGGCTGCGCCACTATCTCAAGGCCCACGCCTACGACTGCGCCGCCTCCACCGATCTGTGGAAAGCCTTCGAAAAGGTCTCGGACAAGCCGGTCACCGCCATGATGGAGAACTGGATCGGCCAGCCCGGTCATCCCATGGTGACGGCGAAACGGGACGGGGATCAGCTGACGCTGACCCAGCAGCGGTTCACCTTTCTGGACCGGGAATCGGACCAGTTATGGCAGATCCCCGTTTCAGTCCGGATTTTCACCGAAACGGGCGGCGACCGGGAGATGGAGACTTACCTGGACACGCCATCCACAACCCTGGACATTGGTGCGGATGCCGCCGCCTATAAGATCAATGACGGTCAGAGCGGATTTTACCGGGCCTTCTATGAAACCGAAGGAGACCTTTCGGCCCTGGGTCGGCTGGCTGCGGAAAAACGGCTTTCGGCGGTGGACCGCTGGGGACTGCAGAACGACCTCTACGCCTTTGTCAAAGGAGGGCGGGCGACGCCGGACGCCTACCTCGACTTCATGGACCATTACCGAACCGAAGACGCCCCGCTGCCGCTCATGAGCATCGCCGAGAACCTGTTTTCGCTCTATCGCATCGTCCGGAATCCAGCCCGGGAGCGGGCCGCCGCAACGGGCCGGACGCTGTTCGAAACGGTTCTGGAGTCCATCGGCTACCTGCCGGCGGCGAAAGAACCCCATACGACGACCATCCTTCGGGACCGGGTCATCTGGCTTCTGGCGCTGTTTGGCTCCCAGACGGCGCGGTCCTTCTGCCGGGAGCAGTTCAGCGCCCTGTCGGCCGGAAAACGCGTGCCGGCGGACATCCTTAAAAGCGTCCTCCAGGTGGCGGCCCTGGAAGGCGGTCCCGACCGGGTAGACTGGCTCATCGACCGGCTGACCTCGGCCCAAAGCGAGCATGAGCGCCAGACCATCCTCCTGGCGCTGGGCGCTTTCGGGGACGGCGCGGCCCTGCGCCAGGCCCTGCGTTATACTCTGGACGAGGCCCCCGACCGGAATCGGTTTATCCCCATTGTATCGGCCGCGGCCAACCCCTACGCCGCCCCCATGATGTGGGACTGGTACGTGGCCCATGTGGACGAACTGGAAAAGATGCACCCGCTCCTCTACGAGCGGGTCATCGCCTCCGTGGCGCCCGTCTGCGGGCTGGAACGGCCTGATGCCGTGGCGGCTTTTTTCGCCGACTATGTCCGGCGGAACGGGAAAGTCTCCGACGTGGTCAAGCTCTCCCTGGAGCGGCTGGAGATCCACCAGCGGATGCGCGGCTGAGCCATGGAACCGGCCAGGTCCCCGGCAAAGGCCCCGATCGCCCCGTCGGCGGCGTCCGCCGCGCCGGGGGAAATCTACCGTCGCGTCGCCGCCAACATCCAGCGGGTCATGCGGGGCCAGGATGCGGCCATCCGGAAGCTCCTGGCGGCCCTGACCGCCGGCGGCCATGTTCTGCTGGAGGACTATCCCGGCACCGGAAAGACCACCCTGGCCAAGGCCCTGGCCCGATCCGTGGACGCCGGGTTCAGCCGGATCCAGTTCACCCCCGACCTGCTCCCGTCGGATATTTTAGGGGTCACCGTCTTCGATCAGAAGGAAGGGCGATTCCATTTCCACCAGGGGCCGATCTTCACGAACATCCTCCTGGCCGACGAAATCAACCGGGCCTCCCCCCGGACTCAGTCCGCCCTTCTGGAGGCCATGGCCGAATCCCAGGTGAGCATCGACGGCAAAATCCGTCCCCTGGAGCGGCTCTTTTTCGTCATCGCCACCCAGAATCCCGTGGAATCCCGGGGGACGTATCCCCTGCCCGAGGCCCAGATGGACCGGTTCTCTCTTCAGTTCAGCCTGGGCTACGTCGCTCCGGAAGAGGAGATGGCCATCCTGTCGGACCAGACGTCGCGTCATCCCCTGGACGGCATCGGCCCCTGCGTCGCCGCCGCCGACGTGTGGGCGCTCCAGACCCATGCGACCCAGGTCCGGATCAGTCCGGAACTGAAACGCTATATCGTGGATATTGTCCGGGCCACCCGCACGGCCCGGGGCGTCGCTCTGGGCGCAAGCCCCCGGGCATCTCTGGCCATGATGAAAACCGCTCAGGCCCTGGCCCTTTTCGACGGCGCAGACTTCGTCATCCCCGAACAGATCCAGGAAATCGCGGTGGACGTGATCGCCCACCGGATGGTGATGGACCCCCAGGCCCATTTCTCCGGCCAGACCGCAGAGGCCGTTGTGACGGAGATCCTGCGCAGCCTGCCGGTTCCAGCCTGATGCCCGCACAAGACGAATGCGGAATCGATAAAGCCTTTACGGCAACGGCAAGATCGTGTAACGTGAACCCGTCATTTTAACGGACGCGCAGCACGAGGATGCACCAGTATGAAGATCACCGATGACATTTTTCAAGTCGGCGGCGGCCCCCTCACCACGCCGTCGGACGGCGCCTGTTACCTGATCCATTTCAATGGCCACGCCGCCTTGGTGGACGCCGGCTGCGGTTTCTCAGTCCCCAGGATACTGGACAACGTCCGCGGCTGCGGGGCGTCGCTGGAACGCATCGAATATCTCCTCATCACCCATTGTCACTACGATCACATCGGCGGCGCCAACGCCGTGCGGGAAGCGGTGGGGTGCCGGGTGGTGGCCCACGAACTGGATGCCGTCTACATGGAGGAGGGCAACGACGCCGTCACGGCCGCCTCCTGGTACGGAGCGACCATCGCGCCCACGCCGGTGGACCGGAAATTGACCGATGACCGGGAGACCCTCCAACTGGGCGGCCGCTCCGTGGAGGCGATTCACATTCCGGGCCATTCCCCCGGATCGGTGGCCTATCTGACGGAATCCGAAGGGAAACGGGTCCTCTTCGGACAGGACGTCCACGGCCCCCTGGATCCGAGCCTTCTGTCGGACCGGAAGGCCTACCAGAAATCCCTCAAACGGCTCATTGACCTGGAAGCCGACATTCTCTGCGAAGGCCATTACGGCGTCTTCCGGGGCAAAGCGGCGGTGGCCCGGTTCATCCGGTCCTTTGCTGACGCCGCCGAGCACGCCGATGGCGCAGCTGACGCTATGAAAGAAAACGCTTGACCCCTCCGGCGCCATGATCCGAGTCGAGAACCTCACCTATGAATATCCGGGCAAGCGGGCCTTGTCGGACGTCTCCTTCACCATCGACTCCCGCGCCATCACCGCTCTGGTGGGCCCCAACGGCGCGGGCAAAACCACCCTGCTCAAGTGCATGGCGGCCCTGATCCGCCCCTTTCACGGCGCCGTGGCCGTCAACGACATCGACGTGTTCCAGGCCCCCCGCCGGTCCCACCGGATCATGGGGTTCCTGCCGGATTTTTTCGGTCTCTACGACTCCCTCACCGTACAACAGGCCCTCACTTATTTCGCCCTGGCCCAGAAGATGGAAAAAGACCGCCTCCCGGATCGGGTCATGGAAGTGATCCGGATCATGGATCTGGCGGACAAGCAACAGGACAAGGTCGGCGCCCTTTCCCGGGGGATGCGGCAGCGGCTGGCCATCGGCCAGGCCATGATTCATGATCCGGAAGTCCTGCTGCTGGACGAGCCGGCCTCGGGCCTCGACCCCGAAGCGCGGTACGCTCTGTCGGAACTCTTCATCACCCTCAACCGGGCGGGCAAGACCATCGTCGTGTCTTCCCACATCCTGTCGGAACTGGATCAGTACGCCACCGATCTGTTGGTCATCCGGGACGGCCGGGTGGCCGAACGGCCCATGCCGACGACGCCGGGCCCGGCCCGGAAAAACCTCCGGATCCGGCTGATGGATTCTCCGGCCGACCTGTCCACAGTGCTGGCCCGGTTCCCGGAAGCCGGGCATCAGACGACGAAAGGGCATACGGTCCATATCGATTTCACCGGCGACGACCACCGGCAACACGACCTGCTCAAGGCCCTGGTCGATTCCGGCCTGACCGTCCTGGAATTCTCGGTCGAACGGGAAACCCTCCAGTCGCGATACCTGGAAACGGCGTCGAGACAAGGGCGGCGGCCATGAGCCTTTCCATCTACTTCAACAACCCGGAATTTCGGAAAAACCTCTGGTTGGAATTCTCCGTCGCCCGGCTGATCCTCATGCCGGTCATACTGGGCGCCGTTTTTTTAACGGCCTATCTGGCGGCCGACGGATACGTTGACGGACTGGAAACGCTCCGCCGCACGGCCATGGTTCTCTTCGGGGCCATCGCCGGAATCTGGGGCTGCAAGCTGGCCTCGGAAGCCGTTGTGTCCGAGTTCAACGACCGAACCTGGGAGAGCCAGCGGATGACCTCCCTGGGGCCGTGGGAGATGACGGTGGGCAAGCTTCTCGGCCCCACATCCTATGCCTGGTACGGCGGCATCCTCTGCATTGCGGTCTACACGGGGATCTCCTTTTTCAGACCGCAGACCGGCCGACATTTGATGTCGGCGGCGGTCATGGTTCTGGCGGCCCTCTTGATCCAGGCCCTGGCCCTGCTCCTGAGCCTGGCGCGGCTCCGCCGTCAGTCCTCCGGTGAAAAAGTGAGCGCCACGCCGTTTTTTCTGATGGGGCTCTTCATCATGATCTTTGTCCTGCCCAAACTGTTTCCCTGGATCATGGATTCGGAGGAGCAGGTGGCATGGTTCCGCTTCACCGCCTCTGCCGCCAATTTCTCGCTCTTTTCCCTGCTCTTTTTTCTGGCATGGGCCCTGGCCGGCATCCACCGCAATCTGCGGGCCGAGTTCGGCCTGGAAAACGGTCCCTGGGCGTGGATCCTGTTTCTAACGACGATCATGGCCTATTACGGCGGCTTCACCGCCGGCATCAACGGCGTCGACAACGGCCAACGGATCACCATCGGCTGCTACATCGCTTTCGCCATCGGACTGGGCTTCACCTACCTCATGGCCTTTACCGAACCTAAAAACCCCGTGGACTACCGATCTCTCCTGGAAGCCGCCAAGGTCCGGGACATCGAAGCCGTGGGACGACGGCTGCCCCTCTGGTCACTCTCCCTGCTCATTACCATCCTGCTGTATATCCTCATTTTTTTTCTCTCATTTGTCATCGGCGGCCTGCCGAGGCTCGACGACGAGTTCGCCGTCACGGCCCTCTATCTGCTCTCCATCCTGGGGTTCGCCTGCCGGGACATCAGCCTGCTGCTGTGGGTCAACCTCAAGTCCGGCTCGGCCCGGGCCGACGCCGCGGCCCTGGTTTACCTGATGATCCTCTACGGCCTGATCCCCGCCCTCCTCTGGGCCGCCGGCGCAGACAGCCTGCTGCCGGTCTTTCTCCCCGTCCTCGACCGCCCCCCCGCCCTGGGCGCGATTCCCGTGCTGGCCCAGTTCTTCCTCGTCTTCATCCTGCTCATCCGCTGCGCCCGACGGAAACTCGCCCCGCCGGCATCGTGAGGACCGATCCCGTCTTCCTGTCGGCCATGGACGCGGCGGTCCGCCTCCTGGCGCCCCGGCAACACACCGAGGCGGAACTGCGGCGAAAGCTGGCGAAACGGGAATTTGACGGGGACATCATCGATGCGGTCCTGGCGGAATGCAGGGAACGGCAATATGTGGATGACCCGGCCACGGCCCGGTTCTATCTGGCGGAACTGATTCGCAAGGATTACGGCGTCAACCGGGTCCGTCAGGCCATGCGGGGAAAGGGGTTCGACGACGGGCTCATTGAGGAGGTCGCAGGGGAATATGCGGGCTCGGAGGATGAATTTGCAGCGGCCCGCAAGGCGTTGGAGAAAAAACGACCGGCCCTGGAGCGGGAATCAAACTCCCGAAAGCGGCGGGAAAAAACGTATCGGTTTCTGGCGGGCAAGGGGTTCACCGGGGAGGTGATCCGGGACGCCATGGCGGATGCCGAAGGGGATGCCGACCATCATTGATGCAGGGGGGGAGCCATGTTCGGAAAAAGCCCCACATGGGGTTGAAACCCCAGGCTACATGCCATTGCCGCTCTGCGGCATTTATCGCCGGAAAGATGATCGAGGCCCAAAAATCTGACAGGCGCCATCGTCGGGCTCTATAAAAAAGGCAGCGACTCAAAAGCCCCTGCCCTTTGCCGGTCGCTATCCAAACACCACGCCATCCCCGTTGCCGACGTACAAGTCGCTCTGGGAGCCGTTCCGGCCCGTGCCTTTGACCACCGGATACCCGAGGTCGATCATCCGCTGAACCGCCACCAGTCCGGTGCAGTGGTTGCAGGCGATTTTGTCGAATCCATACTGAGCCATCCCTTTGACGATGTGTTCCCGGTCCGGGTTCATGGGGCCGAAGGGGGCGATGTGGAGGCCGCCGTAGACCCCGTGCATCTTCTCGCCACCGCCTATCCGCTCTTTGGCGAAATCGGCCAAGTTCAGGATGGACTGGTGGCAGCATCCGGCCACGCAGACGATGCCTTTGTCCTTGACGTTGAAATAGAGGGAGGATTCGCCCCGCACATTGAGCAGGATCGGCAGATCGAAGGCGGCCACGGCGCAGCCGTCGTATAGTTGGCTGATCGTTCCCGGTTCCACCTGGACCAGTTCGCCGGTGTGAGGAATCCCGTTTCTGGCGTGGGGCGTCATGAATTCGGCCCCGCGGATGAAGTGCATGCCCTCGGAATAAAACGTCGAGGGGATGAGGATCTTGATGTCCGGGTTGTATTTCAGCACCGCCTCCAGGCCCCACAGATGGTCCAGGTGCTCATGACTGATGAATAAAAATTCGATCTCGCCGGACTGGAGCATCTTGTCGATGCCCTCCCGCTGGAAGCATTTCTCCATGTAGGCCGTATCCCATCCCGTATCGAGAAGGAATTTGCTGCGGGTCCCGTCGAGGGCTTCGATCTCCACCAGGGAACAACTGCCGGCCGCGTTGGCCGGGTCCCAGGGAATCACCCACTGGTTGGTGTCCGGGCCGCCGGCCGCCTTGATCTGGCCGATGAGCTTGCCGCTGTCGAACCATCCCAGTTCGGACACGCAGGTAATCTTGACCGATTTGCACTGCCCGATGTCGTACCGGCCGCTCTTTTCCGCCGCCATGGCGGGTTGCACCATCGTCCGGCCGAGCCCCAACACAGCCCCGCCGATGGCGACCGTCTTGATAAAATCCCTTCGATCCATCCCGTTCATGCCGTCCTCCTTTTGGTTGCGGGAGCGTCTCCCATTGAGGGTTGGAACGACGAAGACACGTCGTTTCGGTGACAGGGTTGCCATTGTGCCGCGCGGATAAGAGTGGGTGGGCGGCGGCGTTCTGAACGGTTAGAGCTGGTCGGGGTTCAATGCGGTTTCTGAGGATTCCGGCCGGCACATATCGTTACATTTCTCATTTATATTAATCGATCACCGGAGTAAAGAAAAAGATGCGGAGAAATATATTGCGTCAAGGATCTATCATTGCTGAGCAAGTAAACCATCTTCTTTTCGGAAAAATCTGTCAGACCCCATCCAGACTCCGGATCTCATCCAATTCCTTTTGAAATCGTCTTTCAATCTCCCACAAATCCCTGGCCTGCTGGGCATGGCGCCAGAATTCCGGTGCATTTCCGAACAGCCGGGACAGGCGCAGGGCCATTAAGGGCGTCACAGACCGCCGCTCCTTAAGAAATTCATTTATGGTCTGCCCGGACACGCCCAATGCATCCGAAAGGGTGGCGGTGGTCAGGCCGTAATCGGGCAGAAAGTCCTCCCGAAGCATTTCGCCGGGATGCGTGGGGCAAATTTGCCGCTTGGTGGCGTTTTGGATGCTCATAGTGTCGTGCATTGCCAGATCAGACAGCGTATTCGAAGGATGGACGTTCAACAAAACAGGGCCGGAAACAAGCTATTTTTTGTATACATCCCCTCTTGGCCCGATGTGATCGACATACACTGCGTCCTCTTGGTCATCGTACCAAAAAATCACCCGAAAATGGCCAATTCGGATTCTGTGGTATCCGGTCCATTCTCCGGACATCTTTTTGACTTCCTTTGCCGTCAATGGATCCTTTTTCAGTTGCCGAAGCGCGGATTTGATCTTTTCTTTCTGTAGCGCCGGCAGCCGACTCAGATAACGAGCCGCATGGCGATGGACAATGACTTGGCCCATCAAATGCTGTCCAAATCGACATAGGCATCCGGCGTTCCTTTTTCCCTGTCCTGCCTGGCTTCGGCAAGCTGACTGACGGTTTTTTGATCAAGATCAAGGCCCAACGTCTCTTCGATCCATTTGAAGGTTTCAAATGGGATGATCACTTCTTTGGGAGCGCCGTTTTCGTCCACGATGTATTTTTTTTCGATGTGCAGCATCGTTCTTTCTCCATTTCTGAATGTCGGATTCCAGGTCCAAATTAGCATACCCCTGCGGTTAATGCATGGTTTTTATGGCAACAGCCTTCCATACTTCGGGGGAATTTTTCAGAGTTCTTTTGTTGCTCACAACCCCTCATGGGGATAAATAACTCCAGACATAATCGTAACGCCCGACAACGTGAAAACCTCACAACCCCTCATGGGGATAAATAACCAGCATCAACACTGAGGGCCGTCGCAAGCTTTTGGACCTCACAACCCCTCATGGGGATAAATAACTCAGATCGTTATCAGGTAATCTGGATAAACCGCCCTCTCACAACCCCTCATGGGGATAAATAACAGCTCCTGAGCAGGGCGTACAAACAAGTCAATAAATCTCACAACCCCTCATGGGGATAAATAACAGCGGTATGCGGGCGATTTTGAGTTTGACGTAGAGTTCTCACAACCCCTCATGGGGATAAATAACCAGACTGGCATGTGGTGGGTATAGAATCCGTTGCCGCTCACAACCCCTCATGGGGATAAATAACCCAATTCAAGCCTTGCGCCCATAATATGCGGTCTATCTCACAACCCCTCATGGGGATAAATAACTTTCTTGATCGGATGTTGCGGAGGTCCCGGATTGCACTCACAACCCCTCATGGGGATAAATAACCACCTGTAAGCCTGATGATCCTGATGCAGCATATGTCTCACAACCCCTCATGGGGATAAATAACCACCTGTAAGCCTGATGATCCTGATGCAGCATATGTCTCACAACCCCTCATGGGGATAAATAACGGGCGTCTGACGATTTTTTCGCCGGCATCATGCTGGCTCACAACCCCTCATGGGGATAAATAACTGCACGTCAGCCAGGCCGGCGACATCCAGCAGGTTATCTCACAACCCCTCATGGGGATAAATAACGGCCGGGGCCGCGTTGAATGTGACGCTGATGGC
>JAABTD010000122.1 GCA_011390065.1 Desulfobacteraceae bacterium
GTCGTCCCGGCAGTCCCTTCCATCGACCAGATCCGGGTGTGATCGATATCTCTTTCGTTGATCTGTCGGAACACATCCGCGATATGGTTTTCGACAATGGGGTCCACAGTGGACGCCGGCGCTCTCGATGTCGATCTGCCGCCGCTGATCGTCGGCACGGCCACATAAAAATACTCGCCTTCGGTATCGTCGGCGATGGAGCTGAGCAAAAACTCGTGGGCGCCCGCGCCCAGGGCGATGGCGTCGATTTTGACGTCCGATGGCGTTACCACTCCGCTCACAGCGGCATCGGCCCAATAGGGAGACCGGTCTTCAAGGCCGTCCGTCAACAGGGCGATGCGCCAGTCGTCGTCTGCTCTGCCCCGGGCAACCAGTTGATCATAACCGGCCAGGATCCCCTGCCCCATGGCCGTGTGTTCATACTGGCTCGGGTCATCGGTAAGGTCGTTGTCGATGGCGTCTTTAACGGTCAGTTTATACGCATCGGAGACATCGGCGAGCCCTTCATGCAAAGTGGCATTGGCCGGATCGTCGTCGGCGTCGCCGCCGAAGCTGACCAGACCGAGCATGTCCTTTTCCACGAGCAAGTCCGTATAGAGCCGTCCGCCGCTCTTGGCGGCCAGCATTTTCTCGTTGTTGCCCATTATCTCGGATCCCATGCTGCCGGAACGATCGATCACGATCATCCGGTTGACGTGAGGCCGTTCCTCGTAGCGGAGCGCCTTGATCTCCATATCGTCTCGATCCAGCAGACGGACCGCCAGATCGTATTCGCCCGGCGGCAGTTCCGGCGCCGCGCAGGTGAGCCAATATTCGTTGAGCATCTGGTGGCCGGAGAGCACCTCGGCCGGCTCTCCGTCCACCTGCACCTCGAACAGGTCCGGGCTGAGCCCGTCGATGAAGATGTCGTCATCCGGATTTTCCGATTTTTCCGTCCAGACCCGCAGGTGGACCTCGAAGGTGGAGAGATCGTCCGGCTGCGGTATCCGGACCGATTCTTTATTGGTTTCGGTGGGATAGACGATGTTGATCCAGTAATCCGAAAGGGTCCAGACCATCAGGTCGTAATCGGCCGCTGCGTCCAGGGCGGTGACCACCACCCCCAATTCGTCCATGGCGTTGTTGAAATAGGCCTTCATGTGATCTTCGCCGTAGTTGAAGGCGATATCCGTGACGTTTCCGCCCCGGGATGTGACGGTGGCATAGTAATTCCGCTGCCCGCTCTCCCCGTCCACCCACACCAGAACGATCCGGGCGCCTGCATCGGGTTCGAATGCGTAGTAGCGGCTGCGCCAGGCGTCCAGATGCCGGGTCCAGGTGTCGGGATTAATATCGTTGTAAAGGACGTTGCCGTTCAGCGGCACGGTCTCGGGGGTGTAGCTGTTGGCGGCCTCGACATAGGCGCAGTTGTCGATCTCCACGGAGCGCTCCAGGGAAGAAGGAAGATTTTCCTGCTCGTCGGCATAGTAATAGAGCGGACTCATGGAGGCCGGGTCGAACTGCCGGGTGTAGAGCGCCGTCGACCAGGCGGCGAAGAAATGATCCGCCCGTTTCCGATGCCAGAAGTGGTCCGGATCGAGGTCGTCCAGGTACCGCTGGAGCGACTCGTCCGCCTCCAGACCCCGGGAGGAGCGCATGTACCGGTCCATGGCGTCGAAGCCTTCGGATGGCTGACCGGTGATGGCGCCGCCGGTCTGTTCACAAAGGTATTTCCAAAAGAAGACGGCGCTGTAAGAGCGCTCGAAAAGACCCGAGCTGTTGTGGTCCCCCAGAAACCCCCTCACCTGGCCCGCATAATTGGAATTCGCATCCCGGTCCATGTCGTCATAAAAATAGTCCTGGCTCATGCGGGCGGACCCTTCGACGAACCATTTGGTGTCGCCGGGCGTGTCCGGATAGGCCCTTTGGACATTGTGGAATAGTTCATGAATCGCAACCCATCTCCGGTTCGGATCGGCCAGGTTTCCAACGACGTCCGAAGAACACCAGAGGGGATTGACATTGCCCCATCCGGCAAACTGCGTGTAGCGGATCTGCACCCCCAGCGGCAGTCCCCAGGGCGCGTTGAAACCCCAGGCGTCATAGCGGCCTTCGCAGAAGGTGAGGACATCGATCACATCCCGGGCGATCAGGTTTTGCCCCGCGCCGTTTTCTGCCGGCGAAATGGTGTCTATGGGACGGAAGAAATCTTCATTGGGCCAGCTGCCGGCGTTGAATTCGGCCAGATTGTCGTGCCCGTCCGCATCCGAATCGGCGTTCTGGCCCGAAGCCGTATTGCCGATAAAATCGGTTTCCCACGGGTCCGGAAGGCCATCCCCATCTGTGTCCGGATCTCCCACATAGGGCGCCGAATGGTGGACGTCGTCGGTGTAATGGATCGTGTAATGGCCGTCGGCGCTGGTTTCGTTTTGGTCGAGCCAGGCCGGCAGGGACGAACTGTAATCGCCGTAGGCGCCGAATGTCGCGGGAACATGAAAAAAAACCATCAAAAACAGCCATAACCCCACGACCCGGACGTGCTTGCTGGTAAACATGGCCACCTCCCCAATTTTAGTTAGCGTAGAAAGAACGGACGCCAATTATGCTATCAAGCTTTGTGCCAGACCATGATGATGATCGACAAGGCGTTGAATCTTTACATGCTGGCATAATTAGGGGAGGTGGACAAAAAAGAGGGCGCATCGGCAGCTGCGCCAGAAGTTGCGCATTACGCAAAACATTGCATGACAAAACATTAGATTAACAGGAGAATTCAAACAGCGCCAGAAATGGCGCGAAACGCTGCTTATGGCGCAGCGCGGTCACAGCCCCAGATTGCGGATCTTCCTCTGAAGGGTCCGAAGGGGGATATCCAGGGCTTCAGCGGTCATTTTCGTGCTGCCGCCGCATCGTTGCAGGGTTCGGGCGATGACCAGCTTTTCAAACGACATTAAAGCGTTCCTCAAAGGGCCATTGCCGGGGTCGGGATCGAATCCGACGGAAGGCGCCTTCCCATCCAGATCCTCCATCGGATCCGCCGCGCATTCGAGCGCCTGCCCGGCCTGCCACCTTTGGAGTTCGTTCTGGAGTTCCCGCACATTTCCGGGCCAGTGGTAGGCGCAAAGCATGGCCATCATGTGGGCCGGGAGGGTTGACGCGGGCGGCCCACAGGCATCCTGGCGGAGAAAGTGTTCGACCAGAAGGGGGATGTCTTCTTTCCGCTGCCGAAGCGGCGGCAGGTGGATGTGGATCACCCGGATTCGATAGTAGAAGTCCTCTCTGATGCGGCCCTTTTGCATGAGATCGGCCAGATCCCCATTGGTGGCGGCGATGATGCGAAGATCGACCCGGCTGGGCTTCATGGCCCCCAGGGGATAATATTCCTTCTCCTGCAGAACGCGAAGCAGTTTGATCTGGCCGGCATGGCTCAACTCCCCCACTTCGTCGAGCAAGAGCGCGCCCCCGTCGGCCTGGGCCAGATAGCCGGGTATATCGCTGAACGCATCGGTGAAAGCTCCCCGGCAATGGCCGAAAAACTCCCGCTCGAAAAGGGACTCCGGCACCGCGGCGCAGTTCACCGCTACAAAGGGCCGATCCTGCCGGCGGCTCAACCGGTGGATGGCCCGAGCCGCCAGTTCCTTGCCCGTACCCGACTCCCCCGAAATAAGGACGCCGACATCGGCGCCGGCGGCTTTGGCAATGGTCCGATAGACCGCCTTCATGACGGGGCTTCCGCCGATGATATCCCCGAACCGATGCCGGCCGGCCAACCCTTCCTGAAGGCTTTGCCGGAGCTGCCGGATGGTCAGATGAGCGCAGATCCGAACCAGGGCCTCATCGTCCTGAACCGGTTTGGCGATGAAATCGACTCCGCCTGACCGGAGCGCCCTGCTTTGGCTCATAGTATCCGACCGGTCAATCATAAAGATGACCGGAATGCCGTCGGCGTGCTCGTCCAACTTGAGTCGACGACAGAACTCGAATCCGTTGATCCCCGGCATCGGCACATCCAGCAGAATGATATCCGGGGGCGCCGAACGCATCAGATCCATGGCCCGCGGCCCGTCGGGGGCGATCCGGGTTTCGCAGCCGGCATCGCGCAGACGCCTCACCAGGGCGTGGTCGCTGGCGATGTCGTCGCCCACGACCAGAATCCGCGGGTTGCCGCCGGTCTCCTCCAGAAGGTTACGGCGCGTCATGGGGCGGTTCGTCTTCCACCACGACCCCCACTGTTTTCCCGTCCCGCAGATTCACCAGACCCTCCTCGCAGATCCGCAGGTAGGGGATGGCCGCACCGGTGAGGGTCACCAGGGTGAGCAGCGGATCGGGGAACGAGACCCCGAGTTCGGCCACGGCCGCCTTGATGGAAGAGATCACGTCGGCCAGTTCCGGGATGGACCGGTCGGACAACAGCCCCAGGATCGGCAAGGGCAGTTCCGCCGCCACCCGGCCATCGGCGATCACCACCACCCCGCCCTGCAGTTCACGGATGCGGTTGACGGCCGCGGCCATCTCCTCGCCGGAGCCCCCCACCACGATGATGTCCGACGTATCCCAGGCCGCGCTGGCCGCCATGGCGCCTTTCCGGAGGCCGAACCCTCGGATCAGGCCGGTGAAGGTCCGGCCCGGATGGCGGCGCCGATCCACTGCCGCCGCTTTCAGGAGATCGTTTTCCGGATCGGCGTGGATCTCGCCCGAACGGACCGTGACCGTCAGATGCGTTTCTTTGGTCACCAGGTCGGTGACCATCTCCATGACCCGGACCGTGGCCTCCGGCCCCGCTTCGTTCACCCGGATGGCGAAATCCGCCGCCGTCATCCCGCCGTCGATATGAATGCTGTTCCGGCTCTCTTCCGCAAACCCATGGCGCCGGGGCTCGACCCGAAGTTCGCCCTTCCTGACGGCGATCCGGCCGTTGCTGATGACGTACTCGGGCTCGACTCTCTTCAGATCCGGCAGGATCAGCATATCGGCGTACCGCCCCGGCCCGATCCCGCCGATGTGACGGTCCAGACCGAAATGCTCGGCCACATTCAAGGTGGCCATCTGAACGGCGATCACCGGTGGAAAGCCGCAATCGATGGCCTTCCGGAGAACCGACGTCATATAGCCCTTTTCCATAAGATCAACCGGCTCCACGCCGTCGGTGGAAAGGGTCAGCCGCCGGAAATCGACGCCGGCGTCCATGATCTGGGAAATGGGCTCCAGGTCGGCCCGGATGCTGCCCTCCCGGATCATCACATGCATCCCCAGCCGGAGCCGCTCCAGCACCTCGTCGGCCGTGATGGGCTCGTGGCAGGAGGAGACCCCGGCGGCTGCGTAAGCCATGAGTTTTTTTCCCCTGGCGCCGGCCGAATGGCCTTCCAGGGTTTTGCCGGCCCGGAGGGTCTGGTGGAATTCAGGGAGAATCTGCTCCGGGTTCTGGAGGATCGACTGCCAGTAGGATTCCCCCAGTCCGATGATATCATCCCGGGACAGCAGCCGCTCCAGGTCCGCGTCGTCAATCCCGGCGGCGGCCCGGCTGATGGAAACCATGGCCGGGGCCGTGGCGAAAAATTTCATGGGCTGGTTTTTGAGGGAATCGAGAAAATCGATCACGCCGTCGATGCCCCCCACCGGGTAGGACTCCATGGATTCGGTGACCACGGTGGTGGTTCCGCCCTTGAGCGCATAAGGGATGAAGGCCGCCGCGGTAAAGAGCCAGGCGATGTGGGTGTGGCCGTCGATGAGCCCGGGAATGACGGTTTTCCCCGCCCCGTTGATCACCGTGGTCTCCGGTCCGACGACATCGGACGGGTCGGGGGTCGTACCGGCGATCCGCTCCCCCTTTACGCATATGGACAGGTTCGTTTGCACCTCTCCGGTGTAGACGTTGACCACGTCCGCGTCTTCGATCACCAGGTCCGCCGGCGCCCGGCCCAGGGCCACATCCATCAGCGCCCGGGTCTCCTGGATGCTCAATTCCGCGACGCCGCCGTTGCCGCTGCCGCTCTTTGTCATGGGAACCCTTCCTTTCATGGATCTATGCGTCCTTCTTGTCCAGCAATGCCAGCAACCCTTCGAAATAGGGCGTTGTCCGTTTCAGTCCCTCCGCCAGCGGGACCGTCGGGGTCCAGCCGAGGAGGCTTTGGGCCAGCGCAATGTCCGGACGCCGCTGCCGGGGGTCGTCCTGGGGCAGGGGTTCGAACCGGAGCTGGGAAGTCGATCCGGTCAGCGTCAGAATCTGTTGGGCCAGTTCCACGATGGTGAACTCGCCGGGGTTGCCCAGATTGACGGGTCCGGTCACCTCGTCCGGCGTGTTCATGAGCCGGATCAGTCCGTCCACCATGTCATCGACATAGCAGAAGGACCGGGTCTGGGCCCCGTCCCCGTAAATGGTGATGTCTTCCCCGCGCAGGGCCTGTAGGATGAAATTGGAGACCACCCGGCCGTCATGGGGATGCATCCGGGGGCCGTAGGTATTGAAGATGCGCGCCACCTTGATCAGCAGCCCCGTCTGCCGATGGTAGTCGAAAAAGAGCGTCTCGGCGCACCGCTTTCCCTCGTCGTAGCAGGACCGGGGACCGATGGGATTGACGTTGCCCCAGTACTTTTCCGGCTGGGGGTGGACGGACGGATCGCCGTAAACCTCTGAGGTGGAGGCCTGGAGGATTTTCGCGTTGAGCCGCTTGGCCAGCCCCAGCATGTTGATGGCCCCGTGAACGCTGGTCTTGGTGGTCTGGACCGGGTCCACCTGGTAATGGATGGGCGAAGCCGGACAGGCCAGGTTGTAGATTTCATCCACCTCCACGTAGAGCGGAAAAGTGACGTCGTGGCGCATCAGCTCGAAATAAGGATGGTCCATCAAATTGACGATATTCCGCTTGGAACCGGTGTAGAAATTGTCCACGCACAGCACGTCGCAGCCCGCCGCCAGGAGCCGCTCGCACAGATGCGATCCCAGAAAACCGGCGCCGCCGGTCACCATCACGCGTTTTCGAAGGTGCATGTTGCATTCCTTTTTCTTCTCTGGTTGCTTTTTGAATCATCAGTGTACATCCTGTTTACGATATACAAAGCGAGGCAGTGGAATGCAAGGGGAACTGTATGGATGCCCGGAAAGCGGCCGAATACGGCCCGGGGAACGGCAAAAAGCAACATGATCACTCATGTGGATTGCGGAGGATCGAAATGATCATCGACACAAAGGGAACCATGCTGGCCAAAATCCTGGAATGCGCCGACCTGGCGGGCCGGGACGTGCTGGAAATCGGGTGCGGAGACGGACGGATCACCGCCGGACTGGCCGGAAAACCGGGCCGGCTGACGGCCATCGACCCCGACCCGAAAGCCATTGCAGCGGCCGGGGCACGGGTTCCGGACGTGACGTTCAGAGTCGGGGCCGGAGAAGACCTGCCCTTTCCGGACGACGCCTTCGATGTCGTCCTGTTCACCCTGTCGCTGCACCATCAGGATGCCCGCAAGGCGCTGAAGGAGACCGGCCGGGTGCTGCGGAAAGACGGGACGGCGCTGGTGATAGAACCGGCTGTGGACGGCGAGGTGGAAATCGTCTGCAATGTTTTCAACGATGAAACCGAGGTCCTCAACGACGTGATCCGCGCCATTGCTGAAAGCGATTTCCGGGTGGTTCGCACGGAGACGTTTTTCCCCGAATGGGTGTTCGCGGACCATCAGGAACTCCGGGACTGGCTCTTCGCGCACTACCGGACGCCCTTCGATGCGGACAAGGCGACCCAGGTGGACCGGCTTCTGGGCCACAAGCGGAAGGCGCGTCCGATCATCCTCGAGGACAAGCTGACGGCGTCGTGTTTACGGCGCGACGATCATGGGTCGTGAAAAACAGCGGGGTTATTCGGCATCCATCGGGCGCAGGAAGATCTGGGTGAAATAGTAATGGTCTTTTTCTTTCCAGACGCCCACGCCGGTCTGGGTGTATTTCCCTTCCAGGATGTTTTTCCGATGCGGCGGGCTTTCCATCCAGTCCGCCGTCAGGCCCTCTGCGGGACGGTCGACGTTCGCCGTCATGGCGAGGTTTTCACCGACCCTGCGGAAGGTCAATCCCGCCGCCTGTATGCGGTCCGCCACCGTCGAGCCGGACGGGCCGGTGTGGCTGAAAAACTCCTTCCGCAGCATCCGGCGGCTGTAATCCCGGGCAACGGCGGCAAGGGTCTGGTTTTCCGTCAGCTCCGGGCGGCCGTGTTTCCGGCGGACGTCGTTGACCTCTTCGATAATCCGGGTTTCCATCCGGCGCAGAACGTCGGATTGAGCGGCGGGTTTTGGTTCCGCGGCGGGGGAAGAACCGGCCGTCAGGGCCAGCAGCAGGACGAAAAGCAACAGCATGAGGCTGTCGCCGGGTTTTGTCTTTCGATTTACCATTTCAGGATGTCCTCCGGCAAAGGGTTTGGGGACGGGGGGATGCAGGTCTTTGTCTGTTGTGGGTCGGTATTTCATGGGACCTGGGTTCACGATGTCCCTTCCGGCGACAGGAACAGTCGAACCTTTCCCACGGCAACGGGAGCGCCCGGCGGCAGGGGGATGGCCTCGCCATCGGTTTCAGCGAAAAAGGCGTCGTTTTCGCGGTAGAGCCGGATGGGGCCGGAAAGATAGGGAATGCGGATTTGGGCGGCCGGGTCGGGGCCGATTTGGAATTCGCCAGCCGCCATGACGATGCCGCGGATGGTCTCGTCGATGGGATCGCTGTAGTCCATGGTCAGGGTCAGGGCGTCGGCAGAGAGGGCGGCGACGTTCATTTCGAAGGTTTTGCCGATGCGGATCAGGGCGTTGGGGAACAATTTCTCCTTGTCTCCGATGATGGCGCCGTCGAGGGCGCAGATTCCGGTCTCTTTAACGAGCATAAAGGCCCCGGCTGAGCTTTCCAGACGGCAATGGCCGCTTTTCATGCCGGCAGCCCGGACCTGGATGTCGGCGCATTTATCAGTGGGACCGCCGAAGGATAGGGTGTGGGTGGTGAAGAGCAGGTAGGCGTGGTTGGGGTGTTCGCGGGAGACGATGGAGAGGCGGAAGCGGTTGGTGGCGATCGGCTTTGGCGGCTTGGGTTTCGCCGTGGCGGTGGTTGCCGGCGATAGCTCAGGCGGTTCGGGTTTGACGACCGGCTCTATTACGGGTGTTGGCCGCGACGTTTCGGCGGGGGTTGGTTCGCGGCAGATCAAGAGGTCGCCGATGGCCGGTGCTTCCAGGTACTCCTTGAGGTTTTTGACTGTTTTGGTGAACAGGCTGTCCGGGTCGGATTCGGGATGGCGGAAGCGGACGCCGTCCTGCTTGAAATAGAGGTGGATTTTGTTGTTTTCGACCCAAAGCTCCATGTCCTGATCGGACAAGCCCGGCGTGTCGTCTTCGCGGATGGCCCGGAACCGGGGGCGGTCCCAGGTCTGGAGGGTGTCGGTCAGGGCGAGGAGGAAGGCCAGGGGCGTTGAGCAGGGAGATGGGCCGTGTTCCACCAGTCGAATTTTAAATCGATCGAGGGTCAGGCCATGGGCCGCGGCATCCGATCTGTCCCACAGAGAAGGGGTGACGTTATGCAGGGCAATGGCCGCCGCGGCGCAGAAGATGTCGGCTTCGCCGGCCGCAAGCCGATTGTTCAAATCAGTCAAGCAAGCGGAAACATCGGCCAGCAGGGGGTGGTCGCTGCAGTCGGAAATCTGTTCGACGTATTCCCGGAAATCCGACCAGGTTTTGAGCAGCAGCAACGCGCTGGCAATGCCGTGATCTCGGAAGCGGGGTCTTTTCACTGTCTCGGGGGCTTGACTGAAGGCGTAGGTGTAATACACCCGGAAGGGCGACCCTTCATACCCAAGCCGGGCCTTGAGGCCATAATCGTCGATATGCGCCAGCAGGTCTTTTCCGGCGTGCTTTTCAGTTTCAATCAGTGAAGTCATACGGCCGCGCCATATCCGTTTTTCCTCGACGATCAACCGCTCCAAGACCTCCGTCAACCCGGCTTTCCGGAGGCGCGGCAGGGTGGACAGGGGCGTATACAGGGTTTCATTGAGAATTCGGCACGTCTCTTGCCATGCCGCCCCACCGGGCGAATTGGCATCCTCATTCTCCAGGATATAGCCGATATCGTGGTAAATGGCGCAGGCGCACCAGCGACGCAGGAATGCGTCGGTGGCGGCGGCTTCGTTGTCTTCGCCGGTTTCCCGGAGGACGGCTTCCCGGATGGGGCCGCAGGTGTCGAACAGGTAAAGTCCGAGCCAGTAGCCCCGGAGCTGGTGGAGGACGTGTTCGCGGTAATTTGAATAGAATTTTCCGCTGAACTCATAATCCGAGAGGGTTTCCAGGAATGGGTAGGGGCCGAGTTCGGGGTAGGCGTGCCAGAGGCGTTTGATGGCTTCTTTCCCCGATTGGGATTGGGCCTCGGGGTTGTGGTTGGAGAGTGCGCGGTACAACGTCGGGGCTTCGATCCTTGCCTTTTCAAGCGCTTTTTGCGCAAGGGGAGAGGCGTCCAGCCAGTCGATAAGGGTCGCGTTGGGGCCGTGGAACCGGTATTTTTTGTGGCTGTGGCTTCTTGTGGTTTCGGTCATTTTGGCCGCCCTTGAATTTTACAAATATGGTCTTGAACTGTGATTCTTGTGATTTGCATGATTTGCCATGATTTTCCAACTCATGCTTATCATCTTAATCACAAGAATCACAGTTCAAGACAAAATAATCAAATGACTCAAATCACCAAATGATCAACATTGTCCGCTGCGAACACACCGAACGTAGTTGCCGCTGTAAACCAGGTTTATAAGCATAAAATCAGCCGAACACCGTCTTCAATCTGTTTCAAAAGTTTGTCCGACAAAACTCCGATTTTTTCAGTAAGAAAATGCTTGTCGATTGTGACGATCTGAGAAACATTCGCCACGGAATCTTTCGGCAGTCCTGTGTGTGTTCCGGGCAACAAGACATTTCCAGGGGCCCTCGCCAATTTTGTGTTTGAGGTGAGAATCACGCCAATAACCGTGGCTATGCGACTCTGATTAAAATCATCAGACTGAAGAATAAGCGCCGGTCTCCGGTAACCGGGTTCCGAGCCTGAAGGCGAGGGAAGAGACGCCCACCAAATTTCACCCCGCCGAATCACCATTTGCCGTCATCCAAAGATCTGACTTGAAGGTCTATCAGCCTCGGGTCCATGGCGGACGACTCGTTTTCATATACGCGGTCGAGCATCTCGGTGATGTTTTCCTGATATTTGGCCATGTAGGAAGTAATAGCGAGCGTGTACAATTCCGACAGGCTTAAACCGAGCTTTTCGGCTAAATGATTCGCCGCGTTGTGAATCGGAAGCGAAATGGCGACATCTGTTTTTATTGTTTCAGTGTTATTTTGCATCATCCCAATTCCTTTTTATTCCCACGCCTGCAATTCATCCTCGGGCAACGGCTCGAAAAAGGCCTCGGTCACCGATCCCCTGGCAATCCCGGAAATCCTTGATGTCGCCGGCGACAACGGGACCAGTTTCGCATAAGGCTTGCCCGCTTTGCCGATGACGATCTCTTCCCCCGCCTGCGCCCGGTCCAGCAGCCTGGAAAAATGAGTCTTGGCCTCATGCACGTTGACGAGTTCCATTCGCAGCCTCCTTTATAGTTAGTCCGACAACTTAGTCTAAACGATTCGTCGTTAGGGAGCAACAACGAAAAAGTGCCGGATCACCCCCCACACAACCGCTTCAACCGCGACGCCGCCTCCCACGAAAACGCCGGCAGGCAGGGAAACACCGCGTTGTTGGTGAAAACCGGGTCGGACGCCAGGTCGTACCGGGAGGCCGCCACGGCCTTTTCCCACAAAGCCGTGTGGGGGATGGGCGTGTAGTGGGCCGGAATCGGCGTAATGCCGCTTTCCCTGACGATGCGGATGGAGGCTTCCACGCCCGCCATCTCCTGGCCGGGCAGGCCGGTGAGCAGGTAGGCCCCCACCTGATTCCGCTCAAATCCGGCCGCCTTGAGGTGAGCCACGGCCCGGCGGAATTCCGCCTCCGTGACCTTCCGGTCCAGGTCGGACCGGCTCTCGAAGGCTGTAGTCTCCAGCCCCAACCGCAACGTCCGGAACCCGGCCCGGAACATCAAGTCCGCGGTCTCCCGCGTGATCCCCCGGATGTGAACCGCGTTGGGCGTGTGGAACCGCATCGAATCGCGACCGCCGGACCGGATGATCGCATCCAGCAGCGGAACCGCGTGGCGTTTGGCATCCATCAGCAGGGCGTCGTCGTAGAAAACGAAATCCCTCACGCCGTGGGCGTCGCGCCAGTAGGCGATCTCTTCGACCACCGCCGCCGGTTGTCGCCGGCGACAGACCGGTTCCAGGAATTTCGACGCGCAGTAGGCGCACTGAAACGGACAGCCCCGGACCGTGAGCAGGGGCGCGAAAGGGATTTTCGATTGCAGATCCAAAGCCGACCAGGGCAAAGTATCGGGATCACCGGCATCCACCGCCATGGAAACCGGAAACTCCACCCGATCCGAGACCCATTCCAGGATCTCCCCTTCATCGGCGAGCGTCGCCACCTCGTCGGCCCCGCAGGCGGACCGGGCATGGTCGGTCCACAACCGGGCGTAGATGCCGCCCAAAACAACCGGCGCATCCGAAAACGCCGCCCGGAGATGCCCGATGGTCTCCCGGACCCCGGGATACCAGTAGGTCATCAAAGACGTGACCAGGATCAGGTCGGGCCGGTCCAGCGCCAGCAGATCCTCCGCCAGCCATTCCGGCGCAATGCCGTACCGGGAATAGGTGCGGGGGACATCCGCCAGCCCCGGCGGCCGGGGAATGGGCGTCTTCCGGTAGGGGCCGCGCCCGCACCGAGCGGATGGATCGGTCTTCGGCCCCCGGGGATGAAACCGGTCGAGGCAGTCGATGTAGGAGACCCTGAACCCGGCCTCCCGCAACAGTCCGGCGATGCGGAGCAACCCCAGGGGCCGGGCCCACACGTCGTATGCCGCGAAATCGTGAATCCAGGGATTGACCAGAAGGATATGGGGGGCGTTCGGCGTCAAAAATACTGCATCGACGTCTTTTTCAGCTCTTTCCGGCTGAACAGCAGCGTATAATCGTCCACCCCCGCCTTTTCCGCCAGTCGTCCGGCGATCTTGTGGCAGGCGTCTTCGCTTTTGGCGTGGAGCATGGTGTAGAGATTGTAGGGCCAGTCGTCGGTGGGGTCTCGCCGGTAGCAGTGGGAGATGTTGCGGGAGGCGGCCATGATTTTGCCCACGGCGTCGATGCGCTCCTCGTCCACCTGCCACGCCACCATGGCATTGGCGGCATAACCCGATTTCTGGTGTTTGAGGGTGGCGCCGAACCGCCGGAGAAACTTCCGGTCCCGCAGTTCGGTCAGGGTCTCCAGGAGTTCCGATTCAGACATCCCCAGTCGTTCGGCAATGTCGCGATAGGGGCGCTCGGTGATGGGGATGTCGCCCTGGAGGGCGGAAATGACGCGCTTCTGGCGATCGGTCAGCATGGGTCAGATTTCGGTTTCGGTTTCGCGTTGGGGGTCGGGCATCCCGGTCCGGATCATGCCCTCTTTTCAGGGAACAGTTGACGGATATCCGCTTCGGAAGCGCCGCAGATGCCGCGCTCCGTGATGAATCCGGTGACCAGACGGGCGGGCGTCACGTCAAAGGCGTAGTTGGCCGCGGGGCTCGCCTCCGGCGGCACCAGGACGGTGTGCATGGCGCCGTCCTCCCATCCCTGGACATACCGGACCTCATCCGGGTCCCGCTCTTCGATGGGGATGTCTTTTCCGCGCTTTGTGCTCCAGTCGAAGGTGGAAGACGGCAGGGCCACATAAAACGGAACGCCGTTGTCCCGGGCGGCCAGGGCCTTGAGATAGGTGCCGATCTTGTTGGCCACGTCCCCGGTGCAGGTGGTGCGGTCGGTGCCCACGAGGACGAGGTCCACCATGCGCTCCTGCATCAGATGCCCTCCGGCATTGTCGGTGATCACGGTGTGCGGGATCCCGGCCTCCCCCAGTTCCCAGGCCGTCAGCCGGGCGCCCTGGTTCAGGGGCCGGGTCTCGTCCACCCAGACATGGATGGGAATGTTTTGTTCATGGGCCGCGTACATGGGGGCGGTGGCCGTGCCGTAGGCCACGCAGGCCAGCCATCCGGCATTGCAGTGGGTCAGAATGTTAACCGCTTGTCCACCTTTGCAGGCAGCCAGTTTTTCGATCAGGGGCAGCCCATGGACCCCGATCAACCGGCAGTTTTCCGCCTCTTCCTCCGCAAGATCTTCCGCCCCCCTGCGGGCCGCCTGAAGGCGTCCGTCGGCGTCCCGGGCGCTCAACACGTCCACCAGCACTTTGTCGACGGCCCAGACCAGGTTGACGGCAGTGGGCCGCGCCAGTTTAAGACGACTGCATTCGTCGATCAAAGCCTGTTGGGATGACGTGTTCCGAACCGCCAGATAGACGCCCCAAGCCCCGGTGACGCCGATGAGCGGCGCGCCGCGGACGAACATGGACTTAATCGCATCAATGGCGTCGTCCACCGTTTCCAGATCCGCGATGATCCATTCATGGGGCAGCTTCCGCTGGTCGATCACCTTGACCGTCCGGCCCCCCTTGTCCAGCCAGATCGGCCGTGTTTCAGCCGGCTCCGTACGCTCTGAAGTCACAACATCACCCGATATCCGTTCCGTTTTGAATCGTTCCACCCGCCCCCCGTCAGGGGACGTTTTCTTTAACCTCGATGGTCACAGCGGCGCCGGTGGCGGCATTCTTGACCTCCACAAACCCGTCGCCCAGATAGGTCACGGCGACCTGCTGTCCCCGCCGCGCGTCGGTCATGCCGGCGGCAAGCCGCGCCTTTCCGGCGTCGATCACCGTGCCCACGGCGGTGTTCCCTCTGCGGGCGTAGAGGTTTTTCGCTTTGACGTCGATGCCGAACTCTGTCAGGGAAAGGAATTTGACCTTGGCGGCCGCGTCGACAGCCGGAAAGG
>JAABTD010000335.1 GCA_011390065.1 Desulfobacteraceae bacterium
GACATACTCTTTCTCCTTTTCCTTATCTTTTCCGCTTATTCTCACATATTTTTGCTCTTTGCTATGACGTTTAACCATTGATTATCAAGCAAATTACCCATAATAATTCCAGCCTTCACCTATTATCAGGACAAATTCGCCCTGATAAACTTTTTTTTACCTATTATCCAGGCAAAACCTGCCCTGATCAGCCCCATTTTCCCGATTATCAGGGCGATTTTGCCCTGATAATTCCTGGCCGGCCTTGTTAGGCGAACAGGGAACCTCGCAAGAAATGGCATTTTTCCGATAAGTTATAGAAGCCAAAACCCCATGTTAAGATGAAAATATCGATTTGATTTAATGGGATACGCTCTTGCACCGACCTTGGCTCCGCGCCCGGATCGAACAGGCGGCGGCCGTGGAGGCAGTATAAAAACCTCGTTTATCGAACGGCGGTCCATCCGCCGTTTCGTTCAGGAATTGAATACCGAAAACAGCGCCGCGGCCATCTCCTTTTTATCGTAAGGCTTTGGCAGCGCGGCGTCAAATCCGTGGTTCCGGTAATCGTGCATCACCGGGTCCTCGGAATAGCCGCTGGAAACGATGGACCGGATGTCGGGGGCGATGCGGCGGATCTCCGCCATGGCCTCCCGGCCCCCCATGCCGTCTCGGATGGTCAGATCCAGGATCGCGCCGTCAAAGGGGATTCCGGCCCGGATGGCGTCTTCAACCCGATCGACGGCTGCTTTGCCGTCCTCGGCAAACACCACGGTATGGCCCAATCGCTTCAGCATCTGGCCGGACACCTGGAGCACCATTTTCTCGTCGTCCATCAACAGCAGTCGTTTGGGCGGCAAGGCCATATCGGAAGACGGCCGGGGCGACATCGCTTCGACGTCCTGGTCCGCGGCCGGCAGGTAGACGGATACCGTGGTCCCCACGCCGACCTCCGAGTCAATGGTCAGATACCCCCCATGTTTCTGAAGGATGAAATAGGCTGTGGAGAGCCCGAAACCCATCCCCTTTTGCGGACCCCGTTCTTTGGTGGAAAAATAGGGGTCCAGGACCTTCTCCAGATCCTCCCCGGGTATGCCCCGTCCCTGGTCGGCGATGTCGAGACGGATATACCGTCCGGGTTGCAAGGGGAGGCGGTCTTCCGTTTTTCCGGTCTTGATGACCGTATTTACGCCCGATATCGTTGTCTTTCCGCCTTCCGGCATGGCCTCCGCGGCGTTGGCAACGAGATTGTTGATCACCTGCCGAATGTGGGCGGGGTCGGCGATGGCGTCCCACAGATCAGACGGGAAATTGAATTCGCAGTTCACCCGTCCGCCGCTGAGGATGAGGCGGGCGGCGTCTTCCGCCAATCGACCCGCATTGACGGGACGCAGGTCGGGATAGTCCGTAGAAGAAAAGGTGAGGAACTGGTGGGTTAAATCCCGGGCCTGGAGTGCGGCGGTTTCCGCCTTCCGGATCATGCTTTCGAGGTGGGTCGGAAGGGCCTTGTCCGATGCCGCCATGTCGATGTAGCCCAGAATGACGGTGAGCAGATTGTTGAAATCATGGGCGATGCCGCCGGCCATATCGCCGATGGTCTTGAGCTTTTCGACCTTGCGCAGTTCCGCCTCCATCTGCCGGTTGCGTTCAGCCATCCGGCGCCGGGCCAGAACCCGGTCGAGGACCGCCGGCATCAATGCCAGAAACCCGCCGGCGGCATCCTTGATGATGTAGTCGGCGGCGCCCAGCTTCATGGCTTCCACAGCGATGCGCTCGTCCCCGGCGCCGGTGATCATGACCGTAGCGGGCATCCGGCCGATGGCGGCCATGCGGCGCAGCACTTCGATGCCGCTTAAACCCGGCATTTTCTGATCCACCAACAGCAGGTCGTACGCGTTTTTCTGGGCCATGGCGAGGCCCTGAACGCCATCGGCGGCCAGATCGACCTGGAACCCGCCTCGCGTCAACCGCTTCTGGAGCAGCCGGGCCAGTCCGGGGTCGTCTTCCATGCATAGAATTCGGGCGGTTGTTTCGGTTGTCATCCCTGGCCCTCCGCCGCAGGGAGCGTCACCACGGAAAGAAAAAGGCCGAGTTTCCGGATTGCTTCAGAAAACTGCTCGTAATCAAGGGGTTTGGTGACAAAAACATTGCAACCCAGTTCATAGCAACGGTCCACCTCCCGCTTGTCGTCGGTGCTGGTCAGCACCACCACCGGCGTGGAGCGGGTCCTGGGGGCGGTTTTTATCCGCTCCAGGATCTGAAGACCGTGAACCTTGGGAAGATTGAGATCCAGCAGGATCAGCAACGGGGTCGGATGGGTGCAGTCGGCGTATTCCCCTTCGCAGAAAAAATAATCGCTGGCCTCGCGGCCGTCTTTGCATATCCGGATGTGGTTGGTGATGTTGCAGCGTCGGATGTTTTTTTCAATGAGCCGGGCGTGACCGGCATCGTCTTCGACGATGACGATGGTCACCGGTTCAGGGTTTGCCATTGGCGTCTCCTTTATCAATGCGATGTCGGGTCAGCGGGATCGTAAAATAGAAGCTGGAACCCGAACCGGGGATCGATTCACACCAGATCCGGCCGCCGTGCCGTCGAACCACCGCGCGGACATAGGCCAGTCCCATCCCCTCTCCGGGAGTCTTCCGTTCCCCGATCCGGTAAAACAGATCGAAAATCCGTTCCACCAGATCAGGCGCCATGCCGATGCCGTTATCCCGGACTTTAAAGCGCACTTCATCAAACAGCACGCGGCCGTCGATTTCGATGAACCCGGGCCGATCCGGATCCAGATACTGGACAGCATTGCCGATGAGGTTGGCCAGGACCTGCTCCATGTCCATTCGATCCGCCTGCACATCGGGCAGATCGCCCACCCGCACCGTTATTCCGGATTGCTGGACCTGAAACGCAAAACAATCGAGCACTTCTTCCGTCAACGCCGCCATGTTCAGGGCTTCCGGCGCGGATGGCCGCCGCCCGGCCCTTGAAAGTCTCAGAATGGCGTTGATCATCCCTTCCATTCGGGATACAGAGGATTCGATGAAGCTCAATGCCTCCGGAAGATCTTCGTTCACGGCCAGATCCAGGCCGCGGCGATCCGTTGCTTCCAGAAAGTCTCTGCAGCGGCCCAGGGCGGGCGTTATCTCCTCCAGGGCCAGCCGGATTTCGCCGGAAAACCCCTTGAGATTGATCAGCGGGGCGCGCAGGTCGTGAGATATAATATAAGAGAACTGCCGGAGTTCTTCAACCAGGTCTTCCTGATGCCGCTCCACCCGTTTCCGGGCGGTGATGTCCTGGGCCACGCCGGCCAGGCGCGCGGCCCGGCCCCGTTCATCGTAAACCGGCGTCCCCCGGTCGAGAATCCACCGGATCGCGCCGTCCGGCCGAATGATCCGGAATTCAGCCTCGAACTCCCCGCCGTTGCGCATGAATTCGTCGAAGGCCCGGGCCAGGATCCCCCGATCCTTTTCATGGATCGATTGCAGCCACACATCCGGGTCGGCGTAGAGGGATTGCAGTGGAAGGCCCCAGATCGTCTCAAAAGCGGGACTGGCGTACAGCACCCGGAGCGGCGGGCCGATTTCCGTCAGCCAGAAAACATCATCGATATTATCGACGAGCTGGCGGAACCGGATTTCACTCTCCCGCAGGGCCGCTTCCGCTTTGCTGCGGTGGCGGATCTCCTGTTTAAGGGTTTCATTGGCCTCCCGGAGTTCCCGGGTTCGCTCCAAGACCCGGGTCTCCATCTGATCGAGGGCGAGCTGGAGGGAGGACCGGGCTTTCTTGACATCGGTGATCACTTCGGCGAACATGGCGACGCAGGCGACGCGGCCCGCGCTGTCCAAAACCGGGGAGAAGAGGTTGTCGAAGTAGGTCCCCTGCCGTTCATCTTCGAAACGAAGGGGCCTCTGCGTGCAGATCACATCGTGGACCTTGAGCATGCGTCGTTCGAAAACATCCCACGGCACCAGAGTTCGGGCATTTCGGCCCACCATTTCCTCGGCGGACCGGCCCAGTCGCCGCGCGCCGATTTCGTTGGCCGCCAGAAAAAAGCCGTCGGCGTCGATGAGAAAGGCGGAGTTGGTGGTGGCGTTCAGCAGCGTCTGGATGAGGTGCGCAGCGTCCCCGCCGGCGGCGTGCAGGCCGGGAGGCAGGGTCGCGTCCGGAGTATTGCGGGTTGAGATCATAGATCGATGATTGCGACGGCCGGAACCTCGCCGTCTGGAAACAGCCGCAAGCTTTCAGCGGGCGGCATCAGGGGTTGAATCGGTTGACTATAGAGGCAAGCATGGACAAAGACATCACAACCATGGTCATGGACCTTGTATCATCGTCGGATC
>JAABTD010000123.1 GCA_011390065.1 Desulfobacteraceae bacterium
CGTTGAGGGGCGGCGTTTCAATGCGGAAGGACAGTCCGCCGGACCCGGCGTCCCGGCCGGTCAGGGCGACGTCGACCGGCTGGCCCGCCGTGGTCGCCACGGATTTGGGGTCGGCGGCGATGTCCCGCACGGTGTTGAGAACCGGATTAGTGGGCGTGACTTCGTCGGAACTGGGGAAATAGACCGTGGCCACGTTGAGGATTTCCGTGCCGCTGGGCAGACCGGTCCGGACGTTCACTTTGAAGGAGACGCTCCCCTTGCAGGCGTCAGGGGCCTCTTCGGTGCAAGGCGGCAGTTCGCCGATGTCCCAGCTCAACAGCCGGGCGTCGGTCGCGTAATCGCCGCCGTCGGCGATGGTCAAAGTCGTTTCGTTCAGATCCGGGTCGAGTTCGTCGAGGATGAAGACGCCGTAAGCCGTGCCCGCGCCCACGTTTTCGTATTCGATGGCGTAGGTCATCTCCTGCCCGGGAAGGACATCGCCGGAAGGAACGACCGATTTGGCGTTAGGGTCTTTGGCCGCGGCCACCCGGATGGCGGCCCGCCGCTGCTTTTTGGATTTCCTGCCCTTACAAGCCTCCCATCCTTCGCAGCCGCATCCCGGAATGCACCGTTCGTTGACGGCGCAATTTCCCTGAAATGCCCGCCATCCCTTTACTCCGGCCTTGCAGGGGGTCTTGTAGACGGACTGGGTGTCGCCTATGAGCCAGGCGGTGGCGCTCTGGCCGCATTCGATCACTTCTTCGGCGCAGTCGTACTGCCTGGGATCGCCGGCGCACTTGCCGGCGCAGGCGGTGATGTCCACCACCTGTTCGACGCCGGGGATGTTCTTGAGGGCGGCGGCGCATTTGGTGCAGGACTCCGTCGATGCCCAGAAATAAGACCCGCATTTGACGCAGTCGATGCTGTTGAGCACCGCCCCCACGGGCCCCATGAACAGGCCGGCGCCCCAGGCGGGCAGTTGATCGATCATGCACAGGGCCTGGCATTTGCCGAAGGCGGCTCCGCCGGACAGGAACGACCGCCGCCGGCCGTCCGCGGTTTCAGCCCAGGTTCCCCAGGACCGGAAGACCTGGTTTTCGGTGTCCAGCATAAACCCGCCGTCCACGTCGAAAAGGGTGTATTCGGTTCCTTTCCGTTTCTGGACCAGGGCCCGTCCGCCGTCGCTTTCCAGGATGGCGGGGACTTTGTCCACCGGGTCCAGGAAAAAAAGGCGGGTGAGGCCTTCGCCATCGTCGAAGGTGATCGCCTGGGCCAGGTTCATGTAGACATAGCCCAGGGAGAGGACATGGTCCCGAAGGGCTTTCAAGCCGGGATCGACGGCCAGGGCGGCGTCGAGTTGCGCTGGGGTCAGGGTGATGTCCGAGGTGGTCGTCCGGGGATCGTAGGCCAGATAGGCGTCGATGTCCAGGGCGTTGGTCGGATCGTTGGCGCCGCCGATGTCCACGAAAACGGCGTCTTCGCCGTCGGGCAGGCCCCAGGGAACCCGGGCCGTCGCGGCCAGTTGGCCGCCGTCGGCCGGGGCCAGGTCCCCGAGCCGCCAAAAGACCTGGTGGTAATCCCGGTCGTTGCGGTAAACGCCGTCGTCGGTGCTCGACCGGTGGACGAACCGCCGGGGCAGGTCCAGGGTCACGACCACGTCCGCGGCGGTTTCGTCCATGCCGTTGCGGTACCGGACCAGAAAAACGGCCTCCTCGCCGGGGCTGACGCGGCGGGGAGCGATCACCTCCACGGCCAGTTCATGGGGGATTTCCAGTCGGGAGAGGAAGACCTCCAGCGCCCCGGCGGCCTCCTGGTCGTACCCCGCGTCGGCGACGGGGAAATCGACAGGATCATAGACATCGCCGGTCACGAGAACGGTTCCCGATCCCTCCACGATCAGGTCGTGGATCGTCTCGTTGCGTTTGCCTCCGAAATAGGTGGCGTAGATCATCTTGTCCAGTTCGCCGCTCAACTGGGCCATGAAGGCGTCGTACCGGTTGTCCCAGTTCAGCCAGGGCCCCAGGCTCGCATCGTCGGCGCCTACGGTGACGGGAAAATCGTCGGAGGAGGTCTGGCCGGCGATGAAAACGTTGCCGGCTGCGTCCAGTGCCAGGGTGTTGATTTCGTCTTCGCCGCCGTAGCCCGCGCCGCCCACGTAGGTGGCGGCCATCAGCCCGGAAAGATCGCTGGTAAATCGCGCCACGAATCCGTCTTTTTTCCCGTTGTGGGAAACATCGAAGGAGCGGGGCGTCATGGGAAAGGACCGGGCGTCGGTGTGACCGGCCACATACACGGTGTCGGCGGCGTCCACGGCCAGGTCCAGGATGACGGTGGAGCCGAAAGAGGTGGTGTACCCGCATTGTTCAGATGCGTCGCCGCCCAGGAAGGTGGCGGCCATCAGGGTTTTTAGATCCGGGCTGAATTTGGCCGCATAGGCGTCCATGCACCCGGTGTACTGGGTGCTGAAAGCGCCGGAGGTGACCGGGAAGGTGCTTTCTTTATAGGCGGTGGATTGCGTCTCGCCGGCGATGAACACATTGCCGGCGCTGTCCAGAGCGATCCCATATGCCTTGTCGGTTTGTTCCGCCCCCAGAAAGGTCGCGGCCAGGAGCGTGGTCAGATCGTTGTCGAACTTGACCACGACGGCGTCCTCCCATCCGTTTCCGGTGGTGTTGTATCCGCTGTTCTCCGGCAGTTCGCCGTCGCCTGCCCATCCGGCGGCGTACACATTGCCCTGGGCATCCGTGAGGATGGATGAAAGGTCTTCGTTGTTCCAGTATCCGACGGTAAAGGCGGTGGCGGCCAACAAGGATCCCAGGTCGGGGCTGAACTTGGCCACAAAGGCGTCTTTTCGCGTGATTTCCGTGTTATAAGCCCCGTCGGTGAGGGGGAAGTCGAGGGAGCCGATGGTCCCGCAGATAAAAACGTTGCCGGACGGATCGATGGTGATCGCCTTGCCGTAATCCCGGGGCGCCCAGCCGTAGATGCTGTTGTCGATGCGGGTCCCGCCGCCCAGGTAGGTCAGAGCCAGCAGGGATGTCATGTCGGGGCTGAACCGGGCGATAAAGACGTCCCGGTCGTCGGTGGCCGGGCCCAATTCGCCGTCATAGGCGCCTTGCGTGGCCGGCAGGATGACCGGCGGCGTGGAATAGGACATGCTGGTGTATCCGACCACGTAGATGTTGCCGTCGGCGTCCACGGCCATGTCGGCCGGGGACTCGTCCCCATCTCCGCCGAGGAAGGTGGTGGCCAGAACGGGATCGATGATCAGGGGCCGGCTGCGGTCGTAGCTCCCGATCATGAAGCCGTAGGCGCGGCCGTCCGGGAACAAGCGATAGGCGGCCGTGACGGGTTCGCGGTCTCCGTCAGATTCCTGCCAGGCGACGGGCGGCGTCATGACGAACGTGCCGACGCCGGTGATGATGTCGAGCCCGCCGTCCGGGTTGACGGCAAGCCGCTGGGACCCATCCACGGCCATGGCGATGGTCTCTGGTTGCGCCCCCGGCGCCACGTGGAAGATTTTTTCCACGGTCCGGTCTCCTGCCCGGAGGCGCAGGTCGATGCCGTTCCAAAGGCTGTCATATGACACCTCGGCGAAGGTGGGTAGATCTAATTGCCAGTTCCGGTGATCTCGCCCCCTGAAGCGATGGACGCGGGTGGGGGAGGAGAGGGTGTCCGTTAGGGCCATGGATCGGGGGGCGACCGGCGTTTCCCTGATCACCCATCTCTTGTTGTCGTCGCGGCCATGGAGCAGGTAAGCGATGCCGTCTTCGGCCGCCTGTACGGTTCCGGCGAGGGTGTCGGCGACATAGACTTTCTGTTCAATTTTTGCTTCGTCCTGGTGGCTTACAAACGGAACCTGGAAGGCTTGAACGGGCTGGGTCAGCAGGACGCAGCTCAGAAGCAAGAAAAGGGATCGCTTGCACATGCTTTCGTCTCCTTAGGGAAGTGTTGGCGAGGTGGGTTGGGGTAGGCGCCGCCTCGAAAAAACGGGTACGCAACAAAAAGGCCAGTTATTGGGCTGATCCCTCATCGATAGCAGAAGGAGGGGAGGTTGTCAACGAGATTGAGCGATCTGTAAAGAAGACGAATAGATATGACTGTTCCGCGTCCTCTATGCGTTCTTCAATCGCAGACAACCCCCCGGCATCAGACTGGTCGCCGGCATCACCGCGTTGATGTCCCGATGGGCCGTCCAGCTCTCGGTTGACAAGATTTAAACCGCAAGCCATTTCGACGGTCTTTTTGCAAAGCATCCGGATCAGGAACTGCAAGATCCGATTTTCGGTTTGCTGGGTCCCCGGAATTCCTGTTTTGAAATAGACAATCGTTTCCGAACGGTCGGAAAGTGTTTCCCTCCAGTTGAAATTGCATGGATATCAATTGCATATCTCCTTGGAACGCATTGTGCATAACGCATCGTTGTTTTTGCATATTTTCGACCTCTTCAAACGATAAGGAGGACAGGATGAGCTGGAAATTCTGGGAGAAAAAGAAAGAAGGAGCGGATTCTCAGGCAGGCAAGGTTAAAAAGTTGCCCCGACCCAAGGAATTGCCGTCGAGCGTGGGGAGATATCTGGTGGTGAATTTAAAGCAGGATCCGGACTGGGTATGGAGCCTGCGATGCGTGCTCCGTCAGCGGGAGGCAAAGAAAAACGAAATGGATATTCGGATTTTTGATGTTTCGGACGCCCAGGTCAAAGGCGTGAGCGTCAGGGACTATGATTCATTCGAAACCCATCCCGGGGCGATTCTCTTTGAGGGGTGGTACGACAAAATTTCCCATGCAGCGGAGATCCATCGGAAAACGCTTGGAATTGAAAAGGGCGCCGCCTGATTTTTTCCTTGCATTTCCGTTGCAAAAGCTTACGGTTAGGCCGCAACGCCTTTCAGGACCGTCTTCCCGGGAGGGGAAGAGCGGCCTCTGATCGGGATTTGATATGGGGAAATGCATGGAGACGACGCCGCCCCCGGCAACGGGCCAGACGCGATGCTACGATGTGACCGGAAATGAGGTTCCCTGCAACGGAACCGGCCAGGATGGGCGATGGCAGGCGGGGGTTCCCCGGCCGTCCCCCCGGTTCGAGACGGCGGGAGAAACGGTGTTGGACCGGCTCACCGGGCTCATCTGGACCCGGGATGCGGCCCCATCGGAATACCCCCTGTCATGGGGCGAGGCGTTGGCGTTTGTCCGCGATATCAACCGACAAAGGCGCTTCGGCTGCGCGGACTGGCGCTTGCCCAACCGCAACGAGCTTTTCAGCCTGGTCAGTCATATCCACGTCAATCCCTGCCTCGAACCGGACGCGCCTTTCGAAGGCGTGTTTTCCGGATACTACTGGACATCGACCACCTGCGAAAGATTGCCGACGCAGGCATGGTACGTCCATATGGGCGGTGCGCGGCTTTTTAAAGGAATGAAGCACGGATCATATATGGTGTGGCCGGTTCGGGGCGGGAGCGGGGGAGGGGTTCAACTGCCTCGAACCGGTCAACATCGATGTTTTAATGACCGTGGAGACCTCATCCCCTGTGCCGGCGCCGGCCAGGATGGGGATATCGGCGCCGGGGCCTCCTGGCCTGAGCCTCGATTCAGGGTCGAGGGGGAGATGGTGCTTGACCGGTTGACCGGCCTGGCTTGGACCCGGAATGCAGATCTTGGCGACGGCCCCGTTGCATGGGATTCGGCGCTGTCCATCGCGGAATCCCTGAATGCCGTCCGCCTCGGCGGCAGGAAGAGGTGGCGGCTGCCGAACATCCGGGAGTTGGCCAGCCTGACGGACATGGGCGCTCATTCCCCGGCCCTGCCGCCGGGCCATCCGTTTACAGGGGTGGCCGAAGCCTACTGGTCCGCAACGACCAGCATCTACGACCCATCCTATGCCTGGACCCTCTACCTGATCGATGGGCCCGTCGGGGTGGGTCACAAACCGCGTCCGGAATTTCATGTGTGGGCGGTTTCAATGACGGGAGTTTTATGAAATCGGCAGCGGTTTATAAGTTTAAACAATAAAATATCGTTTTAAATTAGGTTTTTATGAAACTTTACTCAAGATGTCGGCCAGAGGGTTCAAAGTTTTGAATAGGGCAAAAAATTATATTATTAAGAAAATGAAGTAGATATGTTTTTCTCGGCCAGTTGGGTTCAAAATAATGAACATTGCGGCGCTGTCAGGCCGTCAACGGTGGGGCGCCATAACGATTCGTGCCGGGATCTTAAAAAAGTTAAAAAATTTTTATAGTTAATAAATCAATACGATGGCGCTGTTTCCATGTTTAGGGTCTGAAAATATGGAGTGCTTGGCAAGCGAGTTGCATCAGCAATGTCGAACCTAATAATTCTTCATCTTCTTTCCTTCTCAAACGGCCAGTCGGGGCAACCCGGCTGGCCGCTTTGATTTCGTGCGGACCCTGGGCGAAGGCGCATGGGGTAGACGCCCTCAATTGAGGGCGATGATTTTTTAAAATCGGCTGAGGTGTATAAATTTAAACCCTTAAATCAGATGATAAATTAGAGTGTTATGAATAACCGCTCAGGATGTTGGCCTGAGCGTTTAAAATTTTGAACGCGGCCATAAAAATGAATTTATATAAAATTAAAGTGGTTATATTATCATAAACCAGTGAGGTTCAAGATTGTGAACGCTAAGGGAACGTCAGGTCGCCGCCGATGCAGTGGAATAGCGCTTATCTTTGGGAATACAAAAAAATATAAAATTAAAATCCTTCAATTATACAGTTGTTTATGAATTTAATGCGTGTGAAAAGTAAAATAAGTGAACGCTTGGCAAGCGAGTTGCATTAGTTAATGCCAAACCTAATAATTCTTCATCTTCTTTCCTTCCTTAAACGGCCAGTCGGGGCAACCCGGCTGGCCGTTTTTGATTGTGAAGGATTTTTTTTATTGCAATGAACCTGGAAATCGTTAGACTGCCTTCCTTATAATAAGGTCGGGATAATAAGGTCGGGGCGTTCCATGAGCGGAGACGGGTACAGGAGGGCGCCGCTTCAATCTTAACAGTATAGAGGTGATGTTTATGACCCAGGAAACAAGCGATTTTCTTCAATCCCATTCCATGAGATTTCTTGAGATGGCCTTCCGCACGGATCGTCAAGAAACTATTCGACATCCGGACGGTTACGGGGAGAAGACCGGCGATTGCGGCGATTCACTGGCGGTGTACCTGTCATTGAAGAATGACCGGATAGACGCAGTCTCTTATCGACTCAACGGCTGTATGCATACCAATGCTTGCGCCAATGCCATCGCTGAAATGTGCGGGAACAAGACCTTGTCCGAGGCGTGGGAGATCGCGCCTGAGGATGTGATCGCCTTCCTGGAAACCATTCCAGAAGATCATTATCACTGCGCCGAACTGGCGGTGGGCGCATTTTATCTGGCGCTCGCCGACTGCCGGGAGATCTCGCGCACCCCCTGGAAGAAACTGTATCGGTGAAAGGGCATCCGGCGACCGGGGGATGGCGGCGGCGCGCTGCCGGTTTTTCGGATTATTTCTTGACAGGATCGGACAAGTTGTTTATAGCACCAATCTTAATTGATTTTTCGGTGTTACCTCCTTTTCAATCGAGCCCGAAAAGCGGGCCGTCACATCAGGACAGAGCGGAACAGAATATGGGGCTGGAAGGATTGCTCGAAAAGCATCATCGCACGATCGTCAACAAGTGGTTCGATTCGGTGGTCCGCACTTACCCCGCAGATACGGCCCGATTCCTCAAAAAGCAGAAGGATCCTTTTGCCAATCCTGTGGGGCGCACCACGTTCAACGGAGTGGAAGGAATGTACGACCAGCTCCGTGGCGAAATGGACGACGAAGCGATCGTTTCCTTTCTGGATCCCATCATCCGGATCCGCGCGGTACAGGGGTTCACCCCATCCAAGGCGGCCGGATTCGTCTTCTCCCTTAAAAGCATCATCCGGGAAACCATCGGCGGCCAGCTTCGGGAAAAAGAGGATCTGGAAGGGCTGATGGCGCTGGAAGCGCGCATCGACCGGCTCGGCCTGCTGGCAGTCGATATTTTCATGGGATGCCGGGAAAAGATTTACCAGCTCAAGGCCAACGAAATTCGGAACCGGGTGTTCAGCGCGTTTCACAGAGCGGGTTTGGTTGCGGATACTCCGGAAGATGGACCGGAAACCAATAAAACCATAGAGTGAGGTAAGTCAATGAATGTAAAGTACATGTTTTCCCTCGTGGCAGTTCTTCTGCTCATTTTGCTCGCGTATGCAGGCGCCGAGGCGGCAGGGATGAAAACGTTTTTCGGCATTTTCATTCCCTACCTGGCCGTGGCCGTCTTCCTGATCGGTTTTATCTGGAAGGTGGTTGGATGGGCCAGATCGCCGGTGCCCTTCCGCATCCCTACCACCTGCGGTCAGCAGAAATCGCTTCCCTGGATGAAATACAGTTACACCGACTGCCCCTATACGAAAACCGGCGTCGTCCTGCGGATGATCCTGGAAGTGACGTTGTTCCGCTCGCTTTTCAGAAACATCAAGTTCGAGCAGCATGGCGACCGACTGGTGTATCGTTGGGAAAAATGGCTGTGGGTTGCAGCCCTCCTGTTCCATTACGCCTTTCTGGTGACGGTCATCAGGCACCTCCGCTTTTTCGCTGAACCGACGCCGTTTTTTGTCCAATGGTTAGAAGGGCTGGACGGGTTCATGCAAATCGGATTGCCGGGTCTTTTCCTGTCGGGCGTCGTCCTGGCCGCGGCCGCCATTTATCTGCTGCTGCGTCGGATGTTAATGTCCGAAATGCGCTACATCTCCCTGCCGTCCGACTACTTTCCCCTCTTTCTGATCATCGCCATTGCCGTTTCCGGCATCATGATGCGGTATTTCACCAAAGTGGATGTGGTCGCCGTCAAAGAACTCACGCTGGGGCTTGTCACTTTCGGTCCGACCATCCCAGAGGGCGTGGGCGGTCTGTTCTATGTCCATATGTTCCTGGTCAGCGTTCTGCTGATCTATTTTCCCTTCAGCAAGCTCATGCATCTGGGCGGCGTCTTCATGAGCCCCACGCGGAATTTGCCCAACAATTCCCGGGCTGTTCGCCATGTGAACCCCTGGAACTACCCCGTCAAGGTCCATACATACGAGGAGTATGAGGACGAGTTCAGAGAGAAGATGATCGAAGCTGGACTCCCAGTAGAAAAAGGAGCGTAATTCATGTCAGATCTTCCGAAACCAGAAGAGAGCCTGTCCAATTTAGATCATGAGCCGCCCCAGACCGGCTGGTTGGACACCCCCATCGATATTCGAAAGGGGATGTACTGCTACGCGGCCAACCCAAAGAGCCAGAAATACGTCGGGTTCCCCCATGCCAGGGAATGGAACCCGGTCGAGGACGACTGGAAACTGCCGGAAAACTGGCAGGAGATCCTCCACCAGGGATTCAAGGAACGGCTGGATCGATTTCGGTCCGTCAAAATATTCATGGATACCTGTGTGCGTTGCGGCGCCTGCGCCGATAAGTGTCATTTTTTTATCGGCACCGGCGATCCCAAGAATATGCCGGTCCTTCGGGCCGAACTCCTTCGCTCGGTCTATCGAAACGATTTTACGCTCCTGGGCAAGATCCTTGGAAAGCTGAACGGCGCCCGGCCCATGACCGAAAACGTCCTGAAGGAATGGTGGTACTATCTTTTTCAATGCTCCGAGTGCCGCCGGTGTTCGGTGTTCTGCCCTTATGGCATCGATACGGCCGAGATCACCATTTTCGGACGGGAACTGCTCAACCTGTTAGGCCTTAACATCGACTGGATCGCCACCCCGGTGGCCAACTGCTACCGGACCGGCAACCACCTGGGGATTCAGCCCCACGCCTTCAAGGACATGCTCGATTTTTTCGTTGACGACATCGAGGAGTTCGTGGGAGTCCGGGTGGAGCCTCAGTACAACAAAAAAGGGGCCGACATCCTGTTCATCACCCCTTCGGGAGACGTCTTCGCCGATCCCGGCACCTATACCGCCATGGGGTACATGCTCCTGTTCCATTATCTCAAGGAGCGGTACGGTTTCGACATCACCTGGTCCACCTACGCTTCCGAGGGCGGCAACTTCGGCTTCTTTACCTCCCATGAGACCATGAAGCGGCTCAACTCCAAGATGTACGCCGAGGCCAAGCGACTGGGCGTGAAGTGGATACTCGGCGGCGAGTGCGGCCACATGTGGCGGGTGATCCATCAATATATGGACACCATGAACGGACCGACGGACTTCATGGAGACCCCGGTCAATCCCATCACCGGCACGGTGTTCGAAAACGCCAAGTCCACCAAGATGGTCCACATCATGGAGTTCCTGGCCGACCTCATCAAGCACGACAAACTCGAACTAAACCCCAAGCGCAATGATCACCTCAAGGTGACCTTCCACGACTCCTGCAACCCCGCGCGGGGGATGGGACTTCTGGACGAACCGCGCTACGTGATCAATAATGTCTGCAACAATTTCTACGAGATGCCGGCCAACACCATCCGGGAACAGACGTTCTGCTGCGGCTCCGGTTCAGGCTTGAACGCCGGCGAGGATATGGAACTGCGGCTGATGGGGAGTCTGCCCAGGGCCAATGCGGTGAAATACGTCCACGAAAAATATGGCGTGAACATGCTCTCCTGCGTCTGCGCCATCGACCGCGCCGCCCTGCCCGCCATGACGGAATACTGGACCCCGGAGGTGGATGTCACCGGCGTATGCGAGCTGGTCGCCAACGCCCTGGTGATCCCCGGAGAACATGATCGACCCACCGATCTGCGCGGGGAGGACCTGCCGGGATGGGAAGAGCCGGAAAGGGAGGAAAAGGATGCCGAATAAAGGTCAGAAACTCTATGACAAGGACAAGGTGATCGCGGGCCTGGTGATCTTCGTGATCCTGGCCACGTTTCCCTTCTGGTTTAACTTGGGCAAGGCCGCGTCCGCCCCGGAACTCGAACTGACCGAGAAGGCAAAGGCGGCTGAGAAATGCGTCCGGGATACCCAGTACATGCGCGACGAGCACATGCAGCTGCTGGATGAATGGCGGGATACGGTGGTTCGGGACGCCAAACGGATCTATGTCAATGAGCGGAACGTCGGCTACGACATGAGCCTGTCCAACACCTGCCTCGACTGCCATTCGAACAAGGCCGAATTCTGCGATCGCTGCCACGATTACACCTCGGTGAATCCTTACTGCTGGGATTGCCACATCGACAATCCGAAGGAGGCGAAATGATGGAAAAGAGCAGAAGACGCTTTCTGAAAATCGCCGGAATTTCCGCGCTGGGCTTGGGAGCCAAGCCGGTGCTGGATGTGTTCGCCTCATCGGAGGAGGACGTGGTCGTCGAGGCGCCCGTCCAGGAAGGCGCGCCCCACGTCACCGAGACGGAAGCGCACCATGCGGCAACCGAGCCCCGGATTATGCGCAGCCCCAATGCCAAGGTGGCGCCCCAGTGGGCCATGGTTATCGATACCCGCAAGATCCAATCCCACTCCGATGTCGAACCCATGATCGAGGCCTGCCACAAGATCCATAATGTCCCGCACATGCCCGACAAAAAGCACGAGATCAAGTGGATCTGGGAGACCGAGTTCAAGCACGCCTTCCCCAATCTGGCCAGCGAGTACATGGCAAAACGGGTCGAACATTTAGGGCTGCCGGTGCTCTGCAACCATTGCGAGAATCCTCCCTGCGTTCGGGTCTGCCCCACCAAGGCAACCTTCAAGAACAGCCAGGGGATCGTCATGATGGATTACCACCGGTGCATCGGCTGCCGGTTCTGCATGGCCGCCTGCCCCTATGGGGCGCGAAGTTTCAACTTTTTCGACCCCAAACCCCACATCGAGGAGGAGAATAAGAAATTCCCCACCCGCATGAGGGGCGTCGTGGAGAAGTGCAATTTCTGCGCGGAGCGACTGGCGGTCGGACAGAAACCCGCCTGCGTGGAGGCTTCCAACGGCATCATGGCCTTCGGCAATCTTCACGATCCGAATTCGGAGGTGAGGGAGATCATCCATTCCAACTATACGATCCGTCGTAAACAGAATCTGGGGACCCGCCCGGCTGTTTACTACATCATATGAGGTGGTTATGCTTGAATTAGCAATCAAGGGAAGCAAAAAATACTATGGTTGGCTGGCGGTGGTTCTGGGGGTGATCGGCGCAGGATTCGTCACCTATCTCTGGCAGTATTTCGCCGGTCTGGGCATCACGGGCTTAAGCCGGGACGTCTCCTGGGGATTTTACATCGCTCAGTTGACATTTCTCGTGGGCGTGGCCGCCGCCGCGGTGATGGTGGTGCTGCCATACTACCTCCACGATTACAAGGCTTTCGGCCGAATCACCATCCTGGCCGAATTCCTGGCCATCCCATCGGTGCTCATGTGTCTGCTTTTTGTCCTGGTGGACCTGGGTCAGCCCATGCGGATGCTCAACGTGATCTTCTACCCGTCCCCGAATTCAGTGCTCTTCTGGGACATGATCGTGCTCAACGGATATCTGTTGCTCAACCTGCTCATCGGGTGGAATGTGCTGGAAGCTGAACGCCAGGGAATTCATTATCCCAACTGGGTGAAGCCGCTTATCTATATCTCCATCCCCTGGGCCGTCTCCATTCATACGGTTACAGCCTTTCTCTATGCCGGATTGCCGGGCAGGGGGTTCTGGCTCACAGCCATCATGGCGCCCCGGTTTCTTTCCTCGGCCTTTGCCGCCGGGCCGTCCCTGCTGATCCTGCTCTGCCTGCTGATCCGGCGCATCTCCAATTTTGACCCGGGTCGGGAGCAGATCCAGTCCCTTGCCAAAATCGTCACCTACGCCATCATTCTCAACGTCTTCTTTTTCCTCTGCGAAGTGTTCACGGTTTTCTACAGCCAGATCCCCGAACACATGGATCATTTCAAATACCTGTTCGTGGGTTTCAACGGGCACGGGGCCCTCATCCCCTGGATGTGGACCGCCATGGGATTGATGCTGTTCGCCATCCTCATGCTGGTGATCCCGTCCGTTCGCCGCAATGAAGCGACTCTGGCCATCGCCTGCATCGCTATTTTCATCGGCACCTGGATCGACAAGGGGCTCGGCCTCATCTCGGCCGGTTTTATCCCCAACCCGCTCCATGAGGTGACCGAGTACATCCCGACGGTTCCGGAAATCATCATCACATTGGGCGTCTACGGCATTGGCGCCCTGGTGCTGACGCTGCTTTACAAGATGGCTATTTCCATCAAGGAGGATGCGTCTGCCTGACCGCTTGACGCGTTGCTTTAAAGTGCCCATGGAAGGGCGCCTTTCGTTGAGCCGACAGCGCAACAGGAGGCGCCCTTTTTTTAATTGGGCGCGGGGCGCCCAATGATCCTTACTTTGTGAAAAGGAGAAAAGATGAAGAACAGCATCATCAGAATCGGGGTATTGCTGTCGGTTTTCTGTTTTTTGGGGCCGGTGGTCATCGGTTGTGATTCGGACGACGGGGAAGGGCCTGACAAGGGTCGGGTGAGGATCTGCAATTCGGACGGGATCGCCTATGGCGTGGAGGTCATTGCCCGGTCCGGAGACGAGGTGGTCGACAACTTCAGCGTCGCGCCCGGCTCGCCCGCCGCATCGACGTGCGAGACCTCGGGAAAGGTTGAGGTTGGAACCCATTACGTCAGCTTTTACGACGCGGTCGGCGCTTTCGTTGCCCGATCTCCCGACTTTACCGTCGCCGAAGAGAATGAGACCGCCATGGTCACGGTCTACATGACGCGGAGCGGGGAGGTGGGCGTCATCGACGCAGACGTTGAGGGGGAGGGCGATATTGTCGTCTGCAATCGGGATGACGAGGCCTATATCGTGGAACTGCGAATCGAGGAGGACGGTCGATTGGTGGACACCTTCGAGGTGGCGGAATTCTTCAATGTCGCCGACGTCTGCGATGAGTTCAAGGGTGTGGATGCCGGGGTTTACCATCTGCGGATCATCGAAAAGGACAATCAGAACAATACCGATCGATCCGTGACCTTTTTCCTGGAGGATGACGAGGTGGAGGCGTTCGAGATCGATTCCACGGGCAGCATCCTCAAAACGACTTCTTGATCAATCCGAATAAAGGACGCTGACAAGAAACAGTCCCCGCGCCGGCGCAGTTGCGCCGGCGCGGGACCGGTCCCGCGACCTGAGAATGTCTCTGACCCCGTCTGGAAAGATCTTTCCCAGCCCCACTTCCGCCAGCGTTCCCACGATGTTCCTGACCATATACCGAAGAAACCCGTCGGCTTCAATCCAAAAGGCCAGGCGACCGTCTTCTCCCGCGATCAAATCCGAACGACGGACGTGGCGAACCGTGTGAGCCCGGGGGCTGCCCGTTCCCTCAAAGGCCTTGAAATCGTGCCGTCCCCGGATATGGCCGGCGGCCTCTTTCATGGCGGCCGGGTCCAGAGGCGTGCGGATGTGCCAGTGGTACTGCCGCCCCACCGCGTCCGGGAGGGGACGGTTGAGGATTTGATAGCGATAGACCTTGCCGATGGCGTCGAACCGGGCGTGAAAGGCGTCCGGAGCGGCCTCGCAACCGCGAATGACGATGTCGTCGTCCAGAATGGCATTGAGCCCTTTCTGGAGGGTTTCAGACGGCAGCCGGGTGTCGCACCGGAAGCTGGCGGTCTGACCCAGGGCGTGGACCCCTGCGTCGGTCCGGCCTGAACCGTTTACCGCCACCCGCTGCCGGGTCATGATGGTCAGCGCCCGTTCGATTTCCCCCTGCACGGTCCGGTCGCGTTTTTGCCGCTGCCACCCGTGGTAAGCGGTCCCGTCGTATTCGATGGTCAGTTTGAAATTTCGCATTTCAGAGCAACAATGCGGCGGAGAGGGAAAAAAAGGAAAGCAATGTCGATAAGA